>JAFWOE010000006.1 GCA_017509985.1 Lachnospiraceae bacterium
CGCTTAAGGTGCACGCTCTTTCCCCTCATCCACCTGCCACATTTACTGGTACTTCCAGCAACTTTTGGACTTCATCGCTTCTCGCCGACTTATCCGTATTTCCCAGCCTTATATGTGGTTCCTGTCCGTCAGGCCAAGGGTTTGCCTACAGCTTCCTTCAGATTCCACCTCGCGATGGACACCCTTGCTGTTCAGCTATGTACTTCGTTGTTGCCTACGCGTACTCGGGACTTTCACCCGTTAGAGCGCGCCCATGGCGCGCAAACAAAAAAGAGAGCAGATGCCGTGAAGACATCTGCTCTCTTTCTTTATAAAACAAGTGTAATGAATACTGTCTTTGTTTAAACATCAAGAGCCGCCGAATAACCGTTTGCCGTTGTTTCAACCAGCCTGCCGGCAGTCACGCAGTCGCCGAAAAAGCGTACCATCGGTGCAGCGTCTCTGAGCTCTTCAACAACATCTTTTGCAGGTCTGCGGCCTGCAGCGCATACTACGGTGTCTGCCGGGAAAAATACTTCTTTTCCGTCGGGACCGACCGCATAGAGGCCGTCGTCCGCAACACGGGATGCGCGTGTCCCTGTCTCTGTACGGATGCCGTATTCTTCCATTTTCTTCAATAGAAGCGGGCGCACTCTTCTGGGTCCTGCATCCGCTGCCAGTTCATCCAGCATTTCGACGACCGTGACCTCATGCCCCTCCATCGCCAGGTGCAGGGCAAACTCGCAGCCGACCTGGCCGCCGCCAAGCATAACGACACGCTTTCCGACTTCATCGAACCGTTCGGACAGATCTTCCGACAGAATAACGCGGGGATTGTCGATACCTGGTATCGGCGGGACAAAAGGAACAGCACCTGCAGCCACCAGCACCGCATCCGGTGCTTCCTTCTCTGCGTATTCTTTGGTGACCTCGGTATTGAGCCGGATATCAACGCCGGCTCTCTCACACATTTTAGCCATTGCAGCAGCATCTTTGATCATGTCTTCTTTAAATGAAGATTTTTCACAAAGCATAGCCCCGCCCAGCTGGCCGCGCTTCTCGCAGAGCGTTACCTTGTGGCCTCTGCGGGCTGCGGTCAGGGCTGCCTCCATGCCGCCGGGTCCTCCGCCGACGACCAGCACCCGTTTCGAGACTGCAGCCGGCGCAAAATTCAGCGCCTCATGCTCGCGGGAATACTGCGGGTTGAGGGAGCAGACGCTGATGCCTGTTTTAAAGCGGTCATTCAGGCAGACAAAACAGCGCAGGCAGTGCACGATCTCATCTTCCCGTCCGGCCATGACCTTGTTCGGCAGCTCCGGATCCGCGATAAGGGCTCTGGCCATTTCTACGACATCGGCCTTTCCGGAAGCAATGATTTCTTCCATCATTTCCGGATCATTCAGGGCACCGACCGTCGCCACAGGGACCGATACGTGCTTCTTGATCTCGGCGGCATAATGCACATTGACGCCTCTGGGCTTGAAACCGTCGGGCTGCCATCTCTCATCCGGCTCTTCACTGTGTACGCCGGTAGACACATGGAGAAGGTCGACCCTGTTTTCCACCAGCTTCGCCAGTTCAATCGCATCACCGATTTTATAACCGCCCGGAATGTCTTCGTCCGCGCTGATGCGCAGCTCGATCGGGAAGCCGGGCCCGACGGCTTTGCGGACGGTATCCAGGACTTCCAGCATAAATCTAGCCCTGTTTTCAAGTGAACCGCCGTACTCGTCCCTGCGATGATTCATAGCGGGAGAAAAGAACTGATGCAGAAGCCAGCCATGGCCTCCATGGATAAAGAGCATGCCGAAGCCGGCGCGCTTTAAGTTCGCGGCAGCTGTGCCGTAGCTCTGAATGATTTCCTTAATAATTTCGACCGGCATCTCTTCTATGGGAGTTATTCCGTCGGAAAGGAACCCCTCGGAGGCTCCGTAATGGATCTCACGGCCGTCGGGAGCCCTGTAAATGCCCCGTTTTCCCGGATGGTTCAGTTCCATGCTGGGCACTGCGCCGTGGCGGGAGATCGCCCGGGCTGTAGCCGCAAGCCCTGGAATGGCACGGACATCTTCTACTTCGAGAAACTGGCCGGCTGTAAACGCTTCTCCCATAGCAGGCCTGATCCCGGTTTTCCGGTGAACAATGGCCTCACTGACGGTTATATTTGCCGCGCCGCCCCTGGCCCTGATCTCAAAGTTTTCGATCATGGGATCAAGCGCATATCCCTCGGGAGAGATCGCCTTGTGCGCCGTCGGAGCGCAGAACATCCGGTTGCGGAAAACAGTATTTCCCAACTGAATCGGTGAACAAAGATTAGGATATTTTCTTTCTATGATGTTCTCCTTTCTCCAGCAGAAAGCCGCCGGCCTTTTATTAACACAGGGCATTGCCGGTGAATACAAATGCCCTGTTTTTAGGTTCGTTCTCTGAAAAAATTACACCTCTGTGTTCTCAACCCTGTCAACAAGCTGGAGCTGGAGCTCCGGCCCGAGATTCGTGAACAATGCACTGTAAGTAGCGACACGGACCAGCAGGTCTCTGTATTTCTCGGGATGCTTCATCGCGTCCAGCAGCATTGCGGAGCTGACGATATTGAACTGAACATGGAAGCCTCCTTTTTCGAAATATCCTCTCAGCAGGGCGGCAAACTTCCGGATGCATTCCGCGTCTTTAAGCAGGCTCGGACTGAACTTCATATTCAGGGCCACACCGGAACTCAGTTTCACGATGTCGATCTTGTTGACTGAATTGAAGGTCGCCGTTGCGCCGGAAAGGTTGCGTCCATGATAAGGCGATGCCCCGCCGTCGGAAATGGGTATTCCGGCCTTTCTGCCGTCCGGCAGTGCGCCGACATTCTCTCCAAGGATCAGATACCCGCCGGCAGTGTAGGACTGGACGGTATATTTGTTGTTGTTATAGCCTTTAAAGCGACGCATTCCCTTTTCGAAATGATCATAAATATCTACCATTATGGAATCAGCGTAGTCATCATCGTTGCCGAATTTCGGCACACTGTCGATCAGCTTGAGAAGCTCTTCTTCACCTTCGAAATTCTTTTTCATCGCTTCAAGCAGTTGATCCATAGTTATCTTCTTATCTTCAAAAATCAGTTTTTTGATGACCGCAAGCGAGTCGCAGGCATTTGCCCCTCCGATAGCGGATATCGCATCGGTCACATACGGCGCCGATCCGCCCCATGTGAGGTCCCTGCCGCTGTCAAGGCAGCGCTGGTATCCGGCAGACTGGAACGGTGTGGCAGCGTATTCCGCAGACACAGCCCTGTCTGCATTCCGGACGCGAACATAAACTTCCTGACAGAATTCCACCTGTTTCTTATAGGCTTCCCAGACATCCTCAAAGGATCTGAATTCCCTGGGATCGCCTGTTTCTGCGCCGATCTGTTCTCCCAATACCGGGGAGTAACCGTTGTTCAGCGCCAGCTCGACCATTAACGGAAGGTTGACCAGCCCGCCGATAATATCCCAGGAAACACCCGGGACGGTCGGCAGGGAACATCCGGACAGGGCAAATTCTCTGGCGTCCTCCAGCTGTAAGCCATTGAACAGCATCGAAGATACCGCCGTTTCATCGCCGATAAACTTGAATTTTCCTCTCAGGTTTCTTGCAGCCTCACACGCACGGAAAACGAATTTATCCGGTGTCACGTTGCTGATACGGATGACGACTTCGTCTGCAAACATCCGGACTTCTTCCTGAACATCCAGGAAAAGATAGGTCAGATCATTGACTGCATCCTTGCCGTCTTTGGTTACGCCGCCGATCGTAATGTCGGAAAGTACGCTGAGGCCGCCGCCTGTCCGGATCTTTTCAAAGCTGAAGCGGGTGCCGGACTCATTCATCTTGATGCAGAAGCAGCCCAGCAGTTCCTGAGCCTGCTCGCGCGTCATTATGCCGCTTTCTATATCTTTTTTATAGTATGGATACAGATACTGATCCATTCTGCCGAATGCCATGCCGGGCCCCCAGGCTTCGGTCATCAATACGATAAAGTACAGCCATACAAACTGCAGCGCTTCATAAAATGTCCTTGGCGGATTGGCAAGGACCCATTCGCAGTTCTCTGCAATATGCAGGAGTTCTTCCGCGCGCTGGGGATTCATCTCTTTTCCCGCCATCTCTCTTGCAAGATCGGCATACCGGCTGGAATAATCACAGGCTGCCTGCAGTGTGATGATGACCGCCGTATAGAAATTACGGCTGTCCTCGGTAGCCGGATCCAGCGGATCGAGAGCAGCAAGCTTCTCTTCCGTTTCTGCTTTAATGGCCGTAAGGCCCTTTGCCAGCAGTCTTGAATAGTCAACGCTCATATGGCTGCCGATGTAGTTATTTGCAATTGAAGAGCCGGAAGGGATCATTGTCTTGCATTCCACGTTCAGGATTTCTCCGGGAACACGGGCCTGAACCCGGTCAAACAGCGCTTTTCCCTTCCAGTATGACATAACATCCTGCATCCTGCTGATATAGTCTTCAGGAATCGGAGCAAACTCATCCGAACTGGTAGAGGGAGCTTCGATCGCCTCACGGCAGTTTTCCACGTTGATCTCAGGGGTAACGATCCCGCCGCGTCTCTTGCTGATGGTGTGGCCGACGATCAGTTCGTCCTCTTCGATACGAATGGTCACGCTGCTCAGGATCTTTTCCAATGCTTTTGCACGCCGGATGATTTCGGGATATGCCTCTGTTTCCCGATAGGACTGCGTCAGCAGGCATGCGCGTTCAATACAGATCTCAGGCAGGGTATCACACAGTTTTTCGCGCAGTCTGGCAATTCTTGTTATCTGTTTGTTTTCGCCCACGAATAATTCCTCCTCTATATATCAGCCGCCCAGCTGGGTCTTCAGTCCATGCTGTTCAAAAATGGTTTTTACCGATTCCAGTCTTTCATTGGTCGGAGTGCTTTTTATATGCTCCAGGGGATACGGCATCCCCAGTTCTTTGTATCTTGTCCTGCTGTATTCATGATATCCGATAATGTCTACACGTTGGACAGATTTCAGCTTCTCCAGCAGAGCAGCGATCGCTTTTATGGTTTCCTGTGAATCATTGTAGCCCGGAATAAACGGATACCGGATAATGATCGGCTTGCCCATGCTGTCGAGTCTTTTCAGATTGTCTAGGATGATCTCATTGGAAACGCCTGTATTTCTTCTGTGTTCCGCCGGATCAATGCCCTTGACGTCATAGAGAAGCAGGTCTGCTTCTTCCAGTGCCTTCCGTCCGTTCTCTGTCGTTGTAAAGCCGCAGGTATCGATCGCCACGTGAATATAGTTCTCTTTGCAGGCACGGACAAGCGCCAGGGTAAAGTCCGGCTGGGCCGTAGCCTCACCGCCGCCGATCGTCAGGCCGCCGCCGGATTTTCGATAGTAATATTCATCTTTGCAGACAATTTTCATGACCTCGTCTACGGTCATACGTTTTCCGATAATACCAAAAGCGTTGACTGCACAGGCATCCGCGCATTTTCCGCACATGGTGCATTTTTCTCTGTCTATGAAAAGCTTCTGTTCCGGATCTGGGTTGATCGCAAGAGCTCCCACAGGACAGATCTCCACGCATTTTCCGCAGCTGCTGCAGTCAGGTGCGACGAACTTCAGTTCCGGCTCAAATTTCTGTCCTTCCGGATTGCAGCACCACAGGCAGCGCAGGGGGCAGCCCTTCAGAAAAACAGTCGTTCGAATACCGTATCCGTCAACAAACGAACTGTGCACAATATTGAAAACAACGCCGGTCAGCCTGCTGTCATTCAACGTTTCCTTTATCTCCGTTTCCTTTTTCTCACAAAGGCCTTGACCGCCTCTGTTTCAGATACACATCATCACGTAATGAATCTGGTGTTTTAATAATTATATCAAAGAGAGATTTTTATTACTATTCCCACTACTATAGGAAATATTCCTCTTATAATCGTACACTGTGATGTATTCCCCGGCATTCCTGCCCTTAAATGAATAAGGAATCTTCTGCGGACTTCATGATAAGGTTTACGTCGGCACCGATGATATCCTGTCCGACAGCTTCGATCTTTTTGACAGCCCGGATACTATTGTAATTCTTTGCCAGCGCTTTTATATAGCCAAAGCCGAATTTTTCCGGGACAAAAGGCTACCCGGGATAACACCGAACCACAGTCAGTCCGTTGCCGATACAAGCATTACCGCATATCTGTTCATGCTCTTATCATAAATGCTCCAGCAGCATGCGCCGTACCATTCATGTCCATCGTCAAAATAATCCGACCAGTCTGTCGTCCATTCGTAAATGTCAAGCGCATCTGTGCCGTTTGGGAACAGAGCCTCATTCACTTTTTTAAAGTCCTCCGGTTTATTGTTTCTGCCGTGCACCGGTTCCATTACCGCATACCAGTAGGGAACCGTAGTTCCGCAGTTATCATCATTTGGTTTCCATTCGGCATCATACCGGACGTTGCCGTAATAATCGATCTTTACTATATTCGGGCAGTAGAAGAACACCTCGGGATCCAGCGGAGATGGCTGCGCCTTATCGATATCATAAACCCATGGGTGCAGCTGGTCCGCAATTCTGTCGCCAAACATTTTTCTGGCGTTTTCCCGATTCTCGATGCTTCTTTGCACCAGCCGGTCGAAAACAATGAGTAAGGCTTCCCTGTGGGATTTCAGCCCTTCATAAGGCTTGTCATCACTTAAAAGATAATAGTCCACCTCACCGACCAGATGATGTTCGCTGTCCGAATCATATCGTTTTATAAAATCGTAAAAAGGATCCAGCTTAATTTCATACATGTCAAATACCTGCAAATCCTGATCTACACCTTCAAAGCCTTCAAATCTGACCGTTCATACCGGTTATGACCTCTCAGGCTCTTTTTATACTTCCAGCACCTGACAGCGTCAGCCAGAGTTTTTCCCCGGTTGTCCGCAAAAAAATCACGAATATAAGAATTATATTCGAACTGTTTTCCTACAGGATCTTTTCCGGTCTTTCGCTTCTCCTTGATCTCATAATAAGCTGCAACCGCATCCTTATAGGTTTTTCCAGCGTGAGTTTTCAGCCATTTCTGAAATGAAACATTAAAAGAAAATGTACTGCTGATTTCCTTATTGATTCCCTGAATCCTTTCATTTAAAGCCGCCATAATGCCAGACTGATAAGGAATGTCCCCAAAAGCATCACAACACCGCTGAGAAGCCATTTTCCGTCTTTATTAAAACCGTAAAAATCATCCCATCGTTTTTCCGCAGGAGCGATCATGACCTTATAGAAGTATAAACCCGTATAAGCCGCTACCGGCAGCACCCCGCAGAACACAACAGGAAATCCCATGTTCAGCCCATCCCAGGCGATGAATGAGACGATCGCAAGGACCGGGCAGATAAGGTGAAGGAAAAGATCCGGTCCGGTCAGAAGAAATCTGTATCCGAGATTTGGTCCGAGGAAGATCAGGACGGTGAACAGTGTCACGGTAACAGCAGATGTACCGGCATATTTCAAAAGAAGCACAAATACCGGCACACTGCCGCACAGTCTTCCGATCGCGACAGCTAAGGCTGCCGCAGAACATAAAATATTGGAGAGGACCGTAAAATACCGCAGCACAACCCGGACGGGGTGCTTTCTCATATGGAAAAAAACCGCTCCCGCCGAACAGGCTGCCATCGTTATATTTATAATGACGGAGAGATTCCAATTCATCCTGATCATGCGGCCGCATTTGCCGAACTGCTTCTTCAGATATGCAAAGCCGCCTGGAACGCCTGGTTTACCGCTTCGGAAATGGTTCCGGCCTCCTTCGCGTCACCAATAACATAAACATCGGTCTCCGGGGCGCTGCGGCGCAGCGAATCCGCTTCATCCACTCTCGGGATCATACCCATGGCTGAAAGAACAGTATCGCACTCGTAGCGCTTCGTTTCCTTTGTAACGGTATTTGTGCAGAGAATAAAACCGTCGCCGATCTCTGCCAGAAGGTTTTCGTAATGGACCGGGATCTCCTTTTCCCGGAGAACAGCCATCAGTTCTTTGGCGTTTGCTCCCGCGCTCGCATGCATGCGGTCATAGTTTGTCTTTTCATCACTCATTTCAATGATGGTGACATCACGGCCGAGTTCCTTAAGATCAATGGCCGCTTCGACGCCCACTGAGCCTGCGCCGATGATCACGACTTCCTGTCCCACGTTTTCCGGATGTTCTTCGCCTTTCGGTGCCCAGATCACGGGATATTTATCGGCGCCGGGCACATCCGGATAACGCGGATCGGCACCGATGGCGATGATCACGGCGTCATATTCTTCCTGATCCAGGATCTCTTTTGTCACTTTTGTATGCATCAGTACCCGGACACCGGCTTTTTCGTATTTGACGACCTGACAGCGCAGCCATTTCAGGTAATCCGCACAGTCGATCTTCATGGGAGGACGGGCTGCTTCTATCACGCTGCCGCCCACCGTGTCACCCGCTTCATACAGCGTGACGTCATGCCCCCGGTCGGCAAGGGTCATCATGGCCTGAACGCCGCCCGGGCCGGCGCCGATGACAGCAGCTCTTTTCTTGACAGGCGCTTTCGGGATCACGCCGTCCCGCAGTTCGTTCACCATGGCCGACATGGGATTGACTGCGCACCAGATCGGCTTCGGAATGAAAAGATGCTTGGTGCAGGTGTCGCACCGCAGGCAGGGCCGGTGTTCTTCCGGAAGGTTGTGCGCGTATTTGTTCGGCATATCGGGATCGGCCATCAGCGGACGGCCCATTGCGACAAAGTCTGCCCAGCCGTTTGCCAGGATCTCTTCGGCCATCTCGATGCTGGTGATCGAACCGACCGTTGTCACGAGAAGATCCGGATAAGCCTTTTTGATATCCGCGGCGTAATGGACATTGAACCCTCTGGGCATCAGGAAATTCTGGCACCAGTTACGAAGATACTTCATGCCGTAATCCATGCGGAGGCCTGCCGAAACGTGCAGGATATCGATATGGTCTTTTATGAGCCCTATGAACTGAAGCGTCTCGTCAAAATGCATGCCTTCTTCGGCGATCTCATCCGCGGAAATACGGAACTCGATCACGAACCGCTCCCCGCAGAGCTCACGGATCTTGTCGCACACTTCGATCGCGAAGCGTGCCCTGTTCTCCAGTGAGCCGCCGTATTTGTCGGTCCGCCGATTATACAGCCTGCTGGCAAACTGGCTGATCAGGTTGCCGTGCCCGCCGTGTACAAGGCAGATGTCCATGCCGGCCCGCTTCATGCGCTGCGCCGCCATACCGAATTTCGTAACGGTCTCATCGATCATCGCCTGATCCATTTCAATTGCCGGGAGCGGCTCCTGTGAAAGCAGGGCAGCCCTCTGCTGCTCATTCCAGGAGATATTGGGGGAAGCACCGTACGGAGCATGTCCAAGCATTCCGGCATCGGATGATTCGCCGCTGTGGTTGAGCTCCAGAGAGGCATGGCAGTCATACTGTCTGCCCATATCCGCATATCTTGCAAGATTGCGGATATGACAGCCTTTATTCATGTCGATCTGATAAGCTTCATCCCGGCTTTCGGTAATATCGATCGTTGCGTTTCCGTGATAGATCACAGCGGCTCCGCCGCGCGCGAACATGCGCATCCAGTCGATCAGCTCCGGAGTGATATCCCCTTCCTCACTGCAAAGATTCGGAGAAAGAGGTGCCAGAACGATTCGGTTTTTAAAGGTTATTCCACGGACGCGGATAGGGGTGAATACATGAGAATACTTAGAATTCATGTTTCGTTCCTTTCTTTGGGTTCAGCTTCGCCTTACAATCATCGGGAGCTTCTTTTTGCCGTTCCCTTTATATTAAAAGCCTTTTTCCGTCACACTCAATTGCTCTTCGGCATCATGGCATATAACAGCTCTGCTACTTTGGACATGGGCATCGTCTGAAGAACGATCCTTCCGGGTCCTGTCACAACTGTATTAAACAGGCCTTCTCCTCCAAGGAGTACGTTTTTAACGCCCTTTACGGATACAATATCCATCGAACAGGTTTCATCCATCATGACCAGATGGCCGGTATCAATAATCTTTTTGTCTCCGGCTTCCAGATAGTACTCCTTGATCGAACCGTCCACTTCCAGAAGAACAACACCCTCGCCAACCGCTTTTTCCATAATGAATCCTTCACCGCCGAAAAAGCCGGCGCCGAGCTTTTTCTGGAAATGTACCGAAGTCTCAATACCCTCGTCCGAGACAAGAAAGCTTTTCTTCTGGAAAATAATACTGTTTCCGTGCAGTTCCACCGGAAGAATGTCCCCGGGGAATTTGGATGCGAAAGCGATCTCTCCGGATGCTTTCGCAATATAACGGTTGCGGAACATCGATTCTCCGGAAAACATTCTGCCGAACATTTTCCCAAATCCGCCGCCTTCCGTCTTCATTTCAATTTCGTCATCCATCCAGCTCATGGCGCCTGCTTCACAGATCAGTCCTTCTCCGGCCTCCAGATGGCAAAGCGCAACCGGAAGACTTCCTCCAATAATCTCGTAATTCATAGTCCGTACTCCTTTGTCAATAAATATGCACCACCCGAAAAAATAAGGTTTCCATCCCCTGTTTTTCCGGTATAACCTGCATACGTTTACGTTCTTCGTCAGCTCTTTACCGATATTATAAATTGGTTTGGATGGATATTCAATATTCAGCCCATCATACTGCTTTCGCCCTTCATTGACATCGCAGATGACGAATGATATCATAAAACAGTATTTTAAATGAACTGAAAAAGGAGGCGATTGGCATGGGTGATAACAGCAGTGTACCTGGATATGGCAAAGCGGTAGCCAGCCTGGTGCTGGGTATTATCGGAGTGATTCTCTGGTTCTTTGGGTTTTCAACGATTATTTCCATGATTCTCGGAATCATCGGTCTGATTCTTGCATCAGGCTCCAAGAAGGAAGGGTATGAAGGCGGAATCAGAACAGCAGGATTTGTGCTTTCTCTGATCGCACTGATCGGCGGCGTGATCGCTTTTATTGCCTGTGTGGCCTGTGTAGGAGCGGCCGCTGTTCTGGGCTTTGCTTCATAAAAACAATGGAAAACGGATGGCGGGGCGGCATGTGCCGCTCCGCTTTTTGATATGGCTCCAGCAATTACTGTTTTCGGAAAAACAATATCGTCTTACGGGCTGATGGCTGTACTGGGATTTCTTGCCGGACTGCTGTTTGTCATTATAGAAGGCAAACAGCAAAGGAAGAAAAAAGAGGACAGCATTTATGTTTATACGCTGGGAATGGTCGGTGCCCTGATCGGGGCCAAAGTCCTGTATCTGCTTCTGAATCTTCCCGGCATGATCTCCGATCTTTCGCTGCTGACCCGGGATCCTGCGCTTTTTGCTTCCCGTTACATTACAGGCGGGATGATCTTTTACGGAGGACTGGCCGGGGGGATCCTCGGGGCATACCTGTGCGCGAAAAGCTACGGAGATAAGCTGAAAGACTATTATGACGCAGTGCTTCCGGCTATGGCATTGTTTGCTGCTTTCGGGCGTCTCGGCTGTTTTCTTACAGGGTGCTGCTACGGAACAGAAACGGACACGGCTTTCGGTATAGAGATGAACCGGTCCATGATCGCGCCTCATGGGGTGAAACTGGTTCCCGTGCAGCTGATCGAGTGCCTGTTTGACCTGTTTTTATTTGTGCTGATGATCATTCTTACGCAAAGGCAGAAGCGCGCAGAGAAAAGCCATCCTGTTCGCTTCGATCCGTTTTGTGTTTATCTGGTCCTTTATGCTGTCTTTCGCTTTGTTCTGGAATTCTTCAGAGGAGACGCGGCAAGGGGAAAGCTCTGGGTGTTTTCAACATCGCAGTGGATCAGCCTGGCTGTTCTGATCGTGTGCGCAGTGTATTATCTGAAAAAGAACTGTAAATACAGGCATATATGAAAATAAACAAATGAGCAGTGCCAACCTCGCGGCAAAGCCGCTCGGTCACGGGCGTTCGCCCTATATTGCCCCAAAACAAAAGGAACGAATCCAAGTAAACTTGTCTTCGTTCCTTTTATTTCGTGCCAATGCACTGCTCACTGCTTTCGTGGAAGTCGGGGTGACAGGATTCGAACCTGCGGCCTCCTGGTCCCAAACCAGGCGCTCTAGCCAAACTGAGCCACACCCCGATAGATATTCATGCGTCCGTTTTCGGGACACCTTGATGATTATATGCTAATCCGGAATCCATGTCAAACACTATAGTAGCAGTTCTGATCCCGGGTCACTTTACATTCTCAAAGCCTTCCGCTGTCTGGTCCAGCACATCCCGAACCGTGATCCGGTCCTCTTCTGCCGTGAACCGGATATCATAACCGGCAAAACTCAGGCCGTAAACATATCCCGGATTTTTATTGTAAGCCGCTCTCGGATCCTGTTCCAGCACATGAAGGGCCGCCGTCCTTTTCTCCTCCGGGAGTTTTTGAAGCAGCTCCTGCGGGAACTCCACCTTTACCTTAAAATCGGCCTGCTTCTGGCCGAACCCGCCTTCCGCTTCCGGAAAAGAATCCGCATAAGGGATATACGGCTTGATATCATAGACCGGCGTTCCGTCCAGCATATCCACACCGGAAACCAAAAGCCCCTTTATCCGGCTTCCGTCAGCGATCACCTGCTCCAGCTTTACGCACGACAGGCCGAGGCCGTTCGGCCGGAAGGGCGACCTTGTTGCAAAAACGCCTCTTTTCTCCCTGCCGCCGAGTCTCGGCGGACAGACGGTCAGGACAGGAGCCGGTTTTGTTTTTGCATTGGCAGATTTTCCCGGATCCGGACAGGTGCCCTCTTTATCGAAGTTTTCGGAAAATCCCCAGATGATCCAGAGATGCGAGTATTCTTCAATGCCCCGGATCGCTGCCGGGTCGGCATAAGGCTCTTCAAAAACGATCGTTCCAAAAAGATCGAGTACCAGCGAGCTCTGCCTCGGGATCCCGAACTTTTCTTTAAAATCCGTACGGATATATGCAATTGGCCGGATCGTATGTTCGTTCATCGATTTCAGTTCCGGAAGCGGATCACACTCAGAATTCACTCTTCGGAATCGCTTCCGCCTTCCTCCGCGTTTTCGGGCTCGTCCCCTGTTTCAGCTGATCCTTCTTCATCGGTTCCTTCTCCATCCGGAGTATTGATCCAGGCTCCTGCGTTCGCTGTGCCTTCAAACACGATATTCTCCGTATCCTGCGAAAAGGTCTCCAGATGCAGTGTACCGGTCCGTCCTTCCAGTCCGGGCATGATCGCCGAAGCCCTGGAGATTTTTTCTTCCAGCAGCTTGTCCTGCCCGAGAAGGACCGTGATCTGATCATACTGAAGGGTTATATTCCGCTCCTCATCGAAGGTCACGCTGTCCGGGCAGATAGCGTATCGGTCAATAGCGTTTTTGATCGCCACGATCGTATTCAGCGCTTCCGGGTATTCAAACTCAATAACGTGCTCCAGCCCGATGTTCGAAGCGCCCAGCCCGTAAATATAGGGAACCCGCTCAGCGATGATCTCATCCGGTGCAGAAAGCACCTCCGTGACCCTTCCGGTCCGGTCGAAATAATAGTAATAATCATTGATCTCAAAAATGCCGGCCAGCGGGGTCTCCGTGACTTCGATCCTTACGGTGTTCTTGTCCACATAGACAATGTCTGCGTGATCCAGAAACGCCACATCCCGCAGATCGACCTGTTTCTGAAGACGTGTGAGCAGCACCGTATTGTAGGACAGAGGCCCGTAGATACACAGATCCCTGATCTCCTCATCGGTGTAGCGTGTGCTGCCTGAAACAAGGATCTGCTTCAGCTGGAATGTACTGAAAAAGAAAAAAAGCCCTGCGGCAGCAACGGCCAGACAAATCAGCCCGACCACAGCTTTTACACCGATTGACCTTTTTTTCTTATCTTCTGGCATTTTCTTCCTTTATTTTTCCCTGACGTACTCTTTAAAAAGATCCCCTCTCTGCTCGTAGCTGTCAAACTGGTCCCAGCTGGCGCATGCCGGTGAAAGCAGTACTTCGCTGCCGGCTCCGGCATTCTTTTTGCAGTACTCAACCGCTTCCTTCAGGTCTTCGCACATCACGACCCGCTCTGCCGGGAAACCGCAGCGGCCTGCCGCCTCGGCGATCTTTTCCTTCGTCTGTCCGATCAGGACCAGCCGGTAAACCTTATCGCCGAAAGTATCGATCCACTCTTCATAGGAAGACTGCTTGTCATATCCGCCGGCGATCAGCAGCGTCGGGCCCTTCATGGCAGCGATCCCGTGGATCGCAGCTGCGGGGTTCGTTCCTTTGGAATCATTATAATACCGGACCCCGTCAAACTCCCCGACGTACTCGATCCTGTGCTCTACGCCCTTGAACTCCTGCAATACTCTGCGGATATCGGAAACCTCCATTCCGTCGTAAAGAGCTGCAGCTGCGGCAGCCATGGCATTTTCGTAATTGTGCAGGCCGACGATCTGCAGGTCTTCGGTCTTCACGATCTCACGGATATCAGCCCCGTCATTAAATACGATGCTTCCGTCCTTCAGATACAGTCCTTTTTCCAGTTCGCGCACCGAAGAGAAAAAGACGACTTCCGACGGCACGTCTTTTGCAAAGTCTCTTAACACCTCATCTTCATAGTTGAGGATACAGCAGTCGTTTTCCGTCTGGTTCTTTACAATATTCTTTTTGCACCGGATATAATTCTCCATCGTATGATGGCGATTCATATGGTCTTCGGTGATATTGGTGATCACCGCTGCCTGCGGATGAAATTCTTCGATGGTCTCCAGCTGGAAGCTGGACATCTCGATCACCGTAACGGTCTCATCGGTCTGCTTATCCGCAATATCCGCATAAGGATCCCCAATATTTCCGACAACGTCGACCTTCTCATGAACCGCTTTCATCAGTTCGCCCAGGAGCGTCGTTGTCGTCGTTTTTCCGTTGGTTCCCGTCACTGCGTATACTTTGCCCCTGCCGAGCCTGTATGCGATCTCAACTTCTCCTGAGATCTCCGCACCGTTCGACCTGAGTTCTTCCACCAGCGGCAGATCCGTAGGGATGCCGGGGCTTAAGACCGCGCATACGATTTCTTTTTTTACAGCATCCGGAAGCTCTCCCGCGATCACCCGGATCTCTTCGGATCGGGCGGTCCTGTCCGCCAGTTTTGCCGATACAGCGGCAATGTCAAGGCCGGCGTTGCCGTCGTAAAGCACAACGTCAGCACCGTGCTCCTTTAAAAGCGCAGCTGCCGCTACGCCGCTCTTTCCTGCCCCGAACACCAGATAGATGCCTTTTTTAATCTCCATTTTCAGTCCCTCAGATTCCTAAAAAAGCCAAAACGCAAAGCAATATGGTCACAATAGTAAATACGGCTACGACGCGGGTCTCGGACCATCCGCACAATTCAAAATGGTGATGGATCGGTGCCATTTTAAAGACCCGTTTGCCGTGAGTAAGCTTGAAATACGAAACCTGGATCGCTACCGACAAAAGTTCGATCGCGTAGATCAGGCCGAAGATCAGTATATAAAGGGGCGTGTGCAGCAAAAACGCACAGGCTGCCACAAAACCGCCCAGCGCCAGTGATCCGGTATCCCCCATGAAGATCTTTGCCGGATAGCTGTTATAAAGCAGGAAAGCCAGAAGGCCGCCCAGCACCGCAGCAGCGGCCGGACCCAGGCCCGCTTTTACCGCAGCCGACGAAGCGATGAAGAAAGCCGCGACAACAGACGTTACGCTCGAAGCCAGCCCGTCCAGGCCGTCCGTAAAGTTCACCCCGTTTACCACTGCCAGTACTACGATGTAAAAGAACGGGATCGCCAGAAAACCGATATCCGCCATTTTTCCTGAAGTAAAGGGAAGCCGGATCGTCAGATCCACCTTCACGCCCTTGAGCATGATGATCAGGAAAACCGTCGCGACAGTAAACTCCAGCAGAAGCTTCTGCCAGGCGATCAGGCCGTCGCTGCTTTTTTTGACGACTTTGCGGTAATCATCTATGAATCCGACTGCCGCGAACCCGAACGTCAGCACGAGCACCGGACCGATCATCGGGTATTTATGAAGGAAGATCAGTCCGCTGATCAGGATCCCGGCCAGGAACATCACCCCGCCCATGGAGGGCGTGCCGGCCTTCTTCAAATGGGACTGCACCCCTTCCTCACGTTCGGTATTCCCGAATTTCAGCCGGTGCAGGTAGGGGATCAGAAACGGCCCCAGCGCCGCACAGACTGCAAATGATATAAAAAGCGGTATTACGATATCTGCCATATAATCCAGTTCCTTCCGTTGTTTCAATCGGACGATGATCCGATGATTTGTATCTTATTCTCCGTCCGTGCTGACCGGTTCATCCGGAAAAACGCCGAGATACGGCAGCACTTCGGATAATACATTGTGTGCGATCTCCTGCGCAAGGAGCGAAGTATCCTGCTCGCTGATGTTTGGCTCGTCCACGATCACATAGACCAGTACTTCCGGTTCGTCTAACGGCGCGAAGCCGATAAAGGACGTAAGGTAGTCGCCCGTACCACGCGGCAGTTTTTCGGCCGTACCGGTCTTGCCGCCCATGGAATAGCCGTTTACTTTACTGTCCATACTGGTACCGCCGGTGACGGACAGGCCCATGGCGGTCTTGATGATGTCGCTGGTCTTCCGGGAGATCGTCTGTCTTTCGACAATCGGGTCAAACCGTTCGATGATATTTCCGTTCTCATCCGTTACCGCGCTGACAACGTGCGGTTTCACATAGTATCCGCCGTTGACGATCGAAGCCATCGCCGCAGCTTCCTGGACCATCGTGCAGGTATATCCCTGTCCGAAGGATGAGGTGCACAGTTCCAGCTCGCCCATGCTTTCCAGCGAATAAATGATCCCGGCATTTTCACCCGGGAGGTCGATGCCCGTCAGTGAACCGAAGTCAAAATACGAAAGATATCTCAGCAGGCTCTCCGCGCCGGCTTTCCTTGCGATCTGCATCATACAGTCATTACAGGAATTCGCGATCGCCCAGTATACATTGCTTCTCCCGTGCGATTTCGGGTAGACCGAACAATGGATCTCCAGACCGTTGACAATCTCATACCCGTTGCAGTAGAAATTGTCGGTATCTTTGATCGAGGAGGTCTCCAGGGCCGCCGCAACAGTCAGCGGCTTCGCAACGGATCCGGGTTCATAGGCATCCGAAACGCAGAAGTTCCGCCAGATCTCATTCAGTTTTTTGATCTTCTCCTCCTCGGTCAGGTTCCGGGTCTGGGCCGCCGGAAGGATCTTATTCAGATCCCTCGGATCGTTCAGATCATACCAGTTCGAAGTATCCATGGCGTAGATCTCGCCGGTATTCGGATCCATGACAAGGACCGCGACATTCTTTGCGCCGATATTGTCATAGGGAGGATCGCTGTAGACCATCTCATAATCGAGAATGGCATTCCGTACGATCTCCTGAATGTTCAGATCCAGCGTCGAAACGACATTATGGCCGTTGGTCGGCTCGATAATGGTCTGTTCCACGTCGGCATCGGAATTAAAATATCCGAATTTCCGTCCGTTGGTCCCGTTCAGCGTATCGTTATAGTATCCTTCGATGCCCCACGTCGCATCGTTGAGCGTATAGGTGAAGCCGATCGTATCGCATGCCAGAGAGTTCTGCGGATAAACGCGCTTATAGGACTCTTCAAACCAGATACCGTTGATGCAGCTTCTTTCGGTAAGTTCTTCTTTGGTCAGCTGTTCGTTTTTCAGGTCGCAGTAGGCCTCCCACTCGGCCTTCTGCTCCATGGTGATGTTCTGCCGGATGATCTGGTACTGGCTGTTCGCTGTTTCTTCCGCTTCCAGGATCTTCAGCACCTCGTCCCTTCGGACGCCGAACATCAGCTCGAGCGCCTTCAGGGTGGGATCCCGGTAAGGCATTTCCTTATTGCCTTCGTCATCTTCCGTCTCATGATTGACGACCGAGCAGTCCAGCACAAGGTTGTACACCCGTTCACTGACCGCCAGCAGTGTTCCGTTCCGGTCGGTGATATCCCCGCGTTTGAAGGGGATCACGCGGCTTTCGTACTGCTGCTGGATATTCGAAAGAACGATTCTTTTATATTCTTCGCCCTTTGTTGCACTGATGACGGTAATCCGTACAGTTAATGCAACTAAAGCCAGTATTGCCGCAAAAAACAGCGCTACCAGCTTCCGTCTGAATTTTGTATTTATTCTGATTGGAGAGATCCAACCAGGTCGCTTTCTTTGTTTTTTGTTATCCACGGCACACCTAATCTGCCTGTGTTACCTCTTGATACTGCCTTACGTAGCTGTCCTGAACCAGGTGATAATACTGTACCTGGTCTGCTTCCGCGTAATGCATTCCGAGACGATTGAGCGCTTCGTCCTTTACCGTCTCGAGCGTAAAGGTGCTCATGATCTGATTGTACTTTGCGTCATTATCCGCCTTAATACTGGTATACTGTGATTCGAGGATCCCGATCTCTTCCGTTAAGGAGGTCAGATGAGCCCTCTCCTGCAGGAAGCCTACGCAAAGACATGTTGTAAGTATACAGCAAACTGCCAGAAACGCAACCACGAATCTGTTTACGGAGATCGCCTGCTCTGCGGCGGAAACCGTTCTTTTTCTCTGTTTCGGCTTAGCCGGAATGTCTGCTGCGATCCCTTCTATCCTGCGGACCGCACTTCCGTCTTCATAAGCAGCCATGCGCCTGTTCGCGCCCGAATATGAATTTACCCTTCTTCTAATCGCTGTTGTCTCTGACATTTTTCTCTCCTGCTTCTGCAGTTTCTTCTGTCAACGGATCCGCCGCTTTGTTTCCTGCAGCTCCTGCCGAAAACCGCGTCCTCGAAGTTCGATCTGCGCTTATGTCAGTCGGCGTTCGAATACCCGGAGTTTAGCGCTGTGAGCCCGGTTGTTCTCACGGATCTCATTCTCACCCGGTACGATCGGTTTGCCCGTTATCACCTTGCCTTTACTCTTCTTCCCGCATACACACACCGGGAAATCCGGCGGACAAGTACAGGGTTTTTCATTCTTCCGGAAAATGTTCTTTACGATACGGTCTTCCAGCGAATGAAACGTGATAACGCAGATACGCCCTCCGTCATTCAGAAAATCGATCATTCCGTCCAGAGATCTTTCCAGCACTCCCAGTTCATCGTTCACATGTATCCGGATGGCCTGGAATGTTCTCTTCGCGGGATGCCCGGCTGCCTGACGGGCTTTTGCCGGGATCGCGGCTCTGACCGCGCCGGCAAGTTCTCCTGTAGTCCGGATCGGCTTTATCTGTCTCTCCTGACAGATCCTTCTTGCGATCCTTCCGGCGTATCTTTCTTCTCCATAGTCCCGGATGATCCTGACCAGCTCGTCCTCGCTCAAGGTGTTCACCGCATCGGCTGCGCTGTAACCGCCGTCCCTGCTCATCCGCATGTCAAGCGGCGCATCAGCGCGATAGGTAAATCCTCTCGCCGGATCATCCAGTTGATGAGACGAAACTCCGAGATCCAGAATAATTCCGTCCGTGCCTGTCTCTCCCCTTTTGACAAGCTCATCAACCATATATTGAAAGTTGCTGCGAATGATCGTTGCACGATCACCGAATTCCTTCAGTTTTTCAGACGCCGCAGCGATCGCGTCCGGGTCAACGTCGAACCCGTAAAGTCTGCCGCCCTCCCCTAATAAGCTGCAGATACGGTAGGAATGTCCGCCGCCGCCTAAGGTGCCGTCCGCGTAAACCCCCTTACTGTTTACCCGAAGGGCTTCGATGGTCTCATCCTGCAAAACGGATATGTGTTCGAATTCCATGCGCTCAGATCATGATGCCGCAGTCGCTGATGCTCTCTGCAATGGCTTCAACGTCATCAAAACTGCACGTCTCGTTCCATCTTGCCTTATCCCAGATCTCTATTCTCTCGAGTGTTCCCACGAGGACCACGTCTTTGGAGAGGCCGGCATGTTCACGCAGCGGCGCAGGAATAAGAATTCTCCCCTGCTTATCCAGCTCGCAGCTGACTGCCCCGCCTACAAGAAACCGGGTGACGAGTCGTGAATTTCTGTTGGTCAAAGGCAGCTCCCGAAGCTTGGCTTCGAGAAGATCCCATTCGTTCTGGGGGTAAATACAAATACAGCCATCCAGACCCCTTGTCAGTACGAAAGACTCCCCTAATTCGTATCTGAACCTGGATGGGATAATAAGACGTCCCTTATCATCGATTGTATGGTTGTATTCACCCCTGAACATGGTTGCCTCTGACAATAAAACCGGTCTTTTCAGATCCGGTCGGAGAAAGATTCCTCCACAATCCTCCACTTTTTACCACTTTCCATCACATTTTAACCCGGAGGCACCACATTTGCAAGGGTTTTCGACAAAAAAAATAAGGCGTTTTTGTATCAAAAAATGCCTTATTTTCAGATGTTTTTACAGTATATTGTGGTTTTGGAAAAAATGCTGTACGGATCCGGCACAAAATATGCGATTTCGGCCGGATTCAGATTTCATTCTGCCGGTTCTTTATATCGTGGCCATGAATCACTTTGTCCCCACATTAAAGGTATATTTTCCCCCTGTAAAGCCGATGCTTACCACATCACCCCGGGCGATCTCACCGGAAAGGATCTTTTCCGCCAGAGGATCCTCGATCAGGGACTGGATCGTTCTCTTCAGCGGTCTCGCCCCGTACTTCGGATCAAAACTCTTTGCGATCAGCGCTTTCCGGGCCGAATCACGGAACTTCAGTTCGATCTCCATGTTCTCCCGGCACCGCTTCGTGAGCGCACGCAGCTGGATCGAAAGGATATCGGCGAGGTCCTCTTTCGTAAGGGAAGTGGAATACGATGATCTCGTCCAGACGGTTCAGAAACTCCGGCTTAAAGATCCGGCGCACCTCTTCCAGGACCAGACCCTTCATGTGTTCATAATCCCGCTTCTCATCTTCCCCGCTCATAAAGCCGAGTCGTTTGGGTTCGATAATGGACTGTGCCCCCGCATTGGACGTCATGATGATGCAGGTATTCTTGAAATCCACGGTACGGCCCTGGCCGTCGGTTATGCGGCCCTCATCCATCATCTGGAGCAGGATGTTGAAGACATCCGGATGGGCTTTTTCAATCTCATCGAAAAGAATGACCGAATACGGCTTTCTTCGTACTTTTTCGGAAAGCTGGCCGCCCTCTTCATATCCGACATATCCGGGCGGAGAGCCGATGATCCGGGATACGCTGTGTTTTTCCATATATTCCGACATATCCACGCGGATAATATCCTCTTCACTGCCGTAGACTGCTTCCGCAACGGCCTTGGAAAGCTCGGTCTTGCCGACGCCGGTCGGTCCGAGAAACAGGAATACGCCAGTCGGCCGGTTCGGATCCTTCAGTCCGACACGGCCCCTGCGGATCGCTTTCGCGACCGCGCTGACCGCTTCTTCCTGACCGATCACCCTCTTATGAAGAACCTTTTCCAGTTTCGCGAGACGTTTTGACTCACTCTCCCTGACCCGGGCAACCGGGATCTTTGTCATGGAAGAGACTGTCGCCGCGATTTCTTCTGCCGTGACGATATCCTTCTGGTCTGGCGCGGTCCGGTTGATGCTCCTGCGGATGCGTTCGGACCGTCCCGAAACCCTGCGGATCTCTTCGGTCAGTTCCGAAGCCTCTTCATATCTTCCTCTCTTCAGGGCCTTATCTCTTTCGGCTGCAAGCTCCCGAAGCTTCTTTTCGTTTTCCGCAAGCGTGTCGCTCTTCGCAAAATCTTTCAGATGAACGCCTGCTGCGGCTTCATCGAGTACGTCAAGAGCTTTGTCCGGCAGAAAACGATCGTTTACATACCGGGCGCTCATATCGACCGCTGCCGTCAGGGCGTCGTCGGTGATCTTTACGTTATGATGCTTTTCATAATACGGCCGCAGGCCCTTGAGGATCGCCACGCACTGATCCCTTGTCGGTTCTTCTACCTGGACCGGCTGAAACCTTCGTTCCAGCGCCGCGTCTTTTTCGACATGCTTTTTGTATTCGCCCATCGTCGTGGCGCCGATCATCTGGATCTCGCCGCGGGACAGGGCCGGTTTCAGGATATTGGACGCATCCAGTGTCCCTTCCGCACCGCCTGCGCCGATCATGGTATGCATCTCGTCCATAAAAAGGATCACATTCCCGGATAAAGCCACTTCATCGATGATCGTGCGGATCCGCTGCTCAAACTCCCCGCGGTATTTGGTCCCCGCAACGATCGAAGCCATGTCCAGCATGACAAGTCTTTTATGAAGGACCGATTCCGGTACCAGGTCCGATATGATCCGCATGGCAAGGCCTTCCACGATCGCAGTCTTGCCGACGCCCGGCTCACCGATCAGGCAGGGATTGTTTTTTGTCCTTCGGCTCAGGATCTGGATCAGCCTGCCGATCTCTTCTTCTCTGCCGACGACCGGGTCGATCTTTCCGTCTGCGGCCAGCAGGGTCAGGTCACGGCTGAACTTGTCCAGAGTCGGGGTATCGGTCGGTGCCGCTTCCATGGATTGCTGTTCGCTTAAATACTCCAATGCTCCTTCGGGATCGGACCCGGCTGCTTCCCAGATCGCGGCATAGATCCCCTGCACGTCCGCGCCGGACGAAAACAGAAGCCTGGCTGCCGAACTGTTCGGGTCCTGGATCATGGCCATCAGGACGTGCTCGGTCCCGACTTTTTCTTCTTCAAACCGGGAAGCTTCTACCGCAGCCTGCTCCAGCAGGATCCGCGCCCTGGGAGAAAGCTCCGGATTCTTCCTTTTTCTTCGTCTGCCTGCCGGAAGGGTCATTTCAGGTGCAACATACCGCTCGATCAGATCGTCCATCTGCACCTGTGTGATCCCGAATTCCCGCAGGATACAGCCTGCGGTCCCGTCCGTTTCCAGCAAAAGCCCCATCAGGATATGGTCCGAACCGGTATAGGAAGCGTTTCGTTCCAGCGCATATGCGCCGGCGATCTCCAGCGCTTTCTGACATTCGTCTGTGTATTTTATCATCATCTGAAATCTCCGTATCGATCTATATTGAAATACGCTTTTTATCGATCAAATCTTTTCCAGCTTTGCAAAGGAGGCAAACAGCCGTTTGGTTCCTGCCCGGTCAAAGTCCACCGTTACTTCATAATCTTTTGTTCCATCTTTGATATCCGTGACGGTTCCCTCGCCGAACTTCCGGTGCGTCACACGGTCCCCGACCGTATAATCCAGGGAAGACGCACGGACCACCTTGAACTCTTTCGGTTTGAAAGCAGCAGGCATCTGTACCGGTTTTTTCCGGACCGGGATATCAAAACCGTCCTCTGAAGGTTTCGTTTTTTTCTCATAAGCAACAGCCCGGCTCTCCGGATCTTCGTCCAGAAGTGCTGGCGGGATCTCCTCGACAAAGCGTGAAATCTTGTGCACGTCGTATTCGCCCCGGGTCATTCTTTCCCGCGCCATGGTCAGCGTAAGGGTCTTCATCGCCCGGGTCATGCCGACATAACAGAGCCGCCGCTCCTCTTCCATCTCCTCCGGATCCACATCAAAGATCGTGTGGAAGCCCGGGAACAGCCCGTCTTCCATGCCGGCCAGATAGACATGCTCAAATTCCAGTCCCTTGGCGCTGTGGATCGTCATCAGAAGTACCTTTTCGGCATTGCTGTCCATGGAATCGATGTCCGCCACCAGCGCTGTCTCTTCCAGAAAGCCGTTCAGTGTCGGGGATTCCGATGCGATTTCATAGGACCTGGCCTTGGAGATCAGTTCGTCCAGATTCATCAGCCGGTCACGGGATTCATCCGTATCCTCGTCGATCAGAGCCTGTGCATAACCGGTATCCTTCAGGATCGTTTCGATCAGCGCAGTCACTCCGGTCTCCCTTTCCAGTGCGCGAAGGCGCCGGATGAAGAGCACAAAACCGTCGATCTTCTTCGCTGCACTTCCCATGCCGGGGATCTCTCCGGCTTTTGTCAGCGCTTCATAAAAAGTCAGGCCGTTTATGCGGGCATAGTCGTCCAGCCTGCTGATCGTGGTGTTCCCGATCCCCCTTCTGGGGATATTGATGATCCGCTTGACCGCAAGGTCATCGCTGGCGTTCGCCACGGTCTTCAGATATGCCATAACATCCTTGATCTCTTTACGGGAATAGAAGTTGATCCCTCCGATGATCTGATAAGGGATATTGGCATAGATCAGCTGTTCTTCGATCAGTCTCGACTGCGCATTGGTACGATACAATACCGCAAAAGAAGAATAACCCTCCCCGAAGGCAGCCGACCTTTTTTTGATGTCCCGCACGATCGAAGCCGCCTCTTCCGGCGCTGTCTGATACTTTCTCAGCCGGAGCAGTTCTCCGTCCTCCCTTTCCGTCCAGAGGCGCTTTTCTTTTCGCCCGGCATTGTTCGCTATGACACTGTTTGCCCCTTTCAGGATGTTGCCGAAAGAACGATAATTCTGCTCCAGTTTTACCACCCGGGCATCCGGGAAATACTTTTCGAATTCGAGAATATTGCGGATGTCCGCTCCGCGGAACTTATAGATCGACTGGTCGTCATCACCCACGACACAGAGGTTGCGGTATTTTGACGCCAGCATCCGCACAAATTCAAACTGGACCAGATTGGTATCCTGATATTCATCGATACAGATGTACCGCAGCCGTTCCTGATAGGCGTTCAGGATCTCCGGCTCTTTCCGGAAAAGATCGACCGTGCGCAGCAGAAGGTCGTCAAAGTCCATTGAGTTGTTGCCGAACAGTTCCTCATCATACATCTTATAGGCGCTGGCATAGAGTTCATCATCCCGGGAAACCGCTTCGTCACTGAGATCGGCCGGCGTCATCATTCGGTTTTTGGCGGCAGAAACAACAGCCAGCACCTTTTTGGGCGGAAATCTTTTCTGATCCGCTTCCAGTCTGGTAAGGACGCTCTTCATGGTCTGTCGGGAGTCGTCGGTGTCATAGATCGAAAAATTCGTACCGTAGCCGATCCGGTCCGCAAAACGGCGCAGTATTCTCGCGCAGGCGGAATGAAAGGTGGAAACCCACACGGCCTCCGCTCCGAAACCGGCAATCCGGTTTACCCGCTCCCGCATTTCTTCTGCTGCTTTATTCGTAAAGGTGATCGCCATGATATTATAGGGGTCTACTCCCTTTTCCTGCATAAGATAAGCGATCCTGTGCGTCAGGACCCGGGTCTTTCCCGAGCCTGCACCGGCCAGGATCAGCAGCGGGCCCTCCGTACAGGTCACTGCTTCTTTTTGACGATCATTTAATGCTGCAAGTATGTCCATTCCGCACTCTCCGTACCCGCAGATCACTTCGGGGATCCGCAGATGCTTTTTGTCTTTTTACCTGATTTCCCTGCTTGACAAGCATAGGTTTCTAATGTATTATATTTTTCACGGTCGATTGGTCAAGCGGTTAAGACGCCGCCCTCTCACGGCGGAAACAGGGGTTCGATTCCCCTATCGACTGTTTTTTATACCCTGAAATATCTGTCTGTCTTCACCCATGCTGAAAACCGCAGCCGCTTCTTTCACATGGGATTTATATTACCCTATTTTATTGTCTCCGTAAAGGGCAGCCGGACCGGGAAATTGTTTAATAAAACGGATCGCTCCGATTATTTCGAAGCGATCCGTTTTTTTCATTTGAATTTATTTCCGATATTTAGATTACTCGACCAGATAGACATCCGCGTACTGAAGGCCGAACGCACGGGCTGAAGAATGCTCCGCAAAGAAGATATCCACAAGACCGTAAGGCGTTCCGCGGTCTTCCACCGTGTATATATGTCCGTTGATCATCAGTTTGGTTCCGAATTCCAGACCGTCCATTGCAACGGTAACTCCCTCGGTAGCCAAGGTTCCGCTGGCGGTATGTCCGCTGGCATACGGGCCGCAGCAGGCTGTGCACGGGCAATAAGCCGAAAGTGCAAAATTACCGAGGTACGTAAGATTGGATTCGGGAACCGCCTCCTCAACGGGCGCCGGTGCTGCTTCCGGAACAGGTTCCGGCTCGGGCTGCGGTTCCGGAACAGGCTCTGAATAAACAGGCTCTTCCGGTTCGTAATATACTTCTTCCGGGATGTACTCCGGCTCGGTATAGACTTCTTCCGGCACGTATTCCGGCTCGCTATAGACTTCTTCCGGTACATATTCCGGTTCGTAATACACTTCCTCCGGAATGTATTCCTCGATATACTCCGGTTCTTCCACGTATTCTTCTTCCGGCTCCGTGTATATCTCCTCCGGGATATACTCCGGTTCGGCAGGAGCTGCATCCGGCTCCGTGATTACTGCCGCTTCAACAGGAACCGCATTTTCCTGTGCTCTTGCGCTGATCGCTTCATCCCTCTGCTTTTCAAAAAGAGCTCTTTTTACGATAGCAGACTCAATGCGGATCGCTTCGGAAACCTTCAGGTTATCCTCTGTATATACTTTTTGCACCGGTTCCGTTTTTGCCGGCTCTTCCGGGCTGGCGGCCGCTATGACCGAAAAAACTCCTGACATCAAAAAAAGCACTGCCAGAAGTGCTACCAGCCGCTTTCTTTCCATTACGGCTTTCATATAACACCTCGCTGTTGAACCCCCCTTTTAAGACCTCCCCAGATCTTAAAAAAACTGGTACTAAGCGATTCTGCTCCCCGTGCTAATAGGTATTATAACACAGCCGGACGGAAAATCAAACATTTTCTTAACTTTTTGTAATATTAATGAAATATTCGAGCCTGATTAAGCAATAAAAAAGACATATTTTCCACAATATATAGTTCTTTAAGCTCTTCTCGAATACAACAGCTTGTTTTTGATCAAACCTCCGTTTTTTTTGCCGAAACCCAGGGAAAAACCGCCGTAAGTGATCAGGATCCACCCGTTTTTTGATGATCCTTCCCCACTTTTGTCAGAAATCGTTTCTCCCCGGAAATATCTTTCAGCCGCGCCGGAATCTCCTTTTAATTCACAGATATTATCAAAGGTTTTTGCCGAAAGTGCAAAGGCAAGCGACTGTGAAGGCTCAAAACGGTTCTTCCGCAACTCACCGAGATACAGGCCTCTCCGTATTATCCTGACGCTCCTGAAATCCGGCATTTCATCCGGTACCAGATATACGCTTTCCCGGCGTACCTCGATCTTCTTTCCTCTCATGTCCAGGGTCATATGCTGTGCAAATTTCTCAAAAGCCTTCTTTTCGTCCGCAGTCAGGTCCCGGGTTCCTGTCTGTTCTTTTTTGGATTTTGCTTTGCGTGTTTTCATGGAAGGCGGCTTTGCTGCTGCAGTCTCCGGCATGCCGTTCTTTTGAAACAGAGCCATAAACTGTCCTTCACCATCCATTCTGTGCGGCCAGATCCGAACCGCTTTGACGACACGTCCGTCTCCATCGGCCCATTCCGCACGTCCGTGATCAAAGCCCTCATAAGGCTCGATCTCCATGATCTCCATCTCCGGATGTTCGTTCAGAAGCCAGGAGGCATTCTGTTCATTTTCTTCCGGAGAAAAAGTGCAGGTGGAATACATCAGCAGGCCGCCCGGCTTCAGCATGCGGACTGCACTGCTCAGAATGCTCTTCTGCAGGCCCGCAAGTGTTCTAACCTTTTCTGCAGACCACTGCTTTGCAGCTTCCGGGTTCCTGCGGAACATGCCTTCTCCCGAGCAGGGTGCATCCACCAGGATCTTATCAAAGAAGTTTTCGAAAGAGCCGGCCATTTTATGAGGCTGTTCATTTGTAATGAGGATATTGGAGGCACCGAGCGTTTCCAGGTTGTACAGCAGCGCTTTTGCCCTTGAAGCATTCACTTCGTTGGCAACCAGCAGGCCGGTCCCTTTGAGTTTGCCTGCCAGCGCAAAAGCCTTGCCTCCCGGAGCGGCACACAAGTCCAGAACACGCTCCCCCGGTTCGATCGGAAGACGGTCGGCCGGAGTCATCGCGGAAGCTTCCGTAATATAATAAAGGCCGGCCCTGAAAAAAGGATGTGTTGTTACTTCATCCTTATAATCGTAAAAAAACCCGTTTTTGACCCACTGAACAGGCTCCATTTTGAATGGAGCCTGTTCATAAAACTGTTTTGCAGTTGTCTTTAATTCAGTTACCCGAAGTGCGTTCTTTCTGTCCCCGATGCTGCAGCTGTATGCAAAGCTCTGAAACTCATCTCCCATAAACGCAGCCATACGTCTACTGAATTCTTCCGGCAGTAAATCCATTATCTGCCTTTCCTTTCGTCTTCAGAACAGTTCTGATTCCGCAGACTCTTCCGCAAGGCTTTTTTCGTAAGCATTGAGGATAAGATCCTGCAGGTGCGCCCTGGTTTCTGAATTCAGCGGATGCGCAATGTCGCGATACTCTCCGTCTCCGGACTTTCTGCTCGGCATTGCGATAAACATTCCGCGGTCTCCGTCGATTACTTTAATATCGTGCACTACAAATTCGTTGTCGATCGTAATCGAGACGGATGCCTTCATCTTACCTTCCGAGTTTACGTGTCGAACTCTGACATCGGTGATTTCCATACTCTGCTGCTCCTCCTTTTACTACACATCATATCTGCTGTTTTCCTCAGCAATGATTTGAATCTCTCCTTCTCCAAGATAAGATGTCCCGGACAGTATTGTGCTGTGGCTTTCAACAATACATCTTTCGAGGTGTACATTATCGCCGATAAATACATCATTCATAATGATGCAGTCTTTGATGGATGTATTTTCACCTACATAGACACCCTTGAAAAGAAGAGAATTAACGACCTCCCCGTTGACGATACAATCAACGGATACAAGCGAGTTCTTTACGTGAGTATTCTGATTGTATTTCGCAGGAGGCCTGTCCTCGATCCTTGTAAAGATACGAGGCTCTGTTTCGAAGAAAAACTTTCTGATTTCCGGCTGGAGAAAGGCCATGTTGGTATTATAATATGTTTCTATATTGGTAATACCGTTCCAGAAAGAGTTCAACATATAGCCATAGATCTTTTTGGTCCTCATGTAACGGATGATGATATCATTTACAAAATCGAACTTGTCCTCTGCGGCACTTTCCTCCAGCAGAGAGATCAGCAGACGTCTCCGCATTACATAAATCCCGCAGGAAACCGTGTTGCTCTCTGCTACGACCGGTTTCTCCAGGAGCTCTGTAATTCTTCCGTCTTCCCCGAATTTGACGACGCCGTATCGTCTTGCATCTTCCTGAATTTCACTGCAGACGATCGTGATATCGGCATCCTTCTCTATATGATAATCTATGACTTTATTGAAGTTCAGTTTGTATATGCCATTGCAGGATGCAATGACCACATACGGTTCGTGGCTCTGCTTCAGCCAGTCGATGTTCTGCCACATCGCGTCCGCGGTACCTTTGTACCACCAGCTGTTGTTGGCAGTAAGGGTTGGCGAGAACACGTAGAGCCCGCCTTTTTTTCGGCCGAAGTTCCACCACTTGGAGGACCGGAGATGGTCATCCAGTGATTTTGCGTTGTACTGGGTCAGGACGGCGACCTTACGGATATCGGAATTCGTCATGTTGCTCAGTGCAAAATCAATGCATCGGTATGTTCCGGCTACGGGAATGGCCGCTATGGCACGGGTTTTTGCCAAAGCACCCATTCTCATATTATTACCGCCGGCAAGTATGATCCCCAGAGCTTTCATATTCAATCACCCTCCTTGATCAGGACCTCGCCGGACGCAAGGCAGTTGTCTTTGTAATCCGCTTCCTCGGTTTTTCCGGAAATCGCCGTATTCTTGCCGATGGATACATTATCCGGAACGATACTTCCCTCGCCGAGCACGGCGATCCCGTTGGCATAGATGTCCGGCTTGAATACGTTCGGCACTTCCGGACCGACTCCGATTTTTACATTATTACCGATTTTTACATTATCTGCAACTATTGTTTTTTCAAGGTAGCAGTTATCTCCGATCACGGCATTTCTCATAATGATCGAATCATGGATATAACTGTTCTTTCCGATCCTGACATGGTTTGATATTACGGAGTTATGAACTTTCCCGTAGATCTCCGCGCCGTCTCCGATGATCGTCCGGTTCACTTCCGCTTCCTTGGAAATATACTGCGGGCTGATCAGGTCATTGTTCGTATAGATCGGCCAGAATTCTTCATACAGGTTGAATTCCGGAACGATATCCACCAGACCCATATTGGCTTCCCAGTAGGACTGAAGCGTTCCGACATCTTTCCAGTATCCGCTGAATTCATACGCGTAAAGATTTCTGTCATGTTCTTTAGCGTAGGGAAGCACATGCTTTCCGAAATCCAGGTTCGGCTGGGTCTTGAGAGCTTCCAGCGTGGATTTTAAGACATCCCAGCGGAAGATATAAATGCCCATGGAAGCCAGTGTACTTCTGGGCTTGGCCGGTTTTTCTTCAAAATCCGTGATTTTATCGGTCTCATCGGTAATCATGATTCCGAACCTGCTCGCTTCTTCCAGAGGAACCGAAATGCAGGCTACGGTGATATCCGCGTTCTTTTCTTTATGAAAATCCAGCATCTGCTGGTAATCCATTTTATATATGTGATCTCCGGAAAGGATCAGGACATATTCCGGATCATAATGCTCTATGTAATTGAAGTTCTGATAGATCGCGTTTGCGGTCCCGGTATACCACTCGGAACTGCCCACGCTTTCATAGGGCGGAAGTACGGTCACGCCTCCGTCATTCATATCGAGGTCCCAGGGCATTCCTATACCGATATGTGTGTTGAGGATCAGCGGCTGGTACTGCGTGAGTACGCCGACCGTATCGATCCCCGAATTCGTGCAGTTGCTCAGCGGAAAATCGATGATCCGGTATTTCGCGCCGAACGATACTGCCGGTTTAGCCGCATTGTCAGTAAGTACTCCCAGTCTGCTGCCCTGCCCGCCGGCAAGCAGCATCGCAATAATTTCTTTTTTCACGCTTTCACACCCCTTTCAAAGGCGAAAAGGAATTAAAGATAAGAAAATGGGCGCAGGAATCCTTATTTTATAAAGATGTCTTGCGCCCGTGTGTTTGATGTTAAATAAGATTAGTCTACTTTCTTGGTCATTCCGAGCAGTTCACGAGCCTGTTCCGGAGTCGCGATCTCACGTCCTGCGATCTTGGCAAGCTCAACAGCCCGCTCAACAAGCATAACGTTTGTTGCGATAACTTTTGATCCATCTGCTCCGCGGGAGTAAATGATGTTATCTTCAAGACCGACACGAAGTCCGTCGCATCCCATGGAAAGACCTGCAAGCATCATATCCATATGGCACTTGCCGATACCGGATACAGACCATGTAGCACCCTTCGGAAGCTTGCTTACCATGAATGCAAGGTTAAGTGCTGTGCCGGGCATGGAGCCGCCGACGCCCATGATGAACTGGATGTGCGGAGGCTGCGGGATTCCCCACTTGTTTACATAGTACATTACGCTGTCGATATGACCGGTATCAAATACTTCGAATTCCGGTTTGATGTTGTATTTAACAACTTCCTGAGCAAGCTGGTTCAGGAAACGGGGTGAGTTCTCGAAGATGTAGCTGTTTGCCCAGTTCAGTGTGTTCGGGTCAAAAGAGCACATTTCGGGAAGGAGTTTTCCGAGATGCTGAAGACGTTTGTAGTCTTCATACTCTCCGCCGGAGGTGGTAAGGTTGATGCAGACATCAACGCCCTGCTCCTTGCTCTTTTTACGGATAAGCTCTGTGGTCTCAGAGAACTTCTCGAGGCTCATGGACTTGTATCCGATCTCCATCTTTCCGTTTACTTCTTTATCTTCACGTACATGTACATGAACGATAGCAGCGCCGGCTTTTGCACACGCGATAGCCTGATCCGAAATCTCTTCCGGGGTATACGGTACAGTGGGGGCCTGCTCTTTCTTGGTTCCTGCTCCGCAAAGGCATGCAGAGATGATAAGCGGTTTAGCCATTTTTCTAAGATCTCCTTAAATAATTATTCTCTCTTTGTTTTGCAATGCATACTGCATACGGTGCAGCATCGCACATTCGACCATTCGGTTTATCAGCCGATTGCGGTAAGTCCGCCGTCCGGATAAAGAATGTTTCCGGTAAGGAAGTCTGAAGCCGGTGCTGCAAGGAAGAGCGCTGTTCCTACGCAATCGATCGGGTCGGACATGCGGCGCATCGGAAGGTTTGCACCCTGGATCTCAAGGTACTTCTCAACGGTAACGCCGGCTTCGTTCGCACGCATCTCAAAGATCTTGTTCATCATCGGTGTTTTCATGATGTTCGGTCCGAATGCGTTAACGGTGATTCCAAACGGTCCAAGCTCAGCTGCAAGGACTTTTGTAAGCATATCTTCTGCACCCTTGGAGGAGCAGTAAGCTGCATTTCCGGGTCCCTTTGTGGCGATCTTTCCGCGAACTGAAGAAACGTTGATGATCTTTCCGTATCCGACTTCCTTCATATAAGGAGCAAAGTGCTTTGCGGTGATAAGGATCGATGTAACGTTTGCATTCATAACATTGTTGAAGTCTTCGATCGGGAAATCAAAAACCGGAACTTTCTTGTTAATGCCCTGGCTGTTAACAAGGATCGTAACAGGTCCCATTTCCTCGTTTGCTTTCTTAGCAGCAGCTTCAACAGCAGCTTCATCTGTAGCATCACATACATAGTATTTGAACTCAAGGCCGGTTTCTGCCTTAAGGTCTTCGCATGCAGCGGCAAGCTTCTCTTCGCTTCTGGAAGCGATGGCTACTTTAGCGCCGGCAAGTGCATATTCACGGGCGATAAGTTTTCCAAGTCCGCCAGCTCCGCCAAAGATGATAGCGTTCTTTCCGGTAAGATCAAAAAAGTTCATGATAAATCGTCTCCTTTCGTTGCTCTGCTCCGTTTCATCCCGGAGTCTTTTTTATCTCAGCGCAAAATGCGGCTGGTACAGGGTTTCTTTTACGAGAACAGTATACTATGCACATGTTTCAAATGCAAGGGTCAAGGGTGCAAATTTAGCACCCGGAAGGTTTGTATGATGCTTATGTCCGGATTAACCTTTTTGTTCTTTCCGGCCGGTTTTCTGAGCCGTTCGGATTTAATGCTTTGCTGTACGCAGCCTGGCGCATGCCGTATCTTTTTTTGGAAATACGCAATATGACACATCCGGCTGCGGAAGTCATCAGCAGAACAAGCCGCAATGCAGCATTCGATCCGTCTCCGGTTGCCGGAGCAGAGCGGCCGGCCGCATTCGCTGCCCTTATGTTCTTCGTGCTCCCCGTCTTCACCGTGCTGTCTGAAGAAGGATCCGGTATATACTCGTTTTTCTGATTTTCATCTTCTGCTGTTTAATTTATATAGCGTTTTCTTATCAGCAGCACGGCCAGAAGGCATACGGCCGCTGCGGCCAGCAATACGGTCCAGATGACAACAGGACTGCTGTCACCGGTCTTTGCCCCTTCCACCTTGTTTTTATCCGCCCATACAGCCGTAAACGTGTGATCGCCGTCCACGGTATATTCGGCGCCGGCTTTATATTCGGAACCTTTCCAGTATTGGAACGTATATCCTGCCTTTGTGGGAGCCGCAGGCAGTGTGATCGTTTTGCCGACTTCTGCTTCGAGAGATACCGTACCGGTCTTGCCGTCCAGCGTACCGCCGGCCAGGTCAAATGTCAGTACGGCCTTCTTTGGTTCGATGGTGAAGCTGCCGTTGTGTATGGTCACATCGTAGTTGGCGTTTTCTGTGAACTGCGCTGTGAGGACGCCCGTGTAGGTGCCGGGCTCCGAATCATTTCCCTTGCGGATGTATTCGACTGTGCCCAGGTCGCCGTCCGCGATCAGGCCTTCGACTTTACCGGTAAAGACCGGATCGTTTTCACCCTGTACCTTGGACGCGCTGTCAACCGTGATCGATGCTTTTGCGCGGTCGACCGTCAGCAGGCCGTCAACCAGTACGATGTTGGCAAAGCAGTCCGTTTTGTCTTCGCCGGAAGCGTTCCGGATGATGACGCCGTCCAGAGCGTTGGCGGAAGAGCCTGCGTTGGTCTGAGAACCCGTGACTGTTGCTTCGGCGGTATAGCCTTCCGGGAGACCTGCGACCGTGAACTTTTTCTCACCTGTGCCGTCGCAGATCAGCGGCTTGCCGTCGTAGATCTTCGAGTCGGACGGGGCCGTCAGCGTTACTTCAGAGCTGATTTTCGTGACCTCAAGGCTGCCGAGGTTTTCCGTAAGCGTGTAATTCGTGCTTTTTGTATCACCCCAATCAATGGCGTATGTGTTGGGAGAACTGCCGACCTCGGTCTGGGAACCGGTTGCTGTTACAGCAGCGTTCTCATTATTCACCAGTCCTTCGAGAGAAACTGTGCTGTTTGTGATCGCCCCGCCGTCGTATTCTTTCGTACCGGAACCGGTGGTGACGGTCAGGGGCGCCGGCTTAATAATAACCGTTAACGAATCGCTTTCAATTTCAATAGCAGAAGGCGAACCGTTTTCATTTTTAACAAGAACAAAATGGTCTCTAGCGGACTCGGGCAGTGCAAGAGTATAAATATAGGTTCCGGCATCTAGTATAGGCTTTTTCGTCGGATCAGGATCAGAACTAAAAGTTAAATTCATATGACCCGGGACTCCGGCCTCACCAGTAGCCGTATAGCTTACAGTATATGTCACATTGTTCTGACGGTTGATCCCGTCATAGGGTATGGTATACGTATTTCCTGCGACCGGTTCCCTGCTCATTGCCCATACGACGAACGCTTTCTTTTTTGTGATCGTAAAGGTGAAGACGTTTTCCACTTTCTCAAAGATATAGAGGTCGTCTTTTGGAGAGGCCGTAAATTGATATGTATTGGGTTCTTTTATTTCTGTATGGTTGTTGGCTTCTGTTATCTGAATTATGTCAGAGACATCATTACCATACTCATCTTTCGCAGCAACCTGCAGCGCCATTTCCGCACCGGTCCACTCCAGTTCGTCATTGTTATTAATTGGTTTTCCGTCCAGCGTCCATTCAAGAAAGACAATTCTTGTTTTCGGTTCTTCGGTCGGGTCAGGGTCACCGTCGTCCTCACCTGCAGAGCACATGGCGGGGGAAAGGGTCAGAGACAGGATAACGGCCAGAAAAAGGATCATAAAACGCGTCGCCTTTTTAGTATTCTTCATGTCAACGATTCCTCCCTGATACATGCATTATATGGATCTAAATCATTAGTATATACATAGTAATTTTATATCAGGATCGCAATGGCGGTCAATAACGTCCGGAGCAGTTTTCTACTGTCGCGCATAACGGACAGGATCCTGAAAGAGACGCTTTTGTCAGAGGTATAAAACATGCCGGGAAGCCTTAAATAAAAGCTTCCCGGCAAAAAAACGGATGCCGGCGACCGGGGTCGAACCGGTACGAGTGTCACCACTCACGGGATTTTAAGTCCCGGGCGTCTGCCAATTCCGCCACGCCGGCGCGTCAGATGATTCCTGACAAGCACGAATTATAAACTACCCGGCATAAAAATGCAATGCTGAAAATCCCGGTCCCGGAAGGTAATAACATAATCACGGTTGATTATTTTTTATTTTGCGCTATACTGTTGATGATTCAGGAACTTTAGGAAATGAAACGCATTTCCTAATAATATAGCAATTTAGGAGGAAGTATATGGCTATCAAAGTAGGTATTAACGGATTCGGAAGGATCGGCAGGCTCTGTGTCCGCATCCTTTCAGAGCGAACTGATGAATTTGAACTCTGCGCGGTAAATCTCCGTAAATCGGACATTCCCCATATGGCATATCTGTTAAAATACGATTCCGCTATGGGACGGTTTAACGGAACCGTAAAAGAAGGAAAAGATTATCTCGAGATCAACGGCAAAAAAGTGATCGTTTTCAGCTATGACGATCCCGGCCAGATCCCGTGGTCCGATGCAGGCGCGGAATACATCATCGAATCCACCGGCGTTTTCAATTCAACGGAAAAAGCGATCGTTCACAAGAACGGCGGCGCAAAGAAGATCATCCTTACCGGACCGGCTAAAGATAAAGAGACTCCCATGTATGTAATGGGCGTTAACCACAAGACCTATAAGGCAAAATACGATGTCGTTTCCAACGCTTCCTGCACAACGAACTGCCTTGCACCGATGGTAAAGGTCATCAATGACAAATTCGGGATCGAGGAAGGCCTTATGACGACCATCCACGCTTCCACTTCCAAACAGCAGACCGTAGACGCCCGTGCGGGCAGCGACTGGAGGATCGGACGTTCCGTTTACGAGAACATCATTCCTTCCACGACCGGCGCCGCAAAAGCTGTCGGCAAGGTCATTCCGGATGTTGAAGGAAAACTTACCGGCCTTTCCTTCAGAATCCCTGCTGTTGATGCATCCGTCGTAGATCTTACCTGCCGTCTGAAGACGCCCACAACTTATGAAGAGATCTGCAAAGCGATGAAGAGAGCATCCAACGGCGCCATGAAAGGCATCATCGATTACTGTGAGGATCCGATCGTTTCCAAAGATATTCTCGGCGAATCCTGCACCTGCGTATTCGACGTACAGGCCGGAATCATGCTGAACGAAACCTTCGTCAAGCTGATCGCATGGTATGACAACGAGTGGGGTTACAGCAACAAGGTCGTTGACCTGCTCAAGCATGTTCATGACACTGTAGAAAAAGCAGAAGCAAAGAAAAAATAAGACTCTTCAGTCTGTATAAAAAGAAGGATCCGGCAAATTCCGGATCCTTCTTTTTTCGGTTCCCGGACAAAAAGCCCGGTTCGGAAAAGCCCTTAAAAACGGAAGACAGGAAGCTGCACCGGTGCCACAAGTTCAAGCCCGACAAAAGTGCATCTTCCTGTTAACGGGAAGTACGGCCGATATCCGTTCGGGATCACATGCCATACTTAACGGAGTCCTGAAAAGGAGGAAATTGACTTTCCTTCAGATCTGCTGATTACTGCCACTATAATCAAAAACAGATCTCCCGTCTTCTTCCATAAGTGAAACAAAGTATGGTGAGATCTGCCATGAATTCTCCGGTGAAACCGACAGGTTTCTTCATATGCAACGATCTCATATTTATGCTACCATCGCATATGTGACAAAACCGTTACATTTATCGGAATAATTATTTGAATTTTTTCAGGTCTGTTTCATGAATTCCGCCCAGGAATACTGTTCCATAAAAGTGTAGTTTGAAGCTCTCTGCGGGGTCCGGTAATAGTCACAGTCGATCTTTCCCGGATCGACCGCATAACTGTTGCGCGAAGTGATCAGCACGTCTTCCGCGCTGTATTCCGCGAGAATCGTGCGAAGCTCGGAGATCAGCTGGCGCAGATAATTCTTTTCCCTGGATCCGTCCCGTTCAAACAGTACGCCGCAGAGTTCACCGGTATTCGCTGACGCCCCTTTCAGCGCGATCAGGTAGGCCAGGAGTTCCTTGGTTCTTGCCCTTTTAAACTTAACGACTTCATCCCTGCACCACACCTGGAAAAAGCCGAAGCACCGCACGGTCAGAAGCGCACCCTCCGGCGGTTCTGCAAGCGGCACGCGCATATCCGAAAGCTCGTTTTTCAGGTCCTTTTCGGACACCGGCTTGATCAGATATCCGCTTGCGTGCAGCCGGATCGCGTCCAGCGCATACTGGGAATACGCCGTCACCATGATGCAGTTTACCCTTGGAAACTCACTTCGGATCCTTTCAAGCAGCTCGATCCCGTCCATCCCGGGCATTTCAATATCGATGAAGGCCGCATAGACCGGGGATTCCCTGCAGATCCTCAGGGCTTCTTCACCGCCTGAAGCCAGTATGATCTCGCCGTCAGGCACCGCTTTTCGAAGCGTGCCGGCCAGGTTCTCCCTGGCCCTTCTTTCATCATCAACTATAAGAAACCGCACGTCTTGCCTCCTGCTTCTTCGGAATACGCATTATGACCCTTGTCGACTTGCCGGACATGCTTTCGATCTCCAGTTTTCCGCCGCACATCAGCCTCAGCCGGGTCTCCACATTCTTCAGGCCGATCTGGCTTTCGTCACCCGGCGAAATCGCCTCCGGGTCAAACCCGACGCCGTCGTCCAGTACTTCGACCACATAATCCGCACCTTCATGGCGCGTCTTTATCCAGACGGTTCCTTTACCGTCCGGTTTTTTCCGTATTCCGTGCTTTACGGCATTCTCCACAAGCATCTGAACAGAAAACGGCGGAACGACAAAATCCACTTCCTGCAGGTCATAAACGGCTTTTACATCCCCATCAAACCGGTCGTCGATAATATCCATAAAATTCCGGACAGTCTGCATCTCCTTTGTAATGCTGATGCACTCGGTATTAGATATCGAAGAAAGGCTTTCTTTCAGAAAATCTGCAAACTTTTCCACCAGCCAGCCGGCTGTCTGCGGATCATTGTCATCGCAGGCCTGTTTGATGCTGGTCAGCGAATTCAGCACGAAATGCGGCTGGATCTGTTTCAGGTACATCTGCCTTTTTGCCTGATCCAGTTCTTCCCTCTGGCGTGCCGAGACCATGGCACATTCGATCGAATGCATGATCAGTATGATGATCATGGCAACGCAGGCGGCAAAATTGGACGGAGAAAGGGTGAAAAGGTTTGTTGCCTCCGTGATGTAAGAAATAATAAGCATAATGAAAATAGCAAAAAGAATGATCCTTTCCCAGATATAGAAGGCTTTCCGGTTCCGGAACACGAAGATCGCCATGATCAGTACACAGAGAATGCACAGGGCAAAATGAAGATTGATATATTTTCCGATATGGTACCCGCCGTTTTCGTCATACCAGTGATAGAGGCCGGCAAAACATGAAATGACCAGGATCCCCAGGTTGATAACCAACAGTGCATTCGCGGCTTTCACCATCCTTTTTTTCGGTTTTCCGATGCGAAAGGATACAAAGCCGGCCAGATAGACGATGGCCATGCTGTAAACCGCATACGGGAGTGCCAAAACCAGAAAGTCAGCGAAGTAAAACAACACTTTCAGGTTCTCGGTTCCCCTGTCGAAACGCCAGGCAAAAACATCCGAAAAGAGCAGGACAGCGGTCAGGAGCATGATCGTTGTGATCAGTTCGATCCCTTTTACCGTAAGCTTTCTGGTCGCGAAAAGACAGATCGCGCCCACGATGCAGAAAACCCCGCCCCATAATTCCAGTATTGTGTAGATAAGCTGAGACTGAACTATATCCATGAGCCGTCAGAGAGAGTCAAAACCGAACTGTTACCTGTATTCGTCGATCACAGAATGAAGATAACGGACATTCTCACCGATATCTCCTTTAAAAACCGAGGTCCCGGCAACGATGATATTCGCTCCGGCATCCAGGACCTGTTCAATATTATTCTGGTTGATCCCGCCGTCGACCTCGATCATGGTATCGGCATAGCCCGCCTGATCCAGCTCGTTTCTCAGTTCTGCGATCTTTTCGAGAGAAGAAGGAATGAATTTCTGTCCGCCGAAGCCCGGGTTGACCGACATAATAAGGATCAGATCCGCCTTGTCCAGCACATGCTTCACCATGCACAGAGGGGTCGCCGGGTTCAAAGCCACACCCGATTCCATCCCGGCATCGTGGATCTGCTCCAGCGTCCGGTCAAGATGCCGGCAGGCTTCCGCATGTACCGTAAACAGCTGCGCGCCGGCTTCCTTCATGGGAATGATGTACCGCTCCGGCTGTTCGGTCATCATATGAACGTCGAAATACAGATCACTTTTTTTCCGGATCGCCGAGATGACCGGCATGCCGAACGAGATGCTCGGAACAAACATGCCGTCCATTACGTCAAGATGGAGCCATTGGCATCCGCTGTTCTCGACTTCGTTGATCTGTTCCTCAAGCCGGTTGTAATCCGCTGCCAGCAGCGACGGTGCCAACTGATAATTCATAATCTCCCTCCTGACATCTGGTTCGTAAACTGCCTGTTTTTCCGTACCGTACAGATCAGTATCTGTGCTTTTCCGCTTCTTTTATTTCTTCAAACAGCTGAAGGTATGAGCGGTAGCGTTCCTCATGTATCCTGCTTTCACCGGCCGCTTCCTTCACCGTGCAGTCCGGTTCGTTCACATGAACGCATCCTGCGAACCGGCACCGGCCTTCATACGGATAGAACTCCGGATAATAGCTTTTCAGCTCCTCCTTATCCATATCCGCTGCCTCGAAGGATGTAAACCCCGGAGTGTCCATGATAAAAGTGTTTTCTCCGGCCATAAACAGTTCCGTATGACGTGTGGTATGCTTTCCCCTTCCGAGCTTTTTACTGGTGCTTCCTGTCTCCATCCGTGCTTCCGGAGCAAAGATGTTGATCAGTGATGATTTTCCGACACCGGAAGGTCCGGCAAGGATACTGGTCTTTCCGTGAAGGATCTCTCCGGCTTCTCCGATCCCTTCCCCGGTAACTGCAGAGCAGGTGATCGTACGATATCCCGCATCCGTGTAGATGCGAAGCCATTTCCGTATTTCTTCCGGTTCTGCAAGATCTTTTTTATTAAAGCAGATCACCGGATCCAGGCGCTGATCGAGCATCCGGATCAGGAAACGGTCGATCACGCCGGCGCTCGGCCTGGGATCTTCCAGCGAAAAGATCAGGACTGCCTGATCGATATTGGCTGCCGCCGGTCTGGAGATGGAATTCCTGCGGGGAAGGATATGCACGACACTGGCTTCCATATCCTGTTCATGGGTCACTTCGATCTCAACGTCGTCACCGACCAGAGGCTTGATGCCTTCCTTTCGGAATATTCCTTTTGCCCTGCATTCATAGATACCGGATCCTGCTACGTTGACGTAGTAGAACCCGGCAATCCCTTTGATTATTTTACCTGTCATGTATGATTATCCCGGAAAGGAGACTTCGTAACTCTCGATCACGTCGCCTGCCCAGTCGATCAGCTGTACCGTACCGGTCTGCTGTCCCGCTGCGCCGTAGATCGTAAAGTTCGTTGCTACTCCGTTATCCGGCCACGGATCCGCGCCCTGATAGATGGTCGTGGTCTGACCGCCCTGTACAAGCACGATCGTAATGTCGCCGCCTTCATAGGAATACGGCTCGAAAAGGCTTAATTCCGTTACCAGTCCGGAGCTGCCGTTGGCGGTCTGGTTGTCACCGGAGCTCGGAGCCGCCGTAGGTGCAGGCGTAATACTGGGCGTAAGAGCAGGTGTTACGGTCGGTGTCGCTTCTCCGGTATTATTGCCGGAACCGTTATCCGCGCCCGGTGTTACGGACGGAGTCGGAGTTTCGATCGGGGATGCACCCGAACCGTCATCCGGACCTTTGCTGACGTAGATATAAACATCGCTTCCCTGCGGCACCTTGCTTCCTGCCTGCGGGCTGACGCTGATGACTCTTCCGACTTCAACTTCGCTCGCCTGAAGCTGGGCCTGGACTTTCAGTCCGAGCGCGGCCAGGGTGTTCTCCACCTCTGTCTGAGTCGCTCCCTCCAGTCCTCCCGGAATCTCGACACTGGTGCTTCCTGAGGAGATCACAACGTTGATCGTGCTCCCGGACTTGATCATTGTATCCGGAAGGATTTCCTGATATACGATTTGTCCTTCCGCATAATTATCGGAACTCTGTGTGCCGCTCTGCCGTACGATCAGGCCGTACTGACCGGCAATATCCGAAGCTTCTTCCAGTGTCTTTCCTTTGAAATCGGGAACTCCAACCTTGCTGTCGGTATCGGTTTCCGTAGGAATCTGGGTTACTTCCGCAGAGGAGGCTTCGACAGCCGATGCAGTGCCCGACTTGGAAGAATCGGACTTGTTGCCGAAAAGTCCCGCCAGATTGCCGATCAGGACGATAAGGATCACTACGATGACTGCCCCGATAAGGAAACCGCCGATCGTAATCGCCTTTTCCAGCTTGGAGCTTACGGCGTCATCGTCTGCACTGCTGCTGACGCTTTTCTTCGGTTTTGGTCTGGGTTTCTTTTTTTCTTCCTGCGTCCGGACTTTTTCCTGTGCACTGCGGCGGCTTCCGGCAAGATCTCTTTTAACGCCCCCGTTCCGGGTGGAAGCATAGCCGCTGACTTCTCCGGCCTGCGCTTCCGCGGCTGCCACTGTACCGACGGCTGCCAGGGAATCCAGACTGCCCGCCGACGCAGAAGGAATTTTAACAAAATTGCCCTGCGGGTCTACAAGGGATTTTTTGAGGTCATCGATCAGTTCTCCCATATCCGCATATCTGCGGTTCGGGTTTTTCTGCGTACATTTTAAGATGATCTGTTCCAGAGCGTAGGGAAGGTCGGAGGTGTATCTTGAAGGCGGGATGATCTCCTCCTGAAGATGCTTGATGGCAATGGATACCGTTGTATCCCCGTCAAAAGGCACTCTTCCGGTGACCATTTCGTACATCGCGATGCCCAGCGAATAAATATCGCTTTTCGCGTCGGAAACTCCGCCCCGGACCTGCTCGGGTGAACTGTAATGAACCGACCCCATTACGTTCGCGGTAATGGTGTTGGAATTAGTGGCTTTTGCGATTCCGAAATCGGAAAGCTTGACCTTTCCGTCGGTAGAGATGATGATATTCTGAGGCTTGACATCCCTGTGGATGATGCCCTGGCTGTGAGCAGCTTCCAGGCCCAGCGAGACCTGTATGGCGATACTGGTCGCTTCCTTTACGCTGAGCTTGCCCTTCTTCATAATATAGTTTTTCAGGGTGATGCCCTCGATGAGCTCCATTACAATGTAGTAAAGGCCTCTGTCTTCACCGACATCATAGACGTTGACGATATTCGGATGGGAAAGCCCTGCCGCAGCCTGCGCTTCCTTCCTGAACTTCGCAATAAAAGTCGTATCCTGACGGAACTCCGCCTTCAGGACCTTGATTGCGACCATGCGGTTCAGCTTGTGATCCATCGCCTTGTAGACATCTGCCATTCCGCCGGAGCCTACCCTGGATACTATTTCATACCGCTCTGCAATAATAATCCCGTCTTTTAACATTACTCCACCTCATCCCCAAAAGGATCCACAACAATAACCCCGATATTATCTTTTCCTCCCGCAGCATTCGCCGCCTTCATCAGCTCTGCCGCAGGGTCCCCTTCTTTATTATTTAACGTATCTTTCAGGATACGGTAAATATCGTCATGTTCGACCATGTTGTAAAGGCCGTCGGAGCACAGCATGAAAACCTGTCCCTTTTCGACCTTGAGATCAAAGAAATCAATCTGTACATTATCTTCGGTGCCGACTGCCCTTGTGATAATATTCTTATCCGGATGATGCTCCGCATCTTCCTGCTCAAGTTCCCCGATACGAACCATCTCCGCGATCAGCGAATGATCCTGCGTGATCTGGGTTATGTCTGCATCACCCATAAGATAAAGACGGCTGTCTCCGACATTGGCGACATAGAGATAGTCGCCCAGCACCGTAGCCGCAACCATGGTCGTGCCCATTCCGGCCAGTTCCGGATCCCGGAGCGATGCGTCCAGGATCGCGCTGTTCGCCGCAGAGATCCCGTTCCGGATGATCTTTACAGGATTGAAATTCTCATCCTTGCTGATCTCCTCGATCATCGCCGTTACGCCGTAGCGGGATGCAAAATCCCCGGCTGCATGGCCGCCCATTCCGTCGGCAACCACAAACAGATTCGGCAGGTTTCCTACCGGTTCCAGTGACGTATATATAAAGTCCTGATTGACTTGTCTGATCATTCCCACATCGGTTGCGGAAAATGCTTTCATTTTTGTGCCTCCGAGGCTTGAATAAACTGTCAATGAATACAGAAAAGAACGATGCACCGACGGACGGTCTGAAATGCATCATTTCATATAACTGTTTCTTAACTGGCCGCAGGCTCCGTTAATGTCGGAACCCATTTCCTTTCTAATAGTAACATTTATTCCATGTTTTTCAAGTTTTTTTGCAAAATCCTCCACCCTTCGGCGTTCCGGACGGGCAAGCTGGCTCTCTTTTACCGTGTTCACGGGGATCAGGTTGACATGCGCCGGAAAATTCCCGATCAGCCCGGCCAGTTCCTTCACATCTTCCGCGGAGGAATTGAAATTCTCGATAAGTGCGTACTCAAAGGAGATCCGCCTTCCGGTTTCCCGGAAATAATACCGTACGGCTTCCATTACCTGCTCCAGCGAGTAGGTTTCCGCGACCGGCATGATCTTTTTTCTTTTCGCATCGGATGCCGCGTGCAGCGATACCGCAAGCGTGATCTGCAGTTTTTCATCCGCGAGCCGGAAGATCGCCGGCACGATCCCGCAGGTAGATACCGTAATGTTCCTCTGGCTGATGCAGAGTCCTTCGCTGTCCGAAAGCAGCCGGATAAAACGGAGCAGCGCATCATAATTGAGCAGCGGTTCGCCCATTCCCATCACGACCACGTTGGAGACCCTTTCCCTGCTGATCTCCTCGATCCGGTAAACCTGTTCCAGCATTTCCGAGGCGGTCAGGGAGCGGATCAGTCTGTTTCTGGCCGATGCACAGAACGCGCAGTTCATGGCACAGCCCACCTGGGAAGAGATGCAGACCGAATTCCCGTGATGATACCGCATCAGGACGCTCTCGATCACATTCCCGTCCGCAAGGCCGAAGAGATACTTTTCTGTCCCGTCCTGTTTGGAGATCAGCCTTTTGACCGGCTGAAGCGTTACCAGGGGGTATTCTTCCTCCAGCTTCTGCCGGAGTTTTTTGGAAAGGTCGGTCATTTCGCCGTACGAGGCGGCGTGTTTTTTATGCAGCCAGGTAAAGAGCTGCCCGGCGCGATACGGTTTTTCGCCGATCTCTTCCGTAAGCTTTTTCAGTTCATCCGCGGTCATCGACCGGATATCCATTGACAAACCTCGCTATAAAAAAACCGTCTTTGATCTCATCCGGCAGGATCTGAAGCATTCCTCTTCCGGATTCTTCACAACGCAGTTCTTCCGGCAGATACGGATCCAGCGGATCCGGCCGGAATTCCGGGTGATCTTTCAGAAAAGCTGTGACATTTTCTTCATTTTCCGTCTCCGAAACGGTGCAGGTGGAAAACAGCAGAATTCCGCCGGGCTTTACATACCGGCAGGCATTATCCAGGATCCTTTTCTGGAGGGCTGCGAGACTGCGTTCCTTTTCTTCGGAAGCGGAGTATTTGATATCCGGTTTTCTCCCGATCACCCCGTATCCGGAGCACGGGAGGTCCGCCAGGACGACGTCAAATTTCTTCTCCGACGCCTTGTCATATACTTCCGCGTCATACACCTCTGTTTTTATATTGGCAAAGCCGAGCCTTTGAATATTCTCATTGATCCGGCTTACTTTTTCTTCCGTAAGGTCTCTGGACACCACCAGGCCGGTTCCGTCCAGGATATCGGCAGCCAGCAGGCTTTTTCCGCCCGGCGCAGCACAGACATCCAGCACCCGGCCGCCCTTTCGGATCCCTGCCGCGTGCACAGCCAGCTGGGAACTCAGATCCTGAACGAACAGGCCGCCCTTAACAGATGCGGCAAGGTTTGCGAAGCCGGGGGTGTTTTTCAGGAAAAAGGCGTTTTCCGGACAGGGCGCTTTTTCGGCGGAAACTCCTGCTTTCTGCAGTTCCTGCAGCGTTTCTTCCGCAGTGCGGCCGGTCCTTACCAGGCGGACCGTCACGGGTCTTTCGTCCAGGAAGGCAGCGCAGATCTTTTCCGCTGTGTCCAGTCCGTATCTTTTCAGCCACTTTTCCGCCAGGTATTCCGGCATCGAATATCGGATGTTCAGATAACGGACCGGCTCATCTTTTCCGGGCAGTTTTACCCGTCCCGGTTCGGCCGCCATTTTTCTCAAAACCGCATTCACAAAACCGGTCAGTGAAGAAAAGCCTCTTTTCCTTGCCAGTTTAACGGCTTCGCTGACGACTGCCCTTTCCGGAACTCCGTCCATTTCAAAAAGCTGATATGCAGAGATCCTCAGGATATTGCGTATCACGGGGCGAAGTTTATTTACAGGGGTATCGGAATAGAAAGAGATTACCGCATCGAGCTTAATAAGCTGCCCGATGCAGCCTTTTGTGAGTCTCATATAGAAGCGTTTCTCCTGACCGGTGAGTTCCCCGTGACTGTCCAGAAAACGGTGGATCAGTTCATCGGATTTCGCTTTTGTCTTTTCGAACTCAAGGATCGTGTCAAGAGAGGCTTCGCGCAGATTAACCCCTTTACTGCCCAAAATGCTCCCCTTTTGGTTAAAGTTTTATTGATTATACACCCTTTTCGGTTCTCTGTCAGCCGAGGACCGTTCCTTCCTTCACTGCGTTCCCGCGGAGGAACGCCCCGCAGTCCATGCGTTTTTTCCCTTCCAGCTGGACTTCTTTCAGCACAAGTATCCCCGACCCGGTCTGAACTTCCAGCCGGTCTTTTTCGCTGCGGACGATCGTTCCGGCAGCATCGCCGGTCTCTCCTGCCCGCACTTCCGTCTTCCAGATCTTCAGTATTTTCCCGTTCAGTTTTGTATAAGCCGCAGGCCAGGGATCCATGCCGCGCACAAAGCGCTCCAGCTCCTCCGCGCTGCGGTTCCAGTCGACCCGCCCGTCGGACTTGGTGATCATCCTCGCATATTCCGTAGGAGAGTCTTCCGGCTGGGGAACTCCTTCTGTGAGGGTTCCGTTTTCGATCTGTTCCAGTGTACGGACCAGCAGTCCGGCTCCCTGTTCGGCCAGTTTATCGAACAGACTTCCTGTCGTATCGTTCTTTCCGATGGGCGTCTCACAAAAGGCCAGAATATCGCCGGTATCCAGCCCGGAATTCATCTGCATGATCGAGACGCCGGTTTTTTCACAGCCGTCCAGGATCGCCCACTGAATGGGCCCCGCTCCCCGGTATGCCGGCAGCAGCGATGCATGCTCATTGATGCAGCCGTATTTCGGCAGCTTCAGGATCCGTTCCGGAAGTATCCTGCCGTAGGCGGTAACGATGATCGCATCCGGACTGTATGCCTTTATCTTCTCGAAGACCTCATCCTCCTTCAGGGAAAGCGGCTGCATCACAGGTGTTCCGTGTTTCAGAGCCTCTTCCTTGACGGGAGGAGGAACCGGTTCTCCCTTCCTGCCCTTCGGCTTGTCCGGCATGGTGATCACGGCTTTTATTTCATGTCCCGCTTCATAAAGCGCAGACAGCGCCGCAGCGGCAAAATCCGGAGTTCCCGCAAAGATCAGCTTCATTCTTCCGTTTCTTCCTCTTCTTCCTCTTCATAGACTGCGTCACGGATCTCTCCCTCCACGAGGGAAACATACATTTTACCATCCAGGTGGTCGCACTCATGGCAGACCGCACGTGCCAGAAGGCCTTCCGCTTCCAGTTCAAAAGGCTCCATATTTATATCCAGGGCCCGGACCTTCACCTTTTCGGGACGGGTAACCGTTCCGCATTTTCCGGGGTAGCTCAAGCACCCTTCATCTCCGGTCTGGTTTCCTTCCGTCTCCAGTATCTCCGGGTTGATAAAAACGTAAGGCTGCTTTTCCTCTATACCGCAGTCGATCACTACGATTCTTCTTAAAACTCCGACCTGGGGAGCCGCCAGACCTACGCCTGCGGCTTCATACATGGTCTCGAACATATCGCCGATAAGCGTACGCAGTCTCGGCGTAAGCTCGGCAACAGGCCGGCAGATCTTCTCCAGCACCGGATCTCCAAGTATACGAATTGTACGAAGTGCCATTATTTCCTCCTGAATGCTCTTGCGGCTCCCGGCTCAGCTGTCCAGGCTGTACTGGATCAGCAGGCCGTCAAAGCCTTTGTTGATCTCTATATATTTCTCGAGCCCTTTCCGGATCCGGATCAGGTCCGATCGTTCGGTTCCCTTTAAGTATAAGGCCATACGGTAGGTGTCCGCTACCCTGGAAATCGTTTCCATGGCAGGTCCGATCACCCGGATATCCCTGTCCGCAGCGATCTTTTCGGCATACCGTTTCAGGTATTCCATGGCCCGGACCAGTTTTTCCTCGTCCTTACCGCTTCCGTGGACAGCGATCATATGTCCCGCGGGAGGATACCCGAGGGTCTCCCGTTCTTCGATCTCTTCATTAAAAAAGCTCTCATATTCCGAAGCCGCAGCCGCAGTGATGGCAAAATGCTCCGGGTCGTAGGTCTGGATGACCGCTTCCCCTTTTTTCTCTCCCCGGCCGGCTCTTCCCACCGCCTGGGAGACCAGCTGGTATGTCCGTTCGGAGGATCGGTAATCGCTTCCGAACAGGGACAGGTCCGCCGCCAGGATCCCGACCAGGGTGACCATCGGGAAATCATGCCCTTTTACGATCATCTGCGTACCGATCAGGATATCCGCCCTTCCGGCGGCAAAAGACGAAAGGATCCTTTCGTAGCTGCCCTTTCTTCTGGTCGTATCCGCATCCATACGCAGGATACGGGCCTTCGGGAATTCTTTTTTTACGATCTCCTCGACCTGCTCCGTTCCGACGGAAAAGCCGCCGATATAAAGCGAGCCGCATTTGGGACAGGCCGCGGTCATAGGCGCCGAATACCCGCAGTAATGGCAATAGAGCCGGTTGTCCCTGTGAAGGGTAAGCGAAACATCGCAGTGAGGACATTTTATCACGGATCCGCAGGATCTGCACGAGATAAAGCCTGTATGCCCGCGCCGGTTCAGGAAAAGCATGATCTGTTCTCCGCGGCGAAGCCGGATCTCCATGGCTTCTCTGAGCTTCCGGCTCAGGATCGAACGGTTTCCGGACCGAAGTTCTTCCCGCATGTCAACGATGTCCACGTCGGGGAGGACAGCGTTCCCGTACCGGTCGTTCAGATCAAAAAGGGCATATTCGTCCTTTCTGCAGCGGTACATTGCCTCAACAGAAGGCGTCGCGGAGCCCATCACGAGAAAGGCTCCTTCGATTTTTGCCCGCTCTTCGGCTGTTTCCCTGGCATTATACCTGGGTGTTGTTTCGCTCCGGTAGGAAGGCTCGTGTTCTTCGTCGATGATGATCAGCCCGAGGTTCGGGAACGGCGTAAAAAGCGCCGAACGCGGTCCGATCACCAGATCCACTTTCCTGTTCCGTACTTTTTCGATCAGGTCCGAACGTTCGCCTTTGGAAAGCCGGGAATGCAGTACTGATACTCTTTCCCCGAAGCATCTGTAAAAACGGCTGACGGTCTGCCAGGTCAGGGAGATCTCCGGGACCAGCAGGACAGCCTGTTTTCCCTCTTTAATAACATGATCGATCAGCCGGATGAAAATGTAGGTCTTGCCGCTTCCGGTGATTCCGTGGATCATCGAAGGGCGCCCCGTGCCCTGCCATTCTTTCAGGATCCCCTCACAGACCTCCTGCTGTTTTCCGGTCAGCTCCGGAAGGCCGGTGACCGACATTTCCGGATCGTACGAAAGCAGGTCCCGCTTCTCCCCGTCCGTTCCGGAAGCATCCGCTTTCGCCTTCGGCTTTCGTTTGCGCATCTCCTTCACCGGAAGCACGGTCTTAAGGGCCTGGTTCATCGTCGAGCCGTAGGTCTGTCTCATCCAGGCCGCAAGGGCAAAAAGACGGTCTTCCACGCTGACGGCGCCCGGAACGACCTCCAGGATATCCTTGATCTTTTCCTGTTCGACCCGCTGTGTGTCCTCGAGCGAATAAATGTATCCGTCTCTGGGTGTATTTCCTTTTCCGAAAGGTATTTTTACGCGGCAGCCTTCCAGCGCCGTATCCTGAAGCTCTTCGGGAACACGATACTGAAAAGTCCGGTCGAGTCTGTCGACCGAAATATCCACGATCACATTTGCGTAAAGAACCTTTTTCTCCATTTCAAACATAAAGCCACCCGCAAACGCGGATGGCCCTGTCTCCGGTAATGATTTAAAGTCAGCCGATAGTCGCGTTGATCTCGTTTACGAGCACTTCCGGATCCAATCCGTGCACATAGGCTGCTTCTTCAAGCGTTTCCGCCTGTGAAGCCGGGCATCCGAGGCAGTGCATTCCGGCGCCAAGAAGAACGGGGATAACATTCTCGTTCAGCTGAATCACTTCGCCGATCGTCATTTCTTTGGTAACTGCCATTTTATCTGTTTCCTCCTGCTAGATTATAACCTGTTTTACACTGTCTGAAAGCAGTGTAGAGGTTATTATATACTGCCGCGCGTTTTTTATCAAGTTCCTGTACGGATATTGCACGGACTTTCCGAGACAGAGAACATCAGTGCCGGAGCGCTCCCGCCGGTTTTTCCGGGAAAGTTATATGTTCCTTAACGCTTTTTTATCGGGTACAGTCTTGTTTATTTTTTTCTGCGTGATAAAATTATCTGATACGAAATGCAAATCATAAAGGATCGTTTCGAAAATGAGCAGAAAAACAAAAATCATCAGCATCACGATTGTCGGGTTATGGATCGTGATCGCAGCGATCGGGGCTTACGCCATCCACTGGAGTCCTTCGGCAGCGTCAAAGGCCTCCGGAGCGGCTTCTTTTTTCGGGCTGCCGGTTAACCGGGTATGGCTGACCTGCTTCTCGATCGTCATTGCCGTAATCATCGCTGCCGCCCTGATCCGCCTCTTTGCCGTTCCGAGATTCAAAATGGTTCCCGGACGCTTCCAGGCCGTGATCGAAGGCATCGTCAGGTTCTTCCGTCCCAGAAAACGCAAGAACGACCTGATGCCGAAGAAAGTGCGCATCACAGCCACGGTCGTGCTGGCTGCATGGATCCTTGTCACATTTATCATATCCGTGGCGATTCCGGGCAATCCCAAGCACGAAACGCTTGCCGGCACACTGAAAGACGCCGTCCTTCACAACACCAACCAGGTGCATTTTTACGGAACGACGGTCAATCCTTCTGTCCTTTCCGGCTTTATCGTCGTCATGATCATTCTTGCCGCTGCCCTGGTCATCCGGATCTTTGCCGTTCCGAGATTCCGGCTCACGCCCGGCAAATTCCAGATCGTGATCGAACTCCTGGTCTCCTTTTTCGCGGACCAGGCAAAGACCAAATCCAAAAAGCTTAATCATTTCCTCGGTGCTTATATGTTTGCAGCAGGGAATTTTATCTTCTGGGGCACGATGTCCGAACTGCTCGGAATACAGCTGATCACAACAGAAGGACAGTCCATCGCGATGCCCGCGCCGGTATCCGACATCAACTGCGCGATCTGCATGGGCGTTCTTTCCTACCTGATCATCATGGCTTCGGGAATCGCCGGCAACGGGCTGAAGGGTATCGGTTATACCTTTAAGGAATTCTCCCTGCCGATCTCCATGAGCTTCCGTCTGTTCGGCGCGCTGCTCAGCGGACTTCTGGTTACGGAACTGGTCTATTACGTGATCCAGCTCAGTTTTGTTCTCCCCGTGCTTGTCGGCGTGCTCTTCACCTGCATCCATGCGATCATGCAGACCTATATCATCTGCATGCTGATATCCATGTATTCTGCGGAAGTATCGGAGGACAAGCCGAAAAAAGTAAAGGTTAAAAAAGCCAAAAAGCTTAAAAATAAAAATAAAAATATACAGATTCAGGCGGGTGCTTGAGAGATAAAGGAGATTATCATGAAAAAAACAAGAACTATTACAGCATTATTGGTATTCACTGCAGTACTGTTGATGATGGCAGTTCCGGTATTCGCAGCCGGCGATGTCTCTGCAGCGGAAACTGCTGCCTCTACCGGCGGTAAGGCTCTGGCAGCTGGTATCGCCATCGCAGTCGCAGCCGGTCTCGGCGCTCTCGCAATGGGCATTGCAACGGCAAAAGCCGCCGAAGCCATGGCCCGCCAGCCGGAGATCAAGGGGGACATCCGTACGAACCTGATCCTCGGTATCGTTTTTATGGAGACGGCGATCATCTACGCCCTTATCGTTGCGATACTGATCATCTTCGTAATGTAACAGAAGTCCGCTGACAATAATTGCCGTCGGGATCAGTTTGCTGATCCGATTCGGATATTGAGAAGGAGCAGAAATGTTAGGTATAGATATTCAGCAGATATTTCTCCATTTACTGAATTTCGGAATTCTTTTCGGTGGCCTGTATTTCATTTTGTACAACCCGGTAAAGAAATTCATGGATAAGCGCGTTGAGTATTACAAGCAGATGGACGAAGAAGCCAGCAAAAAGCTTGATGAAGCCGAGGCTTTAAAAGCCGAACGCGAAGAAAGCCTGAGCACCCTTCAGACCGAGATCTCCGAAAAACGCGCGGAAGCCGATAAAGAGCTAAATTCCTATCGGGAAGCCAGAACAAAGGCCGCAAAGGAAGAAGCTCAGAAGATCATCGACAATGCTACCGCTGCGGCGCAGAGGGAGCATGACCGCATAATCGAACAGTCTTCTTCGGAACTTACCGATCTTGCCGTGAAGGCAGCGAAAAAAGTTATGGATGAACCGGTTTCGGATACCTATGACCGGTTCCTGAATGCTGCAGAGAAGGAGCTTGAAAATGAGCAGTAACGAGAATCCGGGCAAAGCCCTGCTGCTCTCTTCCGCTCCGCCTTCCAAAGAACAGGAACAGCGGTTCCTGGACTTCCTCAAAAAGAAATACGGGGAAGATTTTGAACTGGAATGGCAGGAAGATCAGAGCATTCGCGCCGGCTTTATTCTGAAAGCCGCCGGTCAGATCTACGACTGGAGCGCCAAAGCCCGTTTTGAACAGCTGAAAAGAGATATAAAGCAGCGGGTAAAATCCAGAGATGAGCTGATGCCTCTTATGCGCACCACGCTTACCGACTGGAACGAATCGGTTGCACCCATTGAAACCGGTACCGTTTTAAGCGTCGGCGACGGGATCGCCACCCTGGACGGACTGGACGGGGCAACTTACGGGGAAATCCTCCTGTTTGATTCCGATGTGCGCGGAATGATCCAGGACTTCAAGGAAGATTCGGTGGGCTGCATCCTGTTTGGTGACGACGTATACGTCCGTGCCGGCAGCACTGCAAGGCGCACCGGAAGGACAGCCGGTATTCCTGTCGGGGATGCCTTTCTCGGAAGGGTCATCGATTCTCTCGGTTCCCCGATCGACGGCCTCGGCGAAATAGAAGCTTCGGATTACCGCCCGATGGAGGTCCCTGCGCCCGGTATTCTGGATCGTCAAAGCGTAAATGTTCCCATGGAGACCGGTATTCTTTCCATTGACTCCATGTTCCCGATCGGCCGCGGCCAGCGTGAGCTTATCATCGGCGACCGACAGACCGGAAAGACCGCGATCGCCCTGGACACGATCCTGAACCAGAAGGGGAAGGACGTCATCTGCATCTATGTCGCCATCGGTCAGAAAGCTTCGTCGGTATCCCGTTTCGTCGGCGCACTGAAAGCACATGATGCCATGGACTATTCCATCATCATCAATGCTTCCGCCAGCGATCCGGTACCGCTTCAGTATATTGCGCCCTACACAGGCTGTTCCCTTGCCGAATACTTCATGTATAAAGGAAAGGATGTGCTGATCGTATACGACGATCTTTCCAAGCACGCCATTGCATACCGTGCGCTGAGCCTGCTGCTGGAACGTTCCCCGGGGCGTGAAGCCTATCCCGGAGATGTATTCTATCTTCATTCCAGGCTTCTGGAGAGATCCGCCAGACTGTCCGACGAACTGGGCGGCGGCAGCATTACTGCCCTCCCGATCGTCGAAACCCAGGCCGGCGACATTTCGGCATATATCCCGACAAATATCATCTCCATCACCGACGGTCAGATCTTCCTGGAAAGCGACCTTTTCTTTGCCGGACAGCGTCCTGCGGTCAATGTCGGTCTTTCCGTATCCCGAGTCGGCGGTGATGCGCAGACAAAAGCCATGAAGAAAGCCGCCGGGACCTTAAAACTGGATCTGGCCCAGTACCGTGAAATGGAGGTGTTCACCCAGTTTTCAAGCGATCTCGATGATCTCACAAAGAGACAGCTGCTGTATGGTCAGGGACTGATGGCCCTCTTAAAGCAGCCGCAGTACAAACCTTATTCCCAGCACCAGCAGGTCATCCTGCTCGTGACAGCACTTGCGCATCTGTTTGAAACCATACCGGTCCACAGGATCAATCAGGCTGCCGCCGGCCTGCTGGCTCATTTTGAGTCAACACAGACCGCGCTGTGCGCCGGCATTGACGAATCCGGGCAGCTGCCCGATGATGTACGCGACCGCATTATAACGGCTGCAGAAGAGTATCTTGGTGATTCCGGCTTTAACAGCTGAGATTTGAGGTGACAGGCGTTCATGTCAGGAATTCAGAACCTCAAAAACAGAATAAAAGGCGTCAATGATACCGGCAAGATCACGAATGCCATGTATCTGATCGCTTCGACCAAACTCCAGAAGGCCAGAAAAGAACTGGAAGCGACCCGGCCTTATTTCAATACGCTCAGGAGCGGTATCCGGAGGCTCTTCCAGTCCCCGGAAAAACTGGACAGCCCGTATTTCTTCAACGGCAGCAGGAAAGACACGATCCCGGATGATTCCTACGGCATTCTGGTAATCACTGCCGACAAGGGCATGGCCGGAGCCTACAACTCCAGCATAATCAAACAGACGGAATGGCTTTACAACCGCCATCCGTCCTCCAAACTTTTTGTAGTGGGCGAATTCGGGAGAAAGGCACTGGAAGCGAAAAACATCCCGTTTGAAGAAGACTTTTTCTACACTTCCCAGCGTCCGACCATTAAATCTTCCCGTGAGATCGCCTACCGGCTGCTGGATCTTTATGAAAGCAATCAGGTAGACCGGCTGTATATCATTTATACCGATATGAAATCCGCCATGATCGAAGAGCCGATCATCGACCTGATCATGCCGTTTACGAAAGAGGATTTTGATATCGACGGCGACGGCATTCCCGACCCGGCTCCTCCTTTTGAGTTTATCCCTTCACCCGAAAAGGTTTTACGATACATCGTTTACAGTTACGTAACCGGCTTTATCTATTCCGCCCTGGTCGACAGCTTCTGCAGCGAGCAGTATGCCCGAATGACGGCTATGAGCTCCGCAAACGACAATGCCCGGAACATAGCGGCCGAACTGCAGATGCAGTACAACCGCATGCGGCAGGGTGAGATCACCAACGAAATAATCGAAGTCTCCGCCGGAGCAAAAGCCCAGGCGCTTCACAAAAAAAAGGAGAATGCATAATTGGAAAAAGGAAAGATCGTCCGGATCTCCGGACCTGTAATAGATGTTAAATTCGACTCGACCCTGCCCAAGCTGCATGATGCGATCTATGTCGAGATCGACGGGGAAAAGCGTATTATGGAAGTCGCAAAGCATGTTGATGCAAATCTTGTCCGCTGCATCAACCTTACAGACAGCGACGGTCTTTCCCGCGGCATGGATGTCTTCGCGCCCGGATCCGGTATCGTTGTACCGGTCGGCGACTGCACCCTGGGACGCATGTTCAACGTCCTCGGAGAACCGATCGACGGAAAAGGCCCGCTGCCGAAAGGCACAAAGCGCTGGTCGATCCACCGCAAGGCACCTTCTTTTGCCGATCAGCTTCCCGCGGTAGAGATCCTGGAAACAGGCATAAAAGCCATCGACCTGCTGGAGCCCTACGCCAAAGGCGGAAAGATCGGCCTGTTCGGCGGCGCAGGCGTCGGCAAGACCGTTCTTATCCAGGAACTGATCCATAACGTTGCCATGGAGCACGGAGGATATTCCATCTTCACCGGCGTCGGTGAAAGAAGCCGTGAAGGAAACGACCTCTGGAATGAAATGGAATCCAGCGGCGTTCTGGACAAGGCTGCGCTGGTATTCGGCCAGATGAACGAATCCCCGGGCGTACGTATGCGTGTCGGCCTTTCCGGGCTGACCATGGCGGAGTATTTCCGGGATGTCGAACATAAGGACGTCCTGCTTTTCATCGACAACATCTTCCGTTTCGTACAGGCCGGTTCCGAAGTATCCACGCTTCTCGGACGTATGCCTTCGGCCGTAGGCTACCAGCCGACACTGGCCAGTGAGATGGGTGCGCTTCAGGAGCGGATCACTTCCACCCGGGAGGGTTCCGTCACTTCGGTACAGGCGGTCTATGTCCCGGCCGACGACCTTACGGACCCTGCCCCTGCCACGACCTTCTCCCACCTGGATGCGACCACCGTCCTGAGCCGTAAGATCGCGGAACAGGGCATCTATCCCGCCGTCGACCCGCTGGAGAGTTCTTCCCGTATACTCGAACCGGATATCGTCGGTGAGGAACATTACCGGATCGCGAGAACGGTTCAGGAGGTCCTTCAGAAATACAACGAATTAAAGGACATCATTGCCATCCTCGGCATGGAGGAACTGTCCGACGAAGATAAGCTGACCGTCGCCAGAGCCAGAAGGCTTCAGAGATTCCTGGCGCAGCCGACCCATGTCGCTGAAAAATTCACCGGCCTTCCCGGCGTTTATGTGCCGCTTGAGGAAACGATCCGCAGCTTCCGGGCCATTGTGGACGGCGAGGCGGACGAATACCCCGAACTGGCTTTTTACAACGTCGGGACCATCGACGATGTAGCAGAAAAAGCCCGCACTCTTGAGGCATAGGACCCTCACCGGAGTTTTGAGCGTATGAATACTTTTCCCTTAAAGATATATGCTTCGAACCATATCGTTTTTGAAGGCGAATGCGAATCCCTGGTCGTTCCGATCACCAACGGGCAGTTTGGTGTCCTGGCCAATCATGAAAACGTGGTATGCGCGGTAACTGCAGGTATGCTGATGTACCGGGAACCCGGGGGCGAAAATCAGTACGCCTCCATTTCCGACGGCATCATGTTTATCGAAGACAACCATGTCTACCTTCTGGGAACGGCGATCGAAAAAGCGGAAGAAATCGATCTGGCCCGGTCTGAACAGGATGAACTGGAAGCCGAGGAAATGCTGAAGCTGAACCGAAGCAAGGTCGAATACATCGCCGCAAAAGCCATGATGGCCAGAAACGCCAACCGCATCCGCGTCCGGAAACTGTACGGACGGGAACCGAAATAGCAGAAATTACGCATGAAAGCAGTAATCAACTCCTTTTTCCATTTTAATATCGTCGACTCACTCATCATCGTCGCCGTCAGTTTTGTCTTCTATCTTCTTGTGAAGAAACTGCTTCTGGACAATCTGCGGATCGCGAAGGTCGACAAACGGATAAACCAGAAAGGCAAGACCTATATCGCGGCGATCACCAGCCTGATCAAGACCGCTTTTGTCGTCATAACGACACTGATCCTGCTGCAGGCCAACGGCGTCCATGTGACTTCCATGCTGGCCGGACTGGGAATTGCTTCCGCCATCGTCGGTCTCGCGCTTCAGGATGCGCTGAAGGATTTTATCCGCGGCCTGAATCTTCTGTCTGACGAGTATTTCAATGTCGGGGACGTCATTGAGGTCAACGGGACCAAAGGCGTCGTCACCGAGTTCGGCCTGCGCACGACAAAAATCCGGGAACTTATTACCGGCAACACCATCTCCCTTGCCAACCGGAATATGGAAAGCGTGTCCGTGGATGCCGGCAATATCCATCTGAACATTCCTTTCTCCTACGAAATTCCGGTCGACCGGGCGGAAAAGCTTCTTGAAGAAGCGCTCCGCCGAATCGGGGAGCAGGATCATGTATCCTCTGCCCGTTACCTGGGGCTGAACAATCTGAGCGATTCTTCCATGGACTATCTCATTGAGGTGCGCGGGACGCCCGCAGAACAGCTCCGCATCCGGAGACGCGCCCTCGGTACCATCATGCAGGTTTTTGAAGAGAACCTCGTCAAAGTCCCCTACCCGCAGCTGGATGTGCACACGGACAGCCAAAACTGACCGCTCCTGCATTTTCTGCCCCGATTTCACTCTCTGCGGGCCGGAACCGCAAGGTTATGTCTACGTGAGATAAATGTTATATTCAAAATAACTTCTTTTGTAAGAAAGACCGGCTGTTTTGCCGGCCTTTTAGGTTGCTTTTTATCCGAGGATTGTCTATATTATAACAAGGTAATAAAGCGGGGATTTTCCTGCAGTTAATTATTAATTCTCTTTTTTGAAGAGAAGAAAGGACGTGTATTATGAGTTACAAAGTTACAATGAAAAACGAAGCTTATCGCTACGAAGCACCGGGCCATTATGATGTCCTTACCACAAGGCTTCATGATCCGCAGGATGTCAATGACGGAACGATCGTAATGGGTCTTTCCCATTTCCTTCCGAACGGCGGCGCAAACATGGCTGCAGCTAATTTTGAAATGGTTTACTTTATCAAAGAAGGTGAAATGACCGTTACCCTCAAGAACGAAGACGGAACCGAATCCGATTACGTTCTTACTGCCGGCGACAGCGTTCACTTCGGCAAGGGCACAGAGAGAGCCTGCAAGAACACCGGCTGTGTTGCCGCACAGATGCTCGTTATTATGATCAAGCCCCTGGCTAAATAATCGTAAGAAGTTTTAGGAGGATAAGTATACAATGGATAACAGAGACGTAGTAATTCTTGATGGTTGCCGTACAGCGGTAGGAAGCATGGGCGGAACTCTTAAGAACACACCTGCTGTAGACCTTGCAACAGTAGTCCTTAAAGCTACTGTAGAACGTACCGGTATCGATCCGGCAGAAATCGACGACGTCATCCTCGGACAGTGCCGCCAGACATCCGACGAACCGAATATCGCACGTGTCGCAGCCCTTCAGGCAGGCATTCCCGATACCGTTCCGGCATACACCACCATGCGTCAGTGTGCATCCGGCATGACAGCCGTACATAACGCATACGCTGCAATCAAGGCAGGAGTCAATGACCTTGTCCTTGCAGGCGGAACCGAGTCCATGTCCCGCGGCGTCTTCTACATCAGAAACGCCCGTTACGGCGTAGGCACAGGCAATACCGAGCTTGTTGACGCCATAACCGAAGGTCAGTTCCGTTCACAGCCTCAGGAAGTTTACGGTTCCTACAACATGGGCGCTACCGCAGAGAACGTTGCTCTTGAATACGGCATCACCCGTGAAGAGCAGGATGCGTTCTCCTTCTCCAGCCAGCAGAAGGCCATTGCAGCCATCGACGAAGGCAAATTCAAGGATGAGATCATCCCGGTAGTTATTCCCCTGAGAAAAGGCGATCCCATCGTATTCGATACCGACGAATTCCCGAGAAGAGACACAAGTCTCGAGAAGATGGCTAAACTGAAACCCTGCTTCAACATCGTACGCGACGAAAAAGGCCGTGTATTCAACACCAAAGAGCTCACCGGTACCGTTACCGCCGCAAGTTCTTCAGGCCGTAACGACGGTGCTTCCGTCCTTATGCTCGCTTCCGCTGAGAAAGCTGCCGAGCTCGGCGTAAAACCGTTAGCTAAGATCATCGGTATCGGAACCGCAGGCTGCGATCCCAGATTCATGGGCATGGGCCCGATCTACGCTACCCCGAAAGCACTCAAGATGGCCGGACTTACTCTCGACGACATCGGCCTTATCGAGCTTAACGAAGCTTTTGCTGCCCAGGCTCTGATCTGCATCAAGAAACTCGGCCTGGAAGACAGAATGGATATCATCAATGTAAACGGCGGCGCTGTTGCACTCGGACACCCGGTAGGATCTTCAGGATCCCGTATCATCGTTACTCTCGTAAACGAAATGAAACGCCGCGGCGTTAAGTACGGTCTTGCCACCCTCTGCATCGCAGGCGGTATGGGACAGGCTGCAGTCGTTGAACTTCTGGAGGATTGATCTATATGAAAACAATCGACGATATTAAAAAGATCGCGGTCCTGGGCGCCGGCACAATGGGCCCCGGAATCGCACAGACCTATGCTATGGGCGGTTACGAAGTAACCATGTGGACCCGCTCGGAAGCTACAAGGGAAAAGGCTAAGGCTGCGCTCCATGCTTCCCTTATCACCTTCGCGGAAGAAGGCGAGATCGAAGCCGACAAAGTCGAAGAGATCTACAGCCACGTAAACTTCAAGCTTACTGTTGAAGAAGCGATCGAAGGCGCGGACATGATCCAGGAAACGATCGTTGAGAACAAAGACGCGAAAGTCGCTCTTTACGAGCAGATCGCCGCAGTCGTTGAACCCGACGTTATCATCGCTTCCAACACATCCGCAATGAACATCTTCGAAGTTGTTCCGGAGAAGCTCCTTCCGCAGATGATCATCGCTCACTGGTATGCTCCGCCCCAGCTGATCCCGCTCGTAGAAGTCGTTAAGAGCGAGCAGGCTCCGCAGGAGTATGCCGATATCGCAGTTACCCTTCTGAACAACTGCGGCAAAACCGCTGTTCTTATGAAGAAATTCATCAAGGGCTATATCGTTAACCGTCTCCAGCAGTGCCTCAACCGTGAAGTATTCTACCTCATGGACAATGGCTACTGTGATGCGGAAGCGATCGACCTTGCTGCAAAAGCATCCTTTATTCCGAGAGCATGCGTTCTCGGCCTCTGCAAGAGAGCGGACTTCGGCGGACTGGATATGACGGCAAACAACTACAAGAACAAGTCCTACACCATGCCGGAACACGGCGATGAGATGCCGAAAGTACTGGCTGAACATGTTGAAGCCGGTGAACTCGGAATCAAGACCGGGAAAGGTTTTTATGACTATACCGGCGTAGATCTTGACGAACTCAAGGCCAAGAGAGACAAACAGCTGTTTGAAGTATTCCGCCTTGAAAAGAAATTCCTCAACGATCCGGTATAATCAGAAAGAAAGGTACTGACTCAAATGAAATCAAAAGTAGTAACAATCAAAGAGGCAATGGAGCATTGCTACGACGGCATGACCGTTATGCTCCCGGGATTCGTTAACTGCGGCGTTCCGGAGACCCTTATCGAAGCTCTTATTGAATACGGTATTAAAGACCTCGATGTTATCTCAAACAATACTTCAGTAAAGGGCCGCGGCATCGGACTCCTTGTACATGAGAACCGCATCAAGCACATCACCTGCACCCATATCGGAAACAACACCGAGACAGTTGAGAAGGTTGTCAACAAGGAAATCGACGTTACCTTCACACCCCAGGGAACCCTTTGCGAACGCATGCGTGCCGGCGGCGCCGGCCTCGGCGGAGTTCTTACCCCCACAGGCCTCGGCACTCCCATGGAAGAGGGAAAACCCGTTATCGAAGTGGACGGCAAGCTCTACATCCTTGAAAAGCCTCTTCATGCCAATGTAGCTCTTATCCATGCATGGAAGGCAGACAAGATGGGCAACCTCGTATACCGCCGTACAGCAAGGAACTTTAACCCCATCATGGCTACAGCAGCGGATTTCGTAATCGTGGAAGCTGAAGAGATCGTAGAAGTAGGCGATCTTGATCCCGATGTTATCCATACACCCGGCTGCCTTGTAGATATGATCGTTCAGGGCAGGCCCACAGAAGAAGGCCATAAATAAGGAGGTTAAAGACAGATGAAACCGAAAGAGATAATTACCAGAAGAGCTGCAAAATTATTCAAGGACGGCGATGTCGTTAACCTCGGTATCGGAATGCCCACAATGATCATGCAGTATATCCCGGAAGATATTGACGTATGGTTCGACTCCGAAAACGGAGTGCTCGGACTGACAGCCGCTCCGGAGAATGAAGAAGACCTTGACTTCAACCTTGTTGATGCAGGAGGTATTCCCGGAGGAATCAGAGTCGGCGGTTCAACCTTCTCCAGCTTTGATTCATTTGGCCTGATCCGCGGCGGTCATGTAGACTATACCGTTCTCGGCGCTTATGAAGTCGACCAGTATGGCAGCCTTGCCAACTGGATGATCCCGGGCGCTACCTGCGCAGGCATGGGCGGAGCCATGGACCTTGTAACCGGTTCCAAAAACGTTGTAGTCGTAACGACCCAGACAAACAAGGCCGGTGAGCCGAAAGTCGTTAAAAAGACGATCCTTCCCCTTACCGGAAAGCGTGTCGTAACCCATATCATTACCGATATGGCATTCTTCCGTGTCGTACCTGAAGGCCTTCTTCTTGAAGAAGTCGCTCCCGGAGTTAAGGTGGAAGATGTCCTGGCACTTACTGATGCAGACGTTATCGTTGCGGATGATGTGCACGAAATGGATCTTTCATAATCAATACTCATACACGTCAAGCGCCGCCGGAGAGATCCGGCGGCGTTTCTTTGTTTTATGGCTTCCTGCATGGTTTTTATCACAAAGCCTCTATACTGTGCTGCTGTAAGCCGGCTGTCCCTGCCTCTGTCCTGTTTGACACCGGGTTTATATGAGCGTATTATGTTTTAAAAATTCCAGGAGACTATTATATGAATCCATACCGAAAGGATTTTCCGATACTTGATGCCGCAGTCAAAGGCCGTCCTCTTGTATATCTTGACAACGCAGCCACCATGCAGATGCCGAAGCAGGTCATGGAAGCCATGATGAACCAGCAGAGCTGTTTTCACTCCAATGTTCACCGCGGCATCCACTCCTTAAGCGAGCTGTCTACCAGGAGAATGGAGGAGGCCAGGGAGCATATCGCCGGTTTTATTGGAGCTGAAAGCGCTTCTGAAATAATATTCACCTCCGGCACGACCGCAGGGATCAATATGGCCGCAAGGTCTTTTATCGATACATTTCTGCAGCCCGGTGAAGAGATCATCTCCACGCAGATGGAGCATCATTCCAACTATCTTCCGTGGAGGGAAACCTCCCCCGAAAAACAGGGCGTTTTTCTCTCCTGTCCGATCGACCGGAACGGCGACCTGGACATGGATGCATTCTCGTCGCTGCTGTCACCCAGAACGCTTATCGTTGCGGTAACTTACGTATCCAATGTTACGGGGGCTGTCAATCCGGTTAAAGAGATCATAAAAAAGGCTCATATCGCAGGTGCTGCCGTCCTTCTGGACTGCGCCCAGGCCATGCGGCATGAAAAAATCGATGTCCGGGATCTGGACTGCGATTTCTGTGTCTTTTCCGGTCACAAGATCGGCGGTCCCACCGGAACCGGCATTCTTTACGGCAAATCAGAAATGCTCGAACTTATGAAACCGGTCTTGTACGGAGGAGGTACCGTCAGAGAAGTTACCGACCGGGTGACCGCATATGAGGATGTGCCTTACCGATTCGAGGCAGGTACGCCCAACATCACCGGCATTATCGGTCTTGACGCCGCGGTATCTTATCTGGAAAATACCGGGATAGAAAACATTTCAGAAACAGAAAAGGAACTTCTTTCTTTAACGGAAGAGATCCTGGCCGCATCGGACCGTGTAAACATCCTCGGAAAGCCGAAAGAACGGGCCGGCGCGATAAGCTTTACCGTGGACGGACTGGGAAGCTTTGATGTGGCGAAGCTGCTTGATACACAGGGCATAGCCGTACGTTCCGGCCACCACTGCGCAATGCCGCTTCATCAGGCTTACGGCATAGACGGCAGCGTAAGGATATCTCCGGCATTCTACAATACCCCGGAAGAAATCGGGCAGTTCGAAACCACGATGAAACGCATACTCGGCATGCAATGCACAATGCATAACTGACGCACTGTTTTTCCGTCTCTCTGAGAATTGACACGTCCCTGAAAGAACAGTTAAAATAAAGGCAGAATTAAACGAATCCGTTTCGTATCGTTTAATCCACAATATAATAAAAATGCTTTCTGCGGCAATTCAGTTTGCGGCATGGAAGGGTAACCAGCCCCACGAGCAGGTCACTGTCGGGTACCGCTTCGGTACTCAAGTCAGATACATGGCAGAAAGCATCCGTCTATTCCAGTGCAATAGATGCAGCAGCAGGATCCTTTTTTGCATTAGAGGGATTCGGCATCTTTAGGTCCTGCTGTACGCATATTTTGCCCGGAAAACGTTATTCCGGGTATTTTTATTATAATCAAGGAGGAATTGTTATGATCAAACGCGGACTGGATATCAAACTGAATGTAAAACCCATTTTTCTCGGAATCGTTCACAAATTCTATTATGAGGGGCCGTGCCGCTTTGCCAAAGGCGAAGCGCTTACGCCGGAATACGAACGCCTGATGCAGGAAGAACTGCGGCCCCAGTTTTTCAAGGATGTAGAAGACCATATGCCGGACTGCGTAAACCTGCTGAAGCCCGTTTCGGCCGAATGCCACGATGACTGGGTCGTACCGGAAGAGCTGTTCGATGAGATCACTGCCGAAGAAGCCGACGCTTATATCATCAGCGGCGGCATTGCCCGAAGTGCTGTGCTGATCGAACTGGGCGAGCGTACCGGAAAACCCGTCTTCCAGGATCCTTCGATCTTTGCCGACCTGACTGCTGTTACGGCAGCCCTGCGTGCCCGCGGGCTGGAAGCCTACGGTTGCCGTACCTGGGATGAGATCGCGACCCAGATGCGTGTCCTCCGTGTACGCAAAGTGCTGCGCAAGGCAAAGATCCTTCTGGCGGTCCGTTTCGACTCCAATGCTTCCAAGAGCGGAAACGATACGTTTGTTTCACTCAACCACGTGACCGAAGCCTTCGGCACCCATTTCCGTTTTCTGAACCTGCATGAACTCATCGACTATCTGGAGCCCATGCCGGAAGAAGGAAACTATACGACGCCCGGCCGTACCGACACGCCGAACATAACAGCGGAGGAGATCGAAAAAGCGGAAGCTCTGGCAGATGAACTCCTTGCCGGAGCGGATGATGTCCACGTTGAACGTGAGTTTGTAGTTAAATCCTGCAAAGCCTATGTTGAGATCTGCAAGCTTCTGGAGCTGCACGACTGCTGCGGATTTACCGCTCCGTGTCCGGACTTCTGCTCCACCCGCCGTGCCAACGAATCACAGGTGACCTTCTGCCTGACGCATTCCCTGCTGAACGAACAGGGCATTCCCTCTGCCTGTGAATACGATATCGACGCGGTTCTGAGCATGCTGATCCTGGAGACGATCTCCGGCCGCGAAGCCTACATGGGCAATACCCTCCCGCTGGTATTTGAAGGCGGCAGCCTTCGCCCGCAGAAACGCTTCAACATCAAGGATATTGCCGATGTCAAGGATCTGCACAACCTGATGACGACTTCCCACTCCGTAGCCGGCAGGAACTTCCGCGGCATCGGCGGAAAGAAAGCGTCCTACGGACTGCGCCATTTTGCTTATGATCAGGGCTTCGGCGCCATCATGCGTTATGATTTCACCCAGGATAAGGGCCAGAAGATCACTCTCTGCCGCCTGAGTCCGGACTGCACAAAGATCTTTGTCGGTTCCGGCGAGATCGTCGGCGGCGGCGACTACGATGTCGACAACTGCAACTGCTATGTTGTTTACCGCGTAAAGGATCAGGATGATTTTTACGAGAAGCAGTGCTATGTCGGCAACCATGTCCCGCTTATCTACGGTGATTACACCAAAGAACTGAAACTGCTTGGCAAGGCACTCGGGCTGGAAGTACTGGAAGCATAAACATACGACTCGGGGCGCCCCGGAAGGCGTCCCTTCCAACCTTTCCCAGGAGGAATTCGGTTTGCCTGATATCGAAACAATACGGAAAGATTTTCCGATCCTTTCCCAGCAGGTCTATGACCGCCCGCTGATCTATCTGGACAATGCCGCTACCACGCAGATGCCGGAGACTGTACTTCGGCGGCTGGAAGAGCATTACCGGAAAGACAATGCAAATGTACACCGCGGCATCCATATCCTGAGCGAACGTTCTACAGAATCCTATGAAAAAGCACGCGATACAGTGCACGGCTTCCTCGGAGGCGGGGCCGGCAGCGAAGTGATCTTTACCTCCGGAACGACCGATTCGATCAATCTTGCCGCTTTCGGTCTGGCCCATACGCTTTCTCCGGGAGACCGGGTCATCGTATCCGTGCTGGAACATCACGCAAATCTGCTTCCCTGGCAGCGCCTCTGCGCCGTGAGCGGGGCAGAACTGCTGGTATTGCCCTGCCCGGACGGAGAGCCCGACCTGACTCAGTACGAACAATGGCTTTCCGAAGGAAGAGTCCGGATCGTTGCTCTCACCCAAGTCAGCAATCTGACAGGAACGGTTTTTCCCCTCCGTAAAATGAGCCGTCCTGCCCGCGAAGCCGGGGCTTTATTCCTGGCTGACGGCGCCCAGGGTCTCCGTCATGAGACCGCTCCGGTCGAAGAACTCGGCTGCGATTTTTACTGTTTTTCCGGGCATAAGGTCCTCGGGCCGACCGGGATCGGCGTGCTTTGGGGAAAAAAGGAAGCTTTGGAATTACTGGAACCGCTGCGTCTGGGCGGCGGAATGGTGGATGTGGTACAGGAACAGAGTTATACTGCTGCAGGGCTGCCAGCACGTCTGGAAGCCGGGACCCCGAACTACTCCGGTGCGATCGCCCTGGCAGCCGCTCTGGAATACCTGACTTCTCTTAACAGGAAACAGGTCTCCGACCGGGAAGATGAGCTTTTAAGATATGCCGAAAAACAGCTTTCCGGTATTCCGGGACTTCACATTCTCGGGAAACCGCAGGAACGCGCCGGTGCCCTCAGTTTCACGCTGGACGATGTTCATCCTTTCGACGCAGCCAGTGTTGTCGACAAGTTCGGTATTGCCCTGCGCTCCGGAACGCACTGCGCCCAGCCCGCTCTGGCATCTTTCGGCGTCTCTGCGGCGCTGCGGCTGTCTCCCGCATTTTACAACACCTTTGAAGAGATCGATGAAGCCGTAAAGGCTATTGTAAGGACCAAGGAGATGTTTCAGAAATGGACGAAAAAGAGCTGAGTATTGCGGAATATGAGCAGACCTTTATTGACGATCTGAATGAGCTGGAAGACTGGTTCCTTCAGTACGAATATCTTCTGCAGATCAGTGCCGACCTTCCCCGGATACCGTCCGAACGGCGGAAGGAAGAAAACAGAGTCCAGGGCTGCCAGTCCGGCGTATGGCTGGAAATGGCATATACGGACGGCAGGATCCGTGTCACCGCGGACAGCGAGGCGCTGATCATCCGCGGGATCCTCTCGATCGCCGTCGATCTTCTGGACGGACGTACACCGGAGGAAATCGTTTCATACAGCCCCCGCTATATTTCCGAAACCAATATCAAAAAGCAGATCTCAACGGACCGGTTTAACGGGCTTTCCTCTGTGGTCGACACCGTAAAACAATTTGCCGCCGGGGCAATTCGCAGGGAGGACTGAATGGAGATCGGTGAACGTCGAAAACTGGTGGCACGGCTGCTGGCCGCTTCAAAAAAAGAACCTCTGGCGGAGGCCGAAGTGATCAATTCCGAGCCGGATGCATCCTTTATCTTTGTGGAAGAGCATCTGCGCCAGTATGTGCTGGCAAAATACATGCTGCCGCCGGACTGTAAAAAAGACAATATCCTTGCCCTGGCCCGGCTCAGTCTGGAGATCACCCTGCAGCTGGACGAAAACGCACTTCGCGAGCTGGATCAGGCGACACCCTGCAATCATGCCAAAAGTGAGACAACAAAGAAAGTACTGCTGCTCTATGCCGTCCAGCGCGATCTTCACCTGCCGGAAAACCCGGCGCAGCTTTCAAAGGTGAAGACCGTCACGGAGCTGGCGCAGTATGTCTGCGAGGCCCGTCGGGGCTTTACAGGAAAGAATTCATAACATCGCAGAAGGAGGACACTGCATGATCAAACGAGGATTGGACATCGAACTGAACGTACGCCCGGTCTATATCGGGCTGTACCATGAAGAATACTATGAGGGGCCCTGCCGCTTCGGAAGCGGTGATGCGCTGCAGCCGGGCTTTGACCAGATAATGAACCGCCAGCTTTCTGAGCAGTTTGCAGAGACTGTGAAAAACGCCATGCCGGAAAAGGTGAAGCTTCTGGAGCCCATCTTTGTGGAGCGTCCGGACAGCTGGATCACCGGAGAAAATCTCTATGAAACTCTGCTGGAAGGCAGTGCGGAAACTGATTTCTATATCGTCAATTCCGGTATCGGCCGCAGCGGGATCACGCTGGAGTTTGCCCAGCGGGTACGCAAGCCGCTGGCCATCGCGCCGGATCGCTGCTGCGAGGTGCCCATCATCAACGCCGCCCTGCGTGCCCGCGGCCTGGAGGTCTACGCCGCCCGCACCTGGAAGGAGCTGAAAAAGACCATCACGGCCCTGCGTCTGCGTAAAGTACTCAACAGCACACAGCTTCTTCTGGCTCCCCGCATGGATTCCCATGCTTCCATGAGCGCACCGGACACCTTCCTGAGCCTGGATCAGGTGACAGACAAGCTGGGGGTCCGCTTCCGCTACATCAACATCCATGAACTGCTGGATCAGATGCAGCCGCTTCCGGAGGGCGGAAACTACACCACACCCGGCCGAAAAACCAACAATATCACCGCCGAAGAGATCGCGGCACTGGAACCCATCGCGGACAGAATGCTGGCCGAGGCCCAGGAGGTTCATGTGGAGAAGAAATTCCTCATGAAGTCCCTCACGGCCTGCGCCACAGTGAAAAAACTCCTGGACGTATACGACTGCAGCGGCTTCACCATGCCCTGCCCGGACACCTGCTCCACCCGGCGCCTCAACGAGATGCAGTTCACGCCCTGCATGATCCACTCCCTGCTCAATGAACAGGGCATACCTTCTGCCTGTGAATATGACATCAATGCCCTTCTGGCCATGGTAGTGCTGGAAGCAGTCTCCGGAAACGCAGCCTATATGGGCAACACCGACGTGGTGCCCTATGAGGACGGCGAGCTGGTTCTGATGGACGGCATGCGCGCCATGGTATTTCCGGATATCGAGGACAAGACAAATCTCTATCACACATGGCATTCTGTCCACAGCCGGAAGCTTCACGGTATCGACAGAGAGAACAGTCCCTTCGGCCTGCAGCATTTCGCAAGAGATCAGAAGTTCGGCGCCGTGATACGCTACGATTATAACCGTGACGCCGGTCAGGTACTCACCGCCTGCCGCTTCTCTCCTGATCTGAAGAAGCTGTTCGTCGGGCGCGGGGAGGTCGTCGGAGGCGGCGACTTCGACAAAGAAAACTGCAACAACTATCTGATCTACCGCGTAGCGGATCAGAAGAAGTATTTTGACGCCCAGATGCAGGTAGGCACACATCTGCCTGTCGTCTACGGCGATTTCACAGAGGAACTCAGCATCCTCGGCGAGTGCCTCGGCATGGAAGTCCTGCGCGTCTGAGATGAGTGCCCGAAAAAGCCCTTCGCCCGTGAAGGGTGTCTTTCAAAATCTTTGTTTCCGGTTAAAAGGATTAAAAAGAAGCTCTGTATTTACAGAGCTTCTTTCTGAGCTGCCTAGCAGATTTGAACTGCCGACCTCATCCTTACCAAGGATGCGCGCTACCAGCTGCGCCAAGGCAGCATCTGTGGTGTCCCACGAATCGTAATTTTATCAAACCGTCCGGCGTTTGTCAACTGTGAAATACGGCTTCTCTAATTCTCTTCGATCCCCCTGATCTTCCCTTTGATCCTCTGCAGTGCATTGTCGATGGCTTTGTCGCTCTTATTCAGTTTCCGGCCGATCTCCTTATAGCTCAGCCCGTTCAGAAACAGGATCAGCACCTTGTTCTCCAGGGGACTCAGCTTTTCCCTGATCTGCCTTATCAGCCGGTCTTCATCTTCTTTTTCAATGATCATGCGTTCGGGACCGCTTACGTAAGGTGTTGAAGGTCCTGCATGCTCATCCGTGATCTCGGAAAGGGGAAGGGACTCATTCAGAATCGAATGTTTCTTCCGGTTCGCGGAAAGAACCGCCGAATACATCTGGTTGGTGATGCACTGGGAAGCGAACGTAAAGAAGGACGCCTCACGGCTCTCATCATAGGCACGGACCGCCTTGAACAGGCCCAGCATCCCCTCCTGAAGCAGGTCTTCGCTGTCGCCGCCTTCAATATAAAGAGCTCTTGCCTTACCTCTTACAAGAGCCTTATATTTATTGCACAGATATTCTTCGATTTCCGTTTCTCCGCCGCGAAGCCTTTTGATGAGTTCCTCATCGGTCTGCTCTTCGTAGGGAACCGATCCTTTTACCGTCATTTCATCATCCTTTGCCGGACTATTTCAAAAGCCAGAACCGCACAGGCCGCCGAAGCATTGAGGGAATCGATATGTCCCTTCATGGGAACGGATACACACATATCGCATTTTCCCCGGACCAGGCGGCTGACGCCGCTGCCTTCGTTCCCGATCACCAGGCCGATCGGGCCTGTCAGGTCTGTATCATACATGGTACCGCCGTCCATTGCCGCACAGGCGAACCAGAGGCCTTCTTTTTTGAGTTCTTCGATCGTCGACGCAATATTGGCCACCTTTGCCACAGGAACGTAATTCACGGCCCCTGCAGAGGCCTTGGCCGCAGCCGGCGTGATCCCCGCACTTCTTCTTTTTGGAATGATGACGCCGTGGGCGCCGCAAAGGTCGGCCGTCCGGATCATGCTTCCCAGATTGTGCGGATCTTCGATCTCGTCAAGAATAAATATAAAAGGAGCTTCGTTTTTATTCCGGGCGTTTTCCAGTATATCGGAAACCTCCGCGTACCTGTATGCGGCCACCTGGGCGATCACGCCCTGATGCGCCCCGGTCTGGGACATGCGGTCCAGCTGCTCTTTTTTAACAAAGCTGATGACAGTCCCCTGCTTTCTCGCTTCTCTTACGATAGAAAGCACCGGGCCCTCCCTGCTTCCGTCCAGAATATACAGCTTGTCCACGGTCTTTCCCGCACGAAACGCTTCCAGTACCGGGTTCCGGCCTTCCAGAAGGCTGCTGTTTTCCTGCTTCAGATCTTCTTTTCTCATGCCTGTCTTTCTTCCGCTGCACAGATCGCTGCATCCAGGATCTCCGCCAGTCTTTTTTCGTCGCCTTTGAGATACAGATAGCCGATCAGCGCCTCAAAGCCGGTACCCTTTTCATGTTCGACGGGGTCGGCATTCTTTGATATGCTGTGGGGCTTCGCGTTTTCACCCCGTTTTACGATCCGCGCTTCCTTCTCGTCCAGAAGAGGCGCGACCGCTTCCGACATAAAAGCCTGTGCGGACGAACTGACGTACTTCACTGCTGCCCTGTGATGCTTATTCACCGGCATATTGCCGCGCTTCACCAGCAAAGTGCGTACATAAAGCTCAAAGACCGCGTCTCCGAGGTACGCCAGGTTCAGCGGCGAATACTGCGAAGCCTTTGCCTCATCTGCCGGATCTTCGTTAAAAAGCATCAGGCTCTCTTCCACTTTACGCCCTCTCTCGTATCTTCAAGAATGATACCCATACCGGCCAGTTTATCGCGGATCTCATCCGCAAGGGCAAAGTTTCTTTCCTTGCGGGCAGCCTGCCGCTGTGCGATCATCTCTTCGATCTCGGAATCCAGGATCTCCGCCTTCCGTTCCGTTTTGATCCCGAGAATGCCGCAGAGCTCCTCCAGTTCCTTCATAACCTTCTCAGCGAATTCTTTCGAACTGTCACCGTTTACCTCAACATTGGCGAATTTCACCAGTTTGAAGACCGCGGATACCGCGTCGGCCGTATTGATATCATCATCCATCGCGTTTTCAAACTCCGTCCGGAAGGAAGTCAGCTCCGCAAGCTTTGCTTTTTCCTCTTCCTTCATGTCTCCTTCCAGCTTCGCGAGAAGGTCCTTCAGCCGTTCTGCTGCCGTCAGGATCCTCTCCAGTGAGTTTGCGGAAGACTCCATGATCTCCCGGCTGAAGTTCAGCGGGCTTCTGTAATGCGCGGAAAGCGTAAAGAAGCGAAGGATCTGTCCGCTGTATTCATTGCAGATATCCCTTACCGTAAAGAAGTTTCCGAGGGACTTGCTCATCTTTTCGTTGTTGACGCGCAGGAACGCGTTGTGCAGCCAGTATCTTGCGAACGGAACACCGTTGCAGCATTCACTCTGAGCGATCTCGTTTTCATGATGCGGGAAGATCAGATCCTCTCCGCCTCCGTGGATATCGATCTCATCGCCCAGGTATTTGCCCGCCATGACGGAGCATTCGATATGCCAGCCGGGCCTGCCTTCGGACCAGGGGGACTCCCAGAAAGGCTCTCCTTCCTTTTTCGGTTTCCAGAGAACGAAATCCAGCGGATCTTCCTTCTGCTCTTCCCCGGTCACCTTGATGTCGCGGTTTCCGGAACGCAGGTCATCCAGGTTTTTATGTGAAAGCTTTCCGTATTCATCGAACCTGCGTGTGCGGAAGTAAACGGTTCCGTTCACATCGTAGGCATAGCCTTTATCGATCAGCGTGCTGATCATCCGGATCATTCCGTCGATCTCTTTGGTCGCCTGGGGATGCACCGTAGCCGGAAGGATGTTCATCTCTTCCATGTCCTTTTTGCATTCCGCGATATAACGCGTGGAGATCGTCTCCGCATCCACGCCCTCTTCGATCGCCGCATTGATGATCTTGTCGTCCACGTCGGTAAAATTCGAAACGTAATTGACCTCGTAGCCCTTATACTCCATATAGCGGCGGAGGGTGTCAAAAACGATCATCGGCCGGGCATTGCCGATGTGGATGAGGTTGTATACGGTCGGGCCGCAGACATACATGCGGACCTTTCCTTCTTCCAGCGGGATAAACTCGTCTTTTGATTTGGTAAGTGTGTTGTAAAATTTCATCTTTATTCTCCTGATATTTTTTCGATCAGGCAGACTGCCTGCGCGGCGATCCCCTGCATTTTTCCCGTAAAGCCGAGTCCTTCCTCGGTCGTCGCTTTTATATTGACATCGGATTGATCCATTTTCAGGACCGATGCGATATTCTCTGTCATCCGGTTTATATACGGCCGGAACTTCGGCCTTTCGGCAATGATCACGGCATCGATATTGCCGGGCCGGTATCCTGCATCTTCGAGCATTTTTCCGACTTTTTCAAGCAGGATCATACTGGAGGCACCGAGGTATTCCGGATCGGAGTCCGGAAAGTGCAGCCCGATGTCGCCCAGGGCTGCTGCTCCAAGCAGCGCGTCCATGACCGCATGGATAAGCACGTCCGCATCGGAATGTCCGAGCAGGCCGAGCTCAAAGGGTATTTCGACTCCGCCGATGATCAGTTTTCTCTCCGGCACCAGCCGGTGCACGTCATAACCTGTACCGATCCTCATGATCTCTCCGTTCATCCTTTTTGACAGTTACCGGATCATTCCAGATACTTCTCCCTGAATTCCTCCCGCACGCCGTCATCGACTCCCAGTTCCGACGCAAGGAAGTTTTCAAAAGAACCGAATTCCTTCTCTGCCTCATTGTAAAGCGCGTCGACGAATTCTTTCCTCGCACTGAAGAACAGCATTACTTCTTTTTTCGGATAAGGTGCGCTGCCCCTGTAGGCTTTTTCAAATTCCCTGACAAGATATTCCACATCCGGCTGAAGGTACGTGTTGGAAAGCATGTATGATTCAATAATATCATCCCTGTCAATACCCAGGATTTCTTCCAGAAGAATGGCCGCAAATCCGGCCCGGTCCTTCCCGGCCGTGCAGTGCCATAAAACCGGCCCGTCCGCTGTCCGTACGATGTCCAGGAATTTCCGGTACTGGCCGGTGGTGAAGCGGTTTGAAACAAATCTGCGGTACATGCCGGACATGTACCGGATCGCAAACGCCGGTTCGGTAATGACCCGGGACATCAGAAGATCCGTAAAGCCCTGCTGGGTCTTCCGATCCCGTTCGATGCCCAGAACCGCTTCGTCTTCCGCCGGAAGATGAATGAATTCAACGCCGGGGATCACCGGATCCGGCTTCTCTTCCTTTTCGTTGTATGCCCGGAAATCAATGATCTTTGAAATGCCCAGGGTGCTGATCATTTCAATATCCTCTTCCGCGCCGACATAAAGAAACCCGCTGCGGTACAGGAGGCCGGATTTGACCGTCCTCCCGTCCTTTGTCCTTAAACCGCCGAGATCACGGGTATTCAGCATTCTTTTCAGTTTCAGACGTCTGTCCATGGAACCCTCTTTATCGTCCGTTCAGGCCCAGCCCCGGAACCGCGTTGAGATCCAGGCCGTGCCGGATTCCCTTATTATATTCATAATACCCTGCCGCCGCAATCATGGCACCGTTATCCGTACAAAGTCGAAGCGGAGGGATAAAAAGTTCGATATTCTTCCGCGCGCATTTTTCCGCAAAAGCGGCACGGATCGCCGAATTGGAGGCCACGCCTCCGGCCAGTGCCAGTTTTTTAATCTTCCGGTCTTTTGCCGCGCGCATGGCATTTTCGAGAAGCACATCCACGACCGCCTGCTGGAAAGAGGCAGCCACATCCGGGACCGAGATCTCCTGACCGGTCATTCTGCATTTGTTGATATAATTCAGAACAGCCGATTTCAGGCCGCTGAAGCTGAAATCATACGGCGCATCTTCAATATGCGCCCTCGGGAAGGCGATCGCCGAAGGATCTCCTTCTTTCGCGGCCCGGTCCACCTTCGGTCCCCCGGGATATCCGAGTCCGATCGCTCTGGCTACCTTGTCAAAGGCTTCGCCGGCTGCGTCGTCCCTTGTACGGCCGAGGATCTCAAATTCTCCGTAATCTTCCACGATCACAAGATGTGTGTGCCCGCCGGAAACGATCTCACAGAGAAACGGCGGCTCCAGGTCCGGGTATTCCAGATAGTTCGCCGCGACGTGGCCTTCGATATGGTTCACGCCTACCAGCGGCTTTTTTGCGGCATACGCAAGGGCTTTGGCTTCCGCGACGCCGACCAGCAGCGCTCCCACAAGGCCCGGGCCGTAAGTGACCGCTACCGCATCGATCTCTTCCAGGGTCACGTCTGCGTCGTCCAGCGCTTTCTGTATCACATAGTCGATCCGTTCGATATGCTTGCGGGATGCGATCTCCGGAACGACACCCCCGTACAGCGTATGGATATCGATCTGGGAGGAAATCACGTCCGACAATATCATACGTCCGTTTTTTACAACGGACGCAGCAGTTTCATCGCACGAGCTTTCGATCCCGAGGATAAGTACATCCTTCATTCCTGCTTCGGTTCCTCTTCGTCTTCAAATTTCAGTTCCAGGCTCATTCCGTCTTTTCCCATAACGGTACCGGGGAAGATCTTTCTGAGCTCTTTTTCATACTGGCCCGGATGAATAATGGAGGGTGAATAATGCGTCAGCCACAGTTCCGGTACCCCGGCTTTCTTCGCGAGCTGCGCTGCCTCTGTCATCATCATATGCCTGTAGCCTTTTGCGTTGTCGATCTTGTCTGCTTCGCCGTACATTCCTTCACAGATAAACAGGTCGGATCCCTTCGCGTTTTCAAGAATGCTTTCCGTAGGCCGCGTATCCGTCGTATAAGTGACTTTAAGCCCTTTCCGGTCGGGTCCCATCACAAGATCCGGCGTAAACGTACGGCCTTCCTCCGTGATGATCTCGCCTTTCTGCAGACGGTTCCAGAACTTCAGCGGAATCTCCAGCTCTTTCGCCCGGTCGGCGTTGAAGCGTCCTTTCCTTGGGATCTCCAGAGAATAGCCGTAGCAGATCATCCGGTGGTTTACCCGGAAAGCCGTCAGCTCCATCCCGGATACACAGATCTTTTCGAGCGGTTTCTCCAATTCCCTTAAAATGATATCAAAGGGCAGTTCCGGCGTGATCACCGAAAGACCACGGACTACCCTTTCCAGGCCTTTCGGCCCGATAAGCGTCAGCGGTTCGGTCCGTCCCGAATTGGCCATGGCAAGAAGAATACCCGGAAATCCGCTGATATGATCAGCGTGATAATGGGTAAAACATATAACGTCTATGGGTTTAAAGCTCCAGCCATGCTCGGCGATCGCGATCTGGGTTCCCTCGCCGCAGTCGATCAGCAGGCTGCTTCCGTTGAACCGGGCCATCATTGAAGTGAGCCACCTTCTCGGCAGGGGCATCATGCCGCCGGTTCCGAGCAAACATATATCAAGCATTGATCATAACCCCGTACTGTCGCGGTATTCCCTGACCCATTCCCGGACCAGAGTTTCCGGATCTTCTTTTATTTCCGGTCCTTCCACCGAGCGGACTGAGCGAAGGATCCGGTCTCTGTCCAGGTCATCCGCTCCGATGGACTCTGCCTCGGCGGTCAGAAGCGCTTCCCCGCCTTCCATATACGCTGCCGCAAGACAGGCTTCGGCCGTTTCCTCTCCGCCGATCAGTTCGTTGGCCCGCTCAAAGCAGCTTCTGGCTTTTGTAATACGGAAAAGCTTTGCGTTGGCACACCCGAGATTGTAATAGACACGTCCCCGGAACTCTTTCTGTTCGCTGGTCAGGGTCGTTTCCAGGATCTGTTCATAGATCGCCGCAGCCGTCTTATATTTGCGGTGCTTCAAAAGCATGTCCGCACGGCCCTTCTGGCGGGTCAGGTCATCCTGATCCCGGGCTTCGTCGATCTTCGCAAAAAGCTTGGTCAGTTCAACCGGAAGGAAGTAATTGCCGCTCTTCAAGATCACCTTCAGGCTCTCCTGCAGTTCATTCTCCGTTCCTCTCAGGCTTCGCAGGAGATCCGCTGTTCCTGCCATCCTGCATTCCCGGTCCAGCCAGTCGGCCAGTGACGGGTTCACGACGCTTTCATCCGCGAGCGGAAGGAAATTGGCGATAAAGAAGCAGAGCTCCTCGATCGAATATACGTTGAGCTGCAGACTGTCTATATGATACGGCATCTCCGCCGCGGGTCTGCTGCAGTAAAGATAATTTCCCATATGGATCCTCGTTTAAAGTGTCTCTTCCCAGATTTGATGCGTTGCCGGATAAAAATCGCCGAATCCCAGGTCCTCGGCCCGGATCACGCACTTCCCGGCATCTTCGTACCGTACGGTCAGCCGGATCCTCGTTGTCTTCGGCGGTCTTTCCGCCAGCCCCGGAAGGGTCATCCGGATCTTTTTCCTTGAGCCGCCCCGCATGGAGCTCGTCCTCAGGATGATCTCTCTTTCATGGTTCAGCAGGAATTCGATCTCTTTTTCCGCTTCATACCAATGAATGCCGGCGGTGATCAGCGGCTTGTAATCGGCTTCTCCTCCGATCATCATGTCCATGCCCATATTTTCGGTAACCAGGTCCCGGCTCAGGAAAAGGTAATCATTCAGCTGCCGGGGCATGCATCTTTCCATTGCCGCATAGCAGGCCCCTTTCGCAAATAGGCTGTTTCCGTAAAAGACCTTTCTTCTTCCCTTGCAGAGACGGACCAGGGAGTTCTTAGCCCAGGATCTGGAAAAGCCGCTTCCTACCAGGAAAATTCCGGAATACTCCTTGTTTTCCAGGGTCTCATCTATAAATTCCGAGAACACCTCATCTTTCCGTTCTGTATCGGCCGGCAGTTCCCGGGAAAGGCTTTCTTTCTGTGAAACCGTCGCAGGTCTTGTGGAATTATCCGTAGCGATCGCCTGATAATTCACGGTATGGTCGTCCGGGAAGTAATACAGGGCGGTTCCCTTCCGGTAAATGTCGGGGTCCTGGTAATACGAATGATAGAAGAAGCTTTCGGAATGCTCCTGCAGGAAAGCCTGACAGGAGGAAAATCCGATGATGCGATATGCTCCTTCGACCGTATGGGCCAGTTCCCTGGAGATCCTCGGAACCGTAATGTACATTGTATGGACCTGCTGTACGGGATCGGTGATCCCGGCAGAAGTAAGCGCCAGGCTGATAAACTCCGCGAGAAGGTTTTCGGCAGAGAAGGTCTTTCCTTCCGTCCGAAAGCCTTCCCCGGCCATCAGTTTCCGGAAGAAATAATTGACCGGCACCGCGTTTTTATGCCTGATGAAATAATCTGCTTCGATGCCGTATTTCCACTTGCCTTCCGACGCGAGATACGCCAGATGGACCGGGAAAGCGGCACGGCTGCCGCCGGCTGTTACCATAACGGATACCGGTTCTTTGCTTTCCGCGTCATATCGGCAGAGCTGGGCTTCGTATTCGTTTATATCAAATCCGATTATCTGACTGTTTTCCATATCTTTTATTCCCATATCGTATTATCCCGATCAAAGAATGGAGCTGAAGAATTTGTCCACACACGCTTCCTGCCGGAGATATTCGCCTGCGGCTGTCCGCGCCTTTTCACCGTCTCCCGAACGCACGGTCTCGATCAGCCGGTTCAGGATCTGGTATCGGGTCTCGCTGCCGGTGCTGACACGGGTCATCGTCACTGTACGGTGTTCGGTTTCAAAACTCTTATCCCTGATCCGGACCGTGCAGTAGTATTCCAGCTTTTCGTGACAGAAAAGAAGGAATTCCTTTACGAAGAGCCCTTTTATTTTTTCCTTCATCGGCTCGGACCGATACTCTCCGTCGTCCGTCCGGTAATGGATCAGCACATTGCTTCCGCACGGCTGCCGTTCTTCGATAATCGTCTTGTCGGCAATATCCATACCGTCGCCGAACTGTTCGGTAAACGCCTGCATAAATGCAAAGTGCAGCTCGTCCGCGCTGCAGTTCTTCAGATGTCTCCGGATCCTCGGGACATCTTCGTCATCGATACGGGTAAGCGTCGACTCGTACTTAAGCCAGGCCAGCATGCAGATCTTCAGTCTCTGATCCCGCTGATCACAGAGTTTTCCAAGGGCCTTTGCGGTATACGGAGCGATACTCCGGTTCTCCAGCAGGCTGTATTCGCTCAGATACGTCAGAAATGCCCGGATGATCGCCGGATTTCCGTTTTCCTTTGTATAATCGGCAAAAATGTCTTCCGCTTTTTCCGGCATCGAATGCGTAAACATGGCTGAAAGAAGGATCCTTTCCTCCAGTGAGATCGTACTCTTCTCCCCGCGGGGCGCTGCTAGCCAGATCCGTACCATGTTATCGGTCGGGCCTTCGTAATGCCTGGTCAGGTATTTTAATGTTCTTTCATTATACTTTTCCCTGTCGAAAAGATAACTGCAAAGGCGCACCAGCGGCTCGCTGGCTTCATATCCCAGGGAGTAGACCCTTTCCGCAGCCAATTTCAGCAGCATATCCTCATCCAGCTTCTCATAGCCGTAAAGATTCACCAGAGAGAAGGCTTTTTCGTTCTCCCTGTATGCATCCAGCAGGTCAAAGGTCAGTTTTTTATCTACATTGCCATAGGTTTCCTCATTGAGGTTTTCTGCAAACGTATGGGCATAGGAATCGTTGTTCTGTCTGGTAAAGTAAGCAAGCAACTTGTCTCTCAGCCGGTCCCGGTACTGCGGGGTGAATTCCGGGTTCTCCGCAGCCTTCAGGAAGCTTAAGACCGTGCGTCCGTTCACATCCATCTGCCAGCCGCGCTCATGGCAGCAGTACAGCTGCAGGCCGGTATCCCAGACTCCGATATCCACACAGTTTCTCGAAGCCGTCTTGATGTCCATAAGCGGTTCCAGCGTATAAGGGATCGTAGTCGAAAAACGTCTCTTCCGTTCATCTTCCAGAAGCACGCAGGCATCCGGACCGTAAATATTCGGGAATGCCTCCCCTCCTGTCATTTCATAAGTTCTTTCATTGATCAGTGAAGGATGACAGACCACAACTTTCCGGATGGTCGGATCATCGCAGGTGACCCGGTGTGTAAACAGCACCCTTGCCATGGCGGAGGCCAGTTCAAGGTCTTTTCTCGGCATGATGAATTCGGTATAAAGCACCGCCAGGTCCCGGCTGATCCTGCCTGCCGTAATACAGTCGACGGCAAAGGTCTCCATCTCGATCCGGAAATTGTCATACGCTGCCGGATCTTCTTCTTTATGACGTACGATCCCTGCATAAAGAGCGGCTTTCTTCCGGCGCCCCAGCGTATGATTGTACGCAAAATACAGCTTCAGCTCCCTCGGGAATGGAGAATCGTCGTCTTCCGGACGGGTCTCCATGTAGTTCTCATAAAGCCGGTTCAGCCGTATGTCCGCGTCGACCGCCTGTTTATACCACGTGTAATATTCCGGTTTGGACGGGTCATCCTTGACGATATAACGGCAGATGGCTTCCAGCAGCTCCTTGCCCGGATAGTCCTTGTATCCTTCTTTCAATACCCGGTAAAGCAGAGGCCGAAAGGTTTTTTCATTGGCTGCCAGGAAAGCTGCCCTTTTCAGTATGCTTTCGCTCAGGATCTTTTTCTTCTGTGCAAAATTGAGGACCTGCAGCATAAACGGAGAAATGCTCCGAAGCCTGTTCTCCTGTTTCTCCAGCTCCCGCCATGCCATCAGGTAAAGGAACGGGCTGATGCATCCTTCCTCAAACGCTTTTTCAAATTCATTCAGGCCGAAATTCAGCCGGTACGGGGGAGCCTGGTTTTCTTTCATGTACAGTTCATAAAGCAGATAGCAGGCCGGCTGATGATGATAAAACCCGGAAAGCTTCGGCGCAATGTCCCGCTTCTCATCCGGAAGTATGCCGACGCGCTTGGAAAGGTACAGATAGGCCGCTTTTTCCCAGTTCTCCTGCGGTCTGTAAGCGCCGTTTTTTACATCCCAGAGGATCTCCGTTGCGCGGATATTATCCTCGTTGCAGTATGCGAGGTATGCCTCGCCGAATAATGTGATCCCGTCTTCCTTTTCTTCCTTAAGCTCCTTTAAAAGGGCACTGGAAAGCTGGTACCAGGTATGATAATCGGTCCTGCGCAGACGCAGGTCCAGAAAGCTGCTGATCAGCGATGCGATCCTTTTCTTCCGGTAAACGCCGGAGATCAGCTTCATTCCGCCTTCCATGACCGCTTCGATCTCCACAGCGATCTCCTCGTACGGTGTGCGCAGGGTGATCTTCCCGATCTGCGGGAAAGCCGTAAGTTTCGTTTTGTCAATAATATATTCCAGGCCGTAGACCCGGCCGATAAAATCATCGGAAGTGATCTCTCCCTTGGAGACCTGCAGGAAATCACCGGTCACGGAGACGTCGATACTGCAGTATCCCCAGGTACTCTTGTAGATATAGAGCGTATCTTTCTGCGAATCGCTCAGATGATAAACCGTCTTCTGACGCTTATCGATACTGATATGGACCGGTTCCTTTTTTCCTGCGGATATAAGGAACTCCTCCATATGCTGATAGGTCACGGGGTTTTGGGAAAGGCCCCCGTAAAGAGCCCGGTAGACCGTATTTTTGCCGTTCAGGATCTTGGGGAAGTCTTCTGAAACAAAAAACCGGAATGCTTTGGCAGGACTCGATTCCGCCAGCCTTGTGAAATCCTCTAAAGCTTTAAGATCGTCCTGAAGCTCTTCCGGTATGTCTTCTTTTACAGATGCCTTTACGGGGATCTTCATTTCGCCGACAGAAGTCTCCGCAAAAATGTTCCCCTCGATAACATCGCCGCCTCTCAGGCCGGTCGGGTCGATCTGAAACCGGATCGAACAGGGGCATCCGATGATCTCCTCGTCTTTTATGATGATCCGCCGGTTGTCCGACAGGACAATGCCCCTCAGCCTGGAATTATTCCCGGTGAAAATCGAAACAGTACCCGAATACCGTTCATCCCTGCCAAGCGGAATATTGATTTCCGGCACCGATTCTTTCAGCTCCGGTACATCAAAGACATACGTCTCTCTGATAAGCTCGTCAACACGCTGTTTCACGGTTAGATTGTTCCTCCCCTAAACGATCCCCTGGGTTTGTTCAGGTATCTGACCCTGTCCCCGTTCCTCATGATCCGGGCAGCGGAGTCCCTTAATCTCCCCACGACTCCTGCCCGTACTCCAAATTCGGACAATTTAAACTGAAATCCGATCGGATCCTCAGTTATAATGAGCAGTGCTCCTCCGGAAGCAAGCTCATAAGGATCCAGTTCCAGCTGTTCGCAGATCTCGACCGTCTGAGGGGCGACCGGGATCCGATCCATTTCCACTTCCAGGCCGCAGCCGTAATATTCCGCCGCGTCCCACAATGCCGCCATGAATCCCTTCTTATCAAGCCGGCTGATCAGCCCGTTTTCCGAAAGGAATCTTTCTGCGGCTGTTATAATCTCATCATCGCTTCCGCCCAGGGCGAAAGCCTCGTTTAAGAAGTCGTTCGAGTAGAATTTTGCAAGTTCTTCCGCATGCTGCCGCGCAAGACGGGCTGTCTCGTCCGCTCCAAGCGTGCCTGCGATCAGGATCCCCTTTTCCGCCATGATCAGCCTTCCGGCTGCTCCGCAGGCGGATTTTCTGTCTGCTGCTCCGCGGGCGGATTCTCTGTCTGCTGTTCTGCGGCCTGTTGTTCTGCGGCCTGCTGTTCTGTGGCCTGCTGTTCTGCGGCCTGCTGTTCTGCAGCCTGCTGTTCTGCAGCCTGCTGCGCTGCCTGCTGTTCTGCTGCCTGCTGTGCCGCCTGTTCTGCGGCCTGCTGTGCTGCCTGTTCTGCAGCCTGCTGCTCCGGTGTGGGCGTCGGTTCCGGAGGCGCCAGCTGATTGATCATGCTCCACCACTGGGCTACCGCGTCCTCAACAGATTCTCCGTTGGCATTGGCGTTAAATGCAACGACCTGCTGCGCCATTCCCAGAATGTATTCATCCGAGGAGAATGCTCTGCCTTCACTTACCTGGACGATCAGCTTCGCATCATCCAGCGAGAGGGAACCGTCCGGGTCACCCCAGATATCCAGTCCGGAAAGCAGATAGATCTCCGACATGTTCTTGCTGGCCAAAGCGCTGTTCAGCGCATCGACCGCTGCCTGGGGAGCGTTCCGGATCCCCACACGGCAGAGCCCGTCTGCTTTTACATACTTGCTGGAAGAAATATGTTCTCTGGATACTTCCACGCCATCCTGGTAAACGATCTTGTATGCGGCTCCCGAAAGTCCGTCATGAGAGTCTTCGAATTTGATCGTCCCGTAATCCAGTGAGCTGTCCAGCGTATAGGCTACGCCTGCCTTTTCCCTGCTCAGGATCTCGCTTTCGAAGCCCAGCGTGCGGCCGGCCGGTCTCGTTTCATGTCCGACGATGCCGAAATAAACCGTTCCGTCCTTTGCCCAGGACTCTATGTAGATCGGTGCATCTGTACTGTTCTTGAATTTGAAGTCCAGCGATCCTTCCGCGATGGTCGCATCCATGGAAGGCTCGACATACGAAACAAGCATCGAATGCTGATATCTCTCCGTTACTTCCAGCTCCGCCTCCAGAACGGCCCGGTATAAGGTGGAAGAAACCTGGCAGACCCCGCCGCCGATCGTATCCACTACATACCCGTTCTCATATCCGGGAGCATAGAAGTATCCGTTTTCTTCCGTAAACGGAAGCAGCGCTGCTTCTGTGGAGAATTCGTCACCGGGATAAAGGATGGTCCCGTTGATCTTCGCCGATGCATTGGCTATATTCTTGGCACGGTTCTCATATTTTCCGGTCGTTTCATAGTTGGTGAAGCCGGTGCCCAGCACGCTGGTCATCATTTTGACATCATCCCCGACCGCTCCGACCGCTTCGTCGACCTCCGTAACTGCCTGTACCGCTCCGACTCCGCCGTGCCAGGCCGTGCAGAGATATTCATACATGATATTGGCCGTTTCGTCGACCATTACATGATAACCGTCTTTCTTCGGGATCGTATAAAACTCGCCTTTTTCATCCTTGCCGAGCTTCATGTTCATCGGTGCCAGGTTCAGATGGACACAGCTGTCCGCCACCGCATTATAAACCATTTCCGGTGTGACTCTTAAATCCAGCGAAAAGTATACCGCACCGTTTTCCCGGATATAATTTTCGATCCGGTATCTGGCAAGAACATTTCCGTTCATTCCTACCGTGCTGATGATATCGGCCAGATCGGTATTGGCATAATAAATCCCCAGTTCCTGCGCTGTATACTGATAAGTCGCTTCGGGCGCATAGATCTCGATGATATCCTGCCCGTATTTTTCCATTTTTTTGTCAATGACCGCCTGGACTTCATCCCTGCTCATCCCGGTCACGTCTATATTTTCAAGATATACGGCTCCGCTCGTCCTCATGGCTGCTTCCGGTTTTTCTTCCGCGCGAACGGAAAAAACGCCCGCGTAAAGAAAGACTGCCGCAAGCGCCGCAAACAGAACCGCCGTAAAAATTTTTCTTCTGTTCAAAACCATTCTTATTTTTTCTCCAGACAATATTCCGTCAGAAAGCATTTCTCACACTTCGGATTTCTGGCGTGGCAGATCTGTCTGCCGAAAGTAATGATCTGCATGTTGTACAGGATCCAGTGATCCTTCGGAAGTTCTTTCATCAGATCGTATTCCACTTTTTCCGGATCGCTTTCTTTCGTAAGCCCCAGCCTTCTGGAGATCCGCTTTACATGGGTGTCGACAACGACACTCGGGATATCATATATATTGCCGCGGATCACATTGGCCGTTTTTCTGCCGACTCCCGGCAGTTTCGTGAGTTCCTCTATCTCAGAGGGGACCTCTCCGCCGTACTTTTCGCAGATCAGCTTCGCACAGGCAATGATATTTTTCGCCTTGCTGTGATAAAACCCCGTGGAATGAATATCCTGTTCCAGTTCTTTAACATCGGCATCTGCAAAAGCCTGCATGTCCGGATACTTTCTGAAAAGTTCTTCCGTGACGATGTTGACTCTTGCGTCGGTGCACTGTGCACTGAGGATCGTCGCGATCAACAGCTCTCCGGCGTTTTGATGAGTCAGATAGCATCGGGTATCCGTACCGTATGTCTCATCCAGCAGCCCGATGATTCCTGCTGTCCTTTTTTTCATAAAGAACCACCGTTTCTTGTATACTTAACTGAATTATTTTACCACATAAGCTAATTCTTGTCTATCCGCGCTCGTACATTATCACGGGACTTTCCACGTTCATTCCCTGTTTTCCGCCCTTCAGGCACTCGATCAGCACCATTGTGGGCTCCTTATCCGCGTACGGATGGACAAACCTCATGCGTTTCGGTTCGAGGCGGAAGCGCGTAAGCGTGTTTATGATCTCCGCAAGACGCTGCGGCCTGTGGATCAGGTAAAACCTTCCGCATGACTTCAGAAGCGCTGCGGCGGCTTTTGCGACATCTTCAAAGCTGCAGAACACTTCATGCCTTGCCATGGCCCTTGTCGGATCGCCGCTGTGCTTTCCGTCCTTGTCCGCCATGTAAGGGGGATTGCTCACGACAGCGTCAAAACTTTCCCTTTCAAAGATCCCGGCCGCTTCGCGGATATCGCCGCATACCACGTTGACCCGGCCGTTCAGTTTGTTGAAACCGATACTTTTTTCAGCTGCGGCGACACATCTCTCCTGAAGTTCAAGCCCGGTAAAAGACTTCCCCTCGGTCTTTGCCGCGAGCAGGATCGGTATGATCCCGGTACCGGTACCCAGATCCAGAACCGTTTCCCCTTTCCGGATCTCCGCAAAATCAGACAAAAGGACAGCGTCCACTCCAAAGCGGAATCCGTCCTTCAGCTGATAGATAAAATATCCGTTCTGAAGATCATCGAGCGTCAGTTCCTGTTCGGAAAGATCCATATCAGCTCTCCATCTTTTCCAAAGCTTCCAGCTCTTTGATCTCTTCTGCAGAAAGCTCTTCATCGGATTCGATGTCTGCCTCTTTTCCGCCGGTCGTCTTGATCTTCTGTTTTTCCTTCTGATTCTTTTTCTTCTTGTTCCGGCTCTTCACGGTCAGTTCGTCCACATGGTATTCGAACAGTTCTTTTTCATCCCCGTTCTCCACCAGGATCTTGACTGTCTGAAGCAGGACGTTCGTGCCTGCGACTTCGCCGGTCTCGCCGGAAGGCGTGATCACGATGTCTCCTTTTAAAGGAAGCTTTTTGTTAAGATATTCGTAAGTCTTCTGCTCGTTTCTAAGGCAGCACATCAGCCTGCCGCAGGTCCCGGAGATCTTGGCCGGGTTCAGCGAAAGGTTCTGCTCTTTGGCCATTTTGATCGATACCGGTGCAAAATCCGAAAGATACGTATGGCAGCAAAGCGGTCTTCCGCAGATCCCGATCCCTCCGAGCATCTTGGTCTCGTCGCGCACTCCGATCTGCCGCAGCTCGATCCGGGTGCGGAAAACAGACGCCAGGTCCTTTACCAGTTCACGGAAATCCACCCGGCCGTCGGAGGTGAAATAGAACAGGATCTTTCCTCCGTTAAAGGTATACTCCACATCGATCAGTTTCATATCCAGGCCTTTTTCGGCGATCTTTTCCTTGCAGATGCGGTAGGCTTTCTTTTCGCTTTCTTTATTTTCCGCCAGTTTTTTCCGGTCTTCATCCGTTGCGATCCGGATAATGGGTTTCAGCGGCTGCACGATCTTCTCATCCGGCATCTCGCGGACGCCCATCATGACATGGCCGAATTCGATGCCTCTCGCGGTCTCCACGATCACGTCGTCGTCTCGTTTGATCTCATATTCCAGCGGATCAAAGAAATAGATCTTGCATGAATTGCTGAATTTGACTCCTACTACTTTCGTCATTTTATTTCCTTTCAGTTTTCCCCGATACGGAGGAAAAGAAGTTCGAGCACAAGCTCGGGATTTACATTGGCGCGTAGCCGGTTTTCAGCTGTTTCAAGAGAATCGATGATCGTCATAAGTCCTTCATAGGAGCTCTTCTGAGCCCTCTGACGGATGCTTTTGATCTCGTTCCGGAAGACCAGCCCTTCGGGGTCGTTGGATGCCTTGAAATAAAGCACGTCCCGGAACCATACGCGGAAGATCTGCAGATAGGCAAAGATACCCTGCTTATCCGCCGCGATCTTTTTATCGAAATCGATCCTCGATATTGCATCCATATCTCTGGAATTGCGAAGGAATATAATGCTGGACTGCAGTTTTTCCTGAAAATCACCGGCATTTGCAATGTTTCTCGCCGTACCGATGTTCCCCTGGGCGAAAGCGGCTTCCAGCCGGGCCTCGTAATCCGGCACGAGCATCTCGGTGATCAGATACTCCCGGATCTCTTCGTCCGAAAGAAGCCCGGTGCTGATCCTGACGCAGCGGGAGCGTATGGTCGGGAGCAGGGCGTCGTCATTGTCCGAAAGAAGAAGGATCACGCAGTACTCCGGAGGCTGTTCCAGCGTTTTAAGCAGGGCGTTCTGAGCCTGGACCGTCATTTTGGAGGCATCGGGTACAATATAGATCTTTCTTTTGCTGCAGTACGGCCGGATATCGACATCCTCGACCAGCTGCTTCCGAACCTCATCGACACCAATGGATCCCGGTTTTTCATGAGTTATATAAATGATATCCGGATGATTTCCGGAAAGGGCCATACGGCAGGACCGGCATTCCATACAAGGCCGGATCTCACTGTGTTCGCAGTGAACGGCCATGGCAAAAAGCTTGGCGATATATTTTTTACCGCTGCCGGGCTCGCCGGAAATAATATACGAATTTGCGAGACGGTCCGTAAAAACCGCCGCTTCCAGCTGTTTTTTGACCTCTGCTCTTCCAATAATGCTGTTAAAACCTTTTTCCATCTCTTTTACCGCGGCTGTGCCTTTTTAATAATTTCCAGAATGTACTGATTCAGCTCGGACAAACAATCCTCGATTCTGCGGTCGTTGGAGAAAAACCGGACGATACCGGCTTCCCGGATCTTTTCGGCGGAAAAATCCTCCTCATCCGCAAGGAAACGTCTGCAGACCTCCGCGTAGGAAGGCTCCTTCTGGCGCTTCTCCCTTTCGATCGACCGCAGAAGCCTTGTTCCGTCTTCACAGGTGATATAAAGCGGACAGACCTTTTCCGCTCCGTAATGCTTTTTCAGCGCGTTGTAAGACTCCAGCGTACAGATACCCAGCAGGTTCTTTTCGGACTCCATCTGTCCGTCATCTGCAGTGAAATAATACCAGTCGCCGTGCACGGTCGGATAGGCCCTTGATTCCACGATCTTTCCGGCCGCTTCCAGCCCGCGCATCGTTTCGACATCCGTAAAGAAATATTCTCTTCCGTTCTTTTCACCGGTGCGCATGGGCCTGGTCGTACAGGTCACAAAAGGCGTAAGATCCAGGCTATCATCCCGAAGCAGTTCTCTGTATATCCGGTCCTTCCCGGAGGCGCTTTTTCCGATCACTGTAAATAAAATGCCCATATGCTTTCTCTGCCTGCTGTCTGCCCTGATTCTGTTCTGCAGGTGCACATTATAAACCAATGATATTATATCATAAAAAAAAAGGATTTTAAAGAGGAGGCACTGCTGCCGGGTCCGGTCACGGAAAAGGCCGGCTTACCCGGCCCATTTCACATGACTGCCTTTTTCGTCTTTCGTAACGATGAGCTGATCGTCGATCTGCTGCTTCAGTTCGGAAACATGAGAGATAATGCCGATGAGCCTGGAACCTCCGGCCATTTCCTTTAAAACGCGCACGGCCAGGTTTCGTGAGGCTTCATCCAGGGAGCCGAATCCTTCGTCGATGAACATGATATCGAGATTTACGGAGGAGAGGCTCTGACGGATCCGGTCGGCCATACCGAGTGCGAGCGAGAGCGCTGCCATAAAAGATTCGCCGCCGGAAAGCGTGCGGATCTCCCTTTCTCTGCCGGTGATATTGGAACGCACCATCAGGTCCAGCCCCTGGTTCTTCCTTCCTTCCGCAGCGCTTTGGTCATCCTTCAGCTTCAGTTCAAACTGACCTGCCGACATTTCCAGAAAACGACGGTTTGCGGAGAACAGGATCTCCTGAAGATAGTATCTCTGCACATAAGTCTCGATATCCATGCGGCTGCCGCTGATCTTGCCGGCAAGCCGGTTGTAAAGGTTCCGGACTGTATTGTATTCCTCCACGGCCTGCCGGCGTTCATCCATTACCGGGAGCAGGGCATCCAGGACCTTCCGGTCATCCAGCCAGGTCCTTTTCACTTCTTCCAGCTCCGCTCCGGCTTCGGCGAACGCTTCTTCGGCTTCGCTGTTTCGTTTCTCCAGCACCTCCAGATCCGGCTTTTCCCTGCCTGCTGCTGCTTTCCCTGCAACAGCATACGAGGCTTCTGCCGACACCTTCCTTTTTTCGAATTCTTCCGCCTCTTTAAGCCACAAAAGTGCTTCTTCGGCAGTATGCTCCGCTGTCAGCCGCATCCATTCTGCTTCGTCTGTATTTTTTTCGGCCAGCGCTGACTCATAGCCCGCTTTCGCGGCATCTGCTTCGAGCATGCGGGCGGGCATTTCTTCGTTCATCCTCCCGATCAGGGTCTCACACTGTTTCTGCGCGTCAGAAGCTTCCCTTGCTTTCTGCCGGGCGGCATTACAGGCTTCTTCTTTGGCTTTTTTTCGTTCTTCCGCTGCGGAAAGCGCTTCTTTCGCCGCCTGTTCCGATTCAAATTCCAGTCCGGTCTGAAGGCCGGAAACCTTCTCTTTTGCCGACGCCAGACCGGCTTCGGCACTTACCCGCCTTTTTGCCGACGCGTCGGCTGACGCTTTCAGTTCTTCCTTTTTTTCTGAAGCATTTCGGAGGAAAGCTTCGGCTTCTTCCAATGCTTCCGCATTCTTTTTCAGGGATTCTCCCTCTTCCGCGAGGGCAGTTTTCCACTCTCCGAACAGGTCTTTGGCCTGTGCGGGACCGGTGATCACACAGGTGCGGCCGGTCCGTTTCCCGATCTTCCTTCCGAGTTCGGAAAGCATTTTTTCATACTGTTTTTTTCTTTCCGAAAGCATCTCCGCCGCGGTACCCGACGCCAGTGCTTTTTCATTCTGCAAGGTGTTTTGCTCAGTTGTTTCAGCCGCCAGTTTTTCGATCTCAGTCCTGGAGAGGATCTTTCTCTCTTCCGGGATCCTGCATGGGTGCGGATGATCAACGGAGCCGCAGACCGGACAGGGTTCACCAGGCTTCAGCTTCTCTTTTGCAAGAATTCCTGCCTGTTCATCCAGATATGCGGCCTGTGCACGGATATATTCCGCATTCTTTGCAAGATATCTTTCTTTCGTCGCTTTGTATTCTTCCGCGGCTTTTTCTGCTTCTTCCGTCTTTTTACGGATTTCAGACTCTTCAGCTGCGGCCGAAACGATCTCCGCTTCAAGACCGTCTGCCTCTTCGTTCCTCTTTTTCCAGAGTTCATAGAGAGCAGGCGCATCTTTTAAGTCTTCTGCCTTCTTTCTCCTGTCCTTTTCTTCCTGCTCAAGGGCCTTCATGGCTTCGTCGGAAGCGTTTCCTGCTTCAACGGCAGCATTCCATTCTTCTTCCGCCTTTCCAAGCCCGTCCTTTGCGGCCTGCAGCGCGGCATCTTTTTCCAGAAAGGCTTTTACTTTTCCTGAAGTCCTGGTGTACCCGGCCAGTTCCGCCGCCTGCTCTTCCCTGGCGGCCTGTTCGTTTTCGGAGGCTGCTTTATTCCCGGCCTCCAGCTGAGGCAGTTTTTCTTTCTGGTTTTTTAAATCTTCCCGGAGCTTTTCCAGCTTTCCTTCGGCTTCGCAAAGCCTTTCAAAAACAGCCTTTATCGAAAAGGCATCTCCGATCCGTACAGCCTGTTCTTTCTTCTCACAGATGCCCGGAGCCGCAGCACTGCATTCGGCAAGCTCCTTTTCGGCTTTTTCCAGCTGATCAAAAGCCGCCTTAAGCGTCCGGCCCTGCGTCAGTTCGTCTCTCCGGCTGTCCCGAAGGATCCTTGTCTTCTCATAGATCTCCGTTTTTTCCTTTACGTCTTCCGAAAGGATCTCACAGAGCTCTTCCAGTCCTTCTGCAAGCTTCTCCAGATCCGTAACTTTCAGCTCCCCGGAAGAAACGACACGTTCCCGGGCTGCCCCGAGCGAATTCCTGTCCTCATAGGACTCCGGGATCGTAATGTGTCCCGCTTCGGTCCTGCAGACTGTTTTGATCTTTTCAATATCCGCGTATTTCTCTTTTCTGCGCCGGTCCAGTTCCTCCACGATGTCACGGTACATTTCCGTACCGAACAGATCGCGGAAGATCTCTTTTTTCTTATCGGAGCCGGCCCGCAGGAGCTCCATGAACTCTCCCTGCGCGATCATGGCGACCTGCATGAACTGCTCTTTTGTCAGTCCGACGATCTCTTTCAACCGGTCATTGGTCTCTTTCAGTCCGGACGGATACAGCACTCCGCCGGGCAGATAAAGCTCCGCTTTTTCATGCTCTGGGGTCATGCCTGCCCCTCTTTTTGCGGGTCTTAAATGCGCCGGCTCACGCCGGACGATATATAAGTCTTCCGAAGTTCCGTTTCTTTCCTGAAAAACCAGTTCCACAAAAGGCGTCAGCGCAGGATCGGCAAACTGGCTTTTAAGTTCGTTCCCGTTCTTCCGATCAATGCCGGAACTCACCTCGCCGTACAGGGCGAATACGATCGCATCAAAAACGGTGGATTTTCCGGATCCGGTATCGCCGCTGATCAGGAAGATCTCCTGAGAAGGGACCGTGAAATCGATAACGGTCTGCGCAGCATAGGATCCGAACGCCTGCATTGTCAGCTTTACCGGCTTCATCTTCCGCCCTCCTTTACCGTGTTTATCACATCGCGAAGGAGTTCGCAGGTGTCTTCGTCCGGTTCGTTCAGAAATGCCCGGCATAATTCAAAGGCATCGGGCACCGATCCTTCCGAAAAGCGGGCACCGCCGTAATCATTCCGGACGATGTTTTCTCTTTCGATCAGGAGAAGGTTCGGATACGCAGCGCGTATCCTTTCAATGACATCCTCTTCCGCGATCCCGCCCTTGTCCGTGATCACGACTTTGACATAGTCTTCACTGCCGTTTTCTATCAGGTCCCGGATCTCACCCTTTACGACACGCACGGGGTGCAGCGGTACAAGAGGGATCACCTCTGTCCGTACACTGCCCTTTTCTTTCATCTCCACGGAAAGGATCCCCTTCTCCTGGCCGGCTTCGCTGAAGGAACAGGCCAGGGGTGTACCGCAGTACCGGAAAAATTCCCCGCCGGCTTTCATGGGCTTATGGATATGCCCGAGCGCGGCATAGTCGAACTTTTTCAGAACATCGGAGCAGATACTGTCGATATTGCCGACCGTCACGATCTCGCTGTCCATTCGCTCGATATCGGAAGGGTCGGCGCCTGCCGGCAGATAAAACTGGTGGCTCACAAGCACGTTCCTGCCGGTTTCATCAATATCTTCCCGTTCGATCAGCCTACGCACGGCTTCTTCATAAGAAAGACTGTTTCCGCTATCATCCGAACCGGTCACCGCCCGGACCATGGACGGTTTTACAAACGGAAGCAGATAAAAATCAATATTGCCGTACTCATCCTTCAGGGTCACTTTTTCGATATGCTCGTCAGGCAGCATCGGCGGGAGGCCGACCATGTGGATATGATGTCTGCAGAGCACATTCCGGAAAATATTCACTCTTGCCGCACTGTCATGATTGCCGCTGATGACGAGGATCTCGGCATCCGGAGCGGCTGTATTCAGCGCATTCACAAAGCGGTCGAAAATCCCGACCGCTTCTGCAGAAGGAACAGCCTTGTCATAAATGTCTCCGGCGATCACCACCGCGTCCGGCTGTTCCTTTTTTACATATTCAGCAATCTGATCCAGAATATGGATTTGATCCGGCTGCATATCCCGGTTCAGAAGCCGGAGTCCGATATGCAGGTCGGATATATGAAAGAATCTCATGCTGTTCTCTCCTGCCCCGCTGTCTGAAAGCGAAGATCCGGATTACTGTTTCAGAACGCGAGACTGTCTGTTTTTTCCAGAAGCTCCGCAATATACTTTTTGCTCAGTTCGATCTGCGCAGTGTTATCGGGGAAGCGTTTTATGGTGCGCTGGAGCATTCGCACATGTCCGATCAGAAGAGCCTTATTCTCCGCCTCTTTGATCTTTTCTTCGTCCTCCGTTCCCAGATAACGCCGGAAAGTTTCTCTGCGGAAATACTGTGCCGTATCCCAGGGCATTCCGATAAAATCCACCACCCTGGCCTGGTCCAGCTCTCCGAAAGATTTATACGCCAGATAGATCGGGGCGAATTCAAACACCGGGTTGCCCACAGCCAGCGTGTCCATATCGATCATGATCAGCTCATCGCCCTGGATCATGACATTCTTGGTATGATAGTCTCCGTGGATCAGATGTTCGGTCTGTGGGACCGCTTCCACCAGGGCGAGAAGCTTTGCATACTGATCTTTCGGGAGATGCGGTTCCAGCCAGTGTACCCAGCCCAGTACCGTTTCTTTCTGTTCCGGCAGCTCTCCTTTTTCCACGACAGTTGAATGGATCTGCTTCAGGAGGCCTACAAACAGGTCGATATATTTGTCGATGTTCTGCGGCTCTTCCTGTATCAGTCTGGAAATGGATTTTGCATTTACCAGCTCGAACATCGTGGCATAGTTCTCCCCGACACGCACGATATCGTAAGAGATCGCTGTGGGGATGCCCAGGATCAGCGCTTTTCTCGCGACTTCACGCTGATGCCGGATCTCGTCCAGGCTGTCCGGATTCTTGTATACTTTTACGACCGTATCCGGATCGATCCGGTAAACGATCCCGTTCGACCCCTGTCCGATCACCTCGCATCCGTCGATCGAGATGCTCCTGTAGGCCCGCTCCACCGGCATCATCTCGGTAAAACCGGTCATGTCCAGGATCTCATAGACTTCCGTGGATGCATTGCTGATCCTCAGGCCGGGGTACTGTTTTCGAAGACGTAAAATGATGCGGAGGCCGGCACTTGAAATGTACTCCAGCTCGGTGCAGTCGATGACCAGATCCCGGCCTTCGTATCCGGCAAGCAGCTCATTGATCTGTTTTTCGACCGGAGCCGCGTTGGCGGAATCGATCCTCCCTTCCGCGTATAAAGTGTATGAATCTTTTTCTTTTATACCTCTGACGTTTCCCATGGTTTCTTCCCTTCAAACACAAATCCTACCAGTTCATTCAGTTCCCGCCATGCATAGTATTCACGCAGCTCTTCCGTCGCTTTCAAAACTTCGCTGTAGTACCAGTGCTGCTGCGATTTATCCTTCATGTTGTAATTCTGCCAAAGAGAGTCACCGACCCTTTTATACTGTCTGGTAAAGGCGCGCATATTCGAAAGCTTATCCGCCACCCACACGATCTTTACCCTGCGGTCCGTACTGTTCCTCAGAACCTTCAGCGACTCTTCCTTTCGCTGCCTCCAGGTCGCTTCCGCCGGGAGTTCATAATGCTTGTTCTCCGTTTCCGAAAGGACAAGCTCACAGACCTCTTTTCCGAACTGCCGCTCCAGCTCCTCTTCCGTGATGATCGTATCCTCGATCACATCGTGCAGCATCGCCGCAGAAAGAGTGACTACGTCATTGGTGATCGTCGAAGTGATGGCGGCTACTTCTATCGGATGAGTAATGTAAGGCATGCTGTCATTTTTCCGGAGCTGGCCTTCATGCGCCTTTACCGCAAAAATAATTGCTTCATCAAAGATCGTCATGTGGTTACCTTCTTTCTTATTGTTACTATGTTGTGTCCGTTTTCGTATCTGTAGCTGTATTCATCCATGGACTGCTTCACCATATAGATCCCGAGTCCGCCGATGGGTCTTTTCTCCGCCGGAAGGCTGAAATCCGGTTCCCCGGCCTCCGTAAACGGATCAAAGGGGACCCCTTCATCCGTAAACTGCAGCGTCACGGTTCCGTTTTCACAGGAATACCCGATCCGGATGGAGCCCGTTGTTTCATATGCATAATGAGCCACATTGACAAACAGTTCTTCAAAAGCAAGCTGCAGCTGCATGGATGCGGCAGGCCCGACTCCGGATTTTTCCAGTTCTTCTTCCAGAAAAGCCATCGCTTTGTCCAGATTTTCTGTTTTTGCCTCAAAGAGGATCGTTTTCATATTATCTTTCCCTGCCTCCTCTTTCCCGTAATACCTGAAGCAAAGCTGCGTAATATCATCAAACTGTTCGGCGCCTTTTGCAAAACGGTCTACAGAGCTGCGCACTTCTTTTATGATCTCTTCCGCCGATGCATCTCCTGCCCGGTTCAGCGCCTCCAGCATACGCTGCGATCCGAACATTTTCTGATCCGGATCCTCTGCTTCCGTAACCCCGTCTGTATACAGATAGAGGATGTCTCCCGCATGCAGGTCCAGTTCATATGTTTTATACGAAGCACCTTCCATGGCGCCCAGCACCAGTCCGTGCCGGTCCCGGAGCAGTTCAAACTGCCTGCCCGCCCTTCGCAGTACGGGGTATTCATGGCCGGCATTGGCGGCCGTCAGGTGCCCGGTGGATAATTCCACGATCCCCAGCCATACCGTCACGAACATGTCGCTTTGATTCTCACGGCAGATCCGGTCGTTAATAATAGCAAGGATCTCTGCGGGACCTCCTCCGTACATCGCACGGTTCTTGATCATGATCTTGGCGGACATCATAAAGAGCGAGGCGGGTATGCCTTTCCCGGATACGTCGGCCATCACCAGTGCAAGGTGATCGTCGTCCAGTAGATAAAAGTCGTAAAAATCTCCGCCGACCTCCCTTGCGGGATCCATCTTCGCGTAAAGCTCAAACTCCTTTCGGTCCGGATAAGGCGGAAACCGGCTCGGAAGCACATTGGTCTGTATCGCAGCCGCTAGAGTCAGTTCCGTATTGATCCGTTCGTTCTCCCGCGTAACATCCGTCAGTTCCCGCACGTTTTGTTCGAGGCTGTCTTCCATGGTCTGGAGCGTCTCGACCAGCCTGCGGAATTCATAGACGTTTCCTCCATCCGTTTCGGAAAAGAACCCCCTGTCTCCTCTGCCATCCGGCTTCATGCCGTATTCTGCATATCTTTCCGCCGCGTTTGTAACGTCAATAATGGGCTGCATCTTTCTGTTGCCGCGCCAGACGATAAACATGGTGGCGATAATACCGATGAAGATCATCAGGAGCGCGGTCTGTATAAAGAAAAACAGGCCTCCCCGGATGAAATCCTGACGGCTGATATCGACACCGATATAGCCAAGGAGTTCGTTATTGAGATCATACCAGGGCATGAAGCCATGCAGGACAAGCCGATTTCCGCCTTCTAATTCCGCTACGACCCTGCTGTTCACGGAAAGATCGGAACGTTTCGCCTTGACCGGCCTGATGCTCTCCATCGTTCCGAGAGGATACTTGACCCCCTCGTACGGACCGCCTTCGTTAAAGCTGTCTATAATATAGATGGCCCGCTCGTTTTCCTCATCATACCAGAAATAGTAGATCGATTCCACATTGTAGATCAGTACGCTGTACTCCTCAAACAGGGAAAGCATTTCCGTATAGACTTTTTCTTCGGCCAGTTCGGAAAACAGCGGTGTATGGCGCGTCATTGCATCAAAATCCGTATCCGTGATCTCCTCGCGGCCGACCCGGCTGTTGATCCGGACCACTTCGTCCCGGAGCTGTCTTCCTTCTTCTTCATCAAGATACCAGGTCATTGCCTGCACAATCGAACGGATACTGTTGGCCGAACTGGTCTCGATCGTGAGAAAGTACGCTGTGATGCCGGCCGCCAGCGCTCCGAGGAGCAGGATCAGGACAGTCGTGATCATCGAATTGCGGAGCAGTGATCGGATATGAACTGTTTTCGGAGTGTTGTTCTTTTTCATCAAAGCCCTTGCGGTGCGTTCTCATAATACTGTTGTTTTGTAGTATTATATCACACAAGCATACGTGTATTGTATTATTTTTTCCCGGGTACAGCCTTGAAATCCTCTCCCTGTCTGTGGTATGCTGTACATCGTACTTAAAAAGATGTTTCTGTAGCTCAGCAGGATAGAGCGTCCGCCTCCTAAG
>JAFWOE010000037.1 GCA_017509985.1 Lachnospiraceae bacterium
ATCGGACACCTCCTTGGTTTTTTCAGTGCGGTTGGCGAACCTGCACTTATTATAACCTTGGAGGTTTTTACTTAAAGCTAAAGCTTATTGGAGACACACCTGCATAGCAGGTGGTTTATTGTGATGGCTGCGCCATACAATGAAAGTCCCGGCTGACGCCGGGACTTTTTATCAAATCCATTCTGCCGAGGAAAGGATCTCATTCCATAGGATCTGGTTTTCTTCTTTCAGGGACTCCCTTGTATAGAGATGGAAGTAATAGACCGTGCTTTCAAATTTAACGACATCCGTTTCACCGGCCATCTTAATGTTCTGTGCCGTATACGTATATCGGAAACCGTCTGCTTTCCGGCCCCCGATCAGTGGTTCCGCTGCCCCTGCAAAAGAATAATCAAACCTTTTCATCGCTTTCCGGATCGATCTTTCCGCCCTGTCCGCTATGTTTTGTGTGGAAGAAAGCTTAAGCGCCAGTCTTCCGACAGCCTTCCATCCGATGGAAACTACAGCGTGCTTTTCCGGATTCTCCAGTACCACGCCCTCGCCGTCGACAAGGATCGTTAATCTCCTTTTGTCATTTTCATCCATCAGGCGAAAGCCTTCCGGAACTCCGATCTCAAGATTGATATTCAGCTTTATTCTGTTCATTTTCCGTCCTCTGTTTTTCTTTGTTTCCGGTCAGGTCATCTATCTCTCCGGTGATCTAAGCAGGGTATCGCATAAATCAGTATCATTCCGGGGATCACGGCAAAGAGAACCTTTGCTCACACCTCGTCGGTCGTACCGTCCTTGTGAACTACTTCAATCCTGCATCCGAGTCCGAACGCGGCGATCGTTCCGGCGATCAGTGCCCATGGAGCAGCGGCAAGCCCGAGAACCCCGCCGAGGATCCCGACGTTCACCGGGATATTCAGCACGACTTCTTCTCCCTTTCGGATCAGGATACGGTCCACATTGCCTTTCTCGACCATTTTTTTAAGTTTTGCCATGATCGACTTGATGTCTTCCCTGCTTTCCCCGGTCTCCTGACGGATCAGACGGATCGCCTCTTCCACATCTCCTTCTGCTTTTTGAAGAGCCTCCTTCGCGGCTGCGTACTCTACTCCGGCTTGTTCCATTACTTTTTCAACTGCTTCTAATGTGATTTCCATTGAAATTCTCTCCTTTCGTTCTATGATACGGGACGATTTCCCAGGATATTCAGATAAAGTAATACGCAGTGCGTATTATAACATGGATTTGGCCTAAAGCGCTGAAAATGTTTTGATACGCCTCACAGCAGATAGTATTCAATAATCTTTTTTACTGCAGTCCTGTTCAGGGGCTGCTTTTGAGTTTCCGCGGTAATAATGAGTCTGCCGCCCTGGAAGATGTTTCCTTTTTCATATTGCCGAATCCGGTTTATGGCATTATTCCTGTATTCGGAATCGTCGATCATTCCCAGATGTTCCCAGTAGATCTCCTTGCGGTCTGAAATCCGTAAGACTGTGAAATCCGGATGAATCTGATGATTTCCAAGAATCAGCGGGCACTCATAGCGATAAGCCAGACCAGCCTCGGAAAGAGCATCTGCAATCAATACTTCCGATTTTGAGCGGACTCTTTCATTTCTGATTGTATAATGCTCCGGAGCTTCTTCAGCAAACCCCTTGTGCGGGTATTCGAATGCCTGCCAAAGCACCTTATAATCCTGGTCCGGCAATTCAACAGGACACAGGAGTCTCTTTCTTGATTCATGGGCATTTTCATATATTTTCCGGAGGATTCCGGGATCATATTTCTCCAGAAAACCTGTAATGGCTCTGTATTGTCTCATTGCAGCATGGATTATATCCTGATCATACTTCTTTTGTGCCAGCGATCTTGCTTTATTCTGTTCCGAAGCAGGAATATAAACCCCATTGGGATCTTTCGGATCCTTTCTGTGATAGTACTGAAAGCAGTCCCCATGCCTTTTGCTCCGTAAACAGCCCTCCGGGGCTTCCTTCAATCGGTGCTGTGCATTAAGAATAATCTTTTCCAGTTTTGACAGCTCTTCTCTTAAAGCAAACTCAACAGAATTCTGTTTCATCTTTATATACCACTCCTTTTAAGAACGCATGATTTACCTGTAGAATAGCAGCTGCTCCTGATTCGGCAGCTTGAAATAAATACGCCGGAACTGTTTTGGCGGCTGTTTTTTTGATTTGGGATGATTACAGCCGCCGAATAAAGTTCGCCAAAGGCATTTATGGCGGCTGGATTCTTGATTTGGAGAGATTGCAGCCGTCGAATAAGGCTTGCCAAAGGCATTCCCGGCGGCTGGATTCTTGATTTGGAGAGATTACAGCCGCCGAATAAGGCTCGCCAAAGGCGTTCCTGGCGGCTGGATTCTTGATTTGGAGAGATTACAGCCGCCAAACAATGCTCGCCATAGACATTCCTGGCGGCTGTTTTTTTGATTTGGGGTGATTGCAGCCGCCGAATAAGGCTCGCCAAAGGCATTTATGGCGGCTGGATTCTTGATTTGGAGAGATTACAGCCGCCGGGCGGACATAGCCTGCAACCGGCGGCAGATGATTGTTTGTTTCCAGGTATGTGTCTGTCTTGCAGTTATTCCTTCTTATCCTGTTTACGGGATATTAAGGCTATCACAAGTATTACGACTGCGACAACAAGAGCACCGCCCCCGACAATCGCATTCCTCCTGATAAACCAGACGACAGAGACAAGGAAGAAGATCACTGCCAGACAAAACAAAAGTTGTATCCTGTTCATAAGCATCTCCCTTTTCTGATGTTACTCACAGTTCATCAGTCTTTTATACCTTCATAATTGTCATAGACCCGATAGCAGAACTCCTGGGCCATCTCTTTGGTCACAGGCTGCACGGGACAGAAACTGGACAGATGACTGGTCTCGGTCTCGGTTGCGACCTGCGGCATGCGGTCTCTGGAAAAGCCCATCTGTTTCAAGGAGGGGATCTTCATTTCGCTCATCATCGCACGGCATTTTGCGGCAACAATCTTTCCGAGTTCCTCCCCGCTCATGCTCTTGTCATAATCCACTTCGAACGCTTCCGCGATCTCCAGCATGATATCCGGAACTGCGGGGCCGACAAGCTCGATTGTCTCGGGAGTGGCAAGCGCACAGCCTTCGCCATGCGTAGTATGCAGGTAAGTACACAGGCCGTCTGCAGTTGCATGCCCGATGTGAGTAAGCGGGGCATCGAACGCAACGCCGGCCAGATAGGCGGCCTTTGACATTCCGATGCGCGCCTCACTGTCGGTGCCGTCATGATATGCACGCAGCAGATAACGGCTGATCAGGCGGATCGCATTCAGTCCGCAGGCATGTGCCAGCGGATTCGGGTTATTGCTGGTGATGCCTTCGACGGCATGTGCAAGTGCGTCCATACCGCAGTAGGCGGTCTCATAAGGAGGCAGCGTCATGGTCAGGTCCGGATCTATGATCGTCTGTGCCAGCTCGGTAAATACGCTCCATTTCATGGGATAGCCGTTATGCTCAACGGCAATGATCGCACATTTCGTACCCTCTGCCCCGGTACCGGACGTCGTCGGCATCAGGATGATCGGAACATTTACAGGCATCACGATCGGCTGCGGCAGGACAAAATTCTCCGCAGGCCCGGAATTGCATAAAAGAATCGCCGCGCCCTTCACCATATCCATAGTGCTGCCGCCGCCGACGCCGATCATGCAGTCCACGCCGGCTTCTTTCGCCATCGTGCCTACTTTGTTAACGAGTCCGATCGGCGCGTCACGTTCTGTTTCGTTAAAGAAGATGTAATCCACGCCGGCAGTTTCCAGACTGCCCTTTATTTTTGCATAAGCTTCTTCGCCCAGATTCCTGTCGCAGGCAAGAAGCGCTTTTGTCGCACCGAATTCCTTCGCCTTCGAGCCAAGCTGGGACACGGTTCCCGATCCGAACATGATTTCAGAATGCAGGCCAAATTCTGACATAATGCAACCTCCTTTTCATAATACCCTATGAATATTTAACTGAATCATTTTTAATAATTCGTCGATTCTTTATTAAGATGTCACCCGGACAAATCCGTTATCGGTTCTTTTAAAGAATTCTTTTGTATTATTATACCAAGCAGCCGGTCAAAAGAAAACACCCTTGTCATCCTGAAAGCATAAACATCGGCAAAACAGCCCGCCGGCTTTCAGACAGCAAAAAGACCGGGCAGACTATCGTTCCGTACGACTGTCCGCCCGGTTTTCTCTCTCAGGCTGTAATCTTTCTGCTGTTTTCTGCTCTACAGCTCTTTCAATGTCTGCGCAGTTGTTTCCGCTGCACTCCTGTATCGTTTTATTAAAACAAAAAACGTCGACACAAAGCAAATGGCCGATGTCGCCCACGTGATCGGATAGGCCGCAGCCAGCATTCTTACCGACTGGCCGGATGTTGAAAAGATAGTCAGCAGAATCAGTCTCAGAACACAGAAATTTGCAATGACTATGACCATCGAACGGAGCGAGTACCCCATGGCGCGGATCGCACCGCCAAATACTTCGATGAGCGGATAGATCCAGTAAAAAGGAAATGAGACCATTGCCAGGCTGATCGCCGTCATCATAACTTCCCCGTCTTTAATGAACCATCGGAATACGACTGTCGGGAAGGACAGGATCAGGATGACCGTAGCCGTTACGATCACCATGCCGATGCCGGCCGCAATGACCGTCCCCTTCTGCAGGCGTTTGTAATTGCCCGCGCCCATGTTCTGCCCCGCAAAAGTTACGGAAGCCTGTCCGAAAGCGAGAATGGTAAGGAAAATCAGATTCTCCACTTTGTAATATACGGCAAATGCCGCGACCGGCGTTTCTCCGTAACCATTGATGAAATACTGTACAAAGACGTTTGAAATGGTAATAACGATCGTCTGGATCCCTGTGGGCAGCCCGGTTTTCAGGATCTTGCGGAGAATGTTTGTATCGATTCGCAGCTCCTTAAACGAGAAACGGATCTCCCTATTCTTCCGCGATGTGAAAAAGCCGACAAATAAAGCCGACAGTGCCTGTGTAACAGTCGATGCGATGGCGACGCCGGCAACGCCTAAGGGAATCACCACGATAAAAAGAAAATCAAACAGGACATTCAGCAGCCCGCAGATCACCAGTACTTTAAAAGGCGTGGACGAATCTCCCTCCGCCCGAAGGCTTCCGGAAAGCATATTGTAAAACACCAGCATCGGAAGGCTGATGAGATAGATCCGCATATACGTGATCGCCTGCGGCATGACCGTCGAAGGGGTATTCAGCGCCTGCAGGATAGCAGGTGCGAATACGATCCCGAGGGTCATCATAATCAGGCCTCCGATCAGTCCGAAAGTAACGGAAGTATGAAGTGTTTTCCGTGCTTCATCCGGCCGCTTCGCGCCGATCGCATTTGCGGCGACAACACTGGTCCCGACCGAAATACCGGTAAACAGCCCGATCGTGCAGTTGATCAGCGTAGAACTCGCGCCTACGGCCGCGGCCGCAGTACTGTTCAGATAATTTCCGACAAAAATGAAATCGACGGTATTATAAAGCTGCTGAAAGACACTTCCGCCGATCAGCGGGAGAATAAAGAATATCAGGGGCCGGACGATCGGCCCCTTTGTCATATCAACCGGTTTTTTTGCTGCCATAATTATTATAGATTTTTAGTATACAGACACCTGATTGCATTCAATACTGCGATGATCATAACGCCGACGTCCGCAATGATGGCAAGCCACATATTTGCGATCCCCAGCGCAGCGAGTGCCAGGCACCCGAGCTTGATCACCAGCGCGATCGTGATATTCTGCTTTACGATCCTTAAACATTTTCTGGAGATCTTGATGGCTTTGGCGATCTTTAAGGGATCATCATCCATGAGGACGACGTCCGCCGCTTCGATCGCGGCGTCCGATCCCAGCGCGCCCATGGCAATGCCGATATCCGCCCGGGAAAGGACCGGGGCATCATTGATGCCGTCGCCTACGAATGCAAGACGTTTCTTTCCGCTGCATTCGGCAAGCAGTTCTTCCACGGCAGTGACCTTGTCCGCCGGAAGCAGTTCCGCCCTGAAATCGGTAAGTCCGACTTCGGCAGCGACCTTTTCCGCAACCGCTCCGGCGTCGCCTGTAAGCATGACCGTTTTTTCCACACCCGCGTTTTTCAGCTGTGCGATCGCTTCCTTCGAAGTAGGTTTAAGCTCGTCGGAAATAACGATATGTCCGGCATACTCTCCGTCCAGCGCCATATGGATAATGGTTCCGGTATGATGGCAGGGCAGGAATTTCACACCGACCTTCGTCATCATCTTTTCATTGCCGATGGCCACATCATGACCGTCGACCTTCGCCATAATACCGTGCCCGCTGATCTCCTGCACATCCGTGACCCGGGACGGATCGATCTTTTTCGCATATGCCTGCTGAAGGCTTAAACTGATGGGATGAGAAGAATGGCATTCCGCGAGAGCAGCATACTCCAGCATCATTTTTTCCTCCAGCGGACTGTGATGGATTGCCGTTACTTCAAAATTTCCCTTCGTAATGGTCCCGGTTTTATCAAACGCTACAACACGTACTTCCGAAAGTGTTTCCAGATAGTTGGATCCCTTTACCAGGATACCCTCCTTGCTGGCTCCGCCGATGCCGGCAAAAAAGCTTAAAGGAACGCTGATGACGATCGCGCACGGGCAGCTGATGACCAGGAACGTGCACGCGCGGAGCACCCAGTCCATCCAAAGCTGGCCTGTCGTTGCGTAACCGCCCATGCCGATACCGGTAAGCATCATAAAGAGGGGCGGAATAATCGCCAGCGCCAGCGCGGCATACACAACGATCGGCGTATACACACGTGCAAATTTGGAAATAAAGTTCTCCGATTTGGATTTTCTCGAGGAAGCATTTTCCACGAGGTCCAGGATCTTGGACGCCGTCGATTCATCGAATTCACAGGTCGTTTCGATCTTCAGGACGCCGGTCATATTGATGGTGCCGCTTAAGACTTCATCACCTGCTTTCGCATCGATCGGTTTGCTTTCACCTGTCAGCGCACTGGTGTTGAGCGCAGAATTACCTTCGACGATCACGCCGTCAAGCGGGATCTTTTCGCCGGGCTGCACAATAATGATGCTTCCTATTTCGACCTCATCCGGATCCACCTGAGTCAGTTCCCCGTCGACTTCGATATTCGCGTAGTCGGGACGTATGTCCATCAGGTCGGAAATATTCCTTCTGCTCTTTCCTACCGCATAGCTCTGGAAAAGTTCGCCCACCTGGTACAGGAGCATAACGGCTACGCCTTCCCCGTATTCACCCAGAATGATCGCGCCGACTGTGGCAACGGTCATCAGAAAGTTCTCATCGAAAACCTGCCGGTTCTTGATGCCCAGGGCCGCTTTTCGTAAAATATCAAAACCGACCAGCAGATAAGGAACCAGGAACAGCACGATGATCAGCCACTGCGGAATATCCGCATGTACGATATCTTCCGAGATCAGATACAGCGGAACAAAGAATATGGCTGAAACAATGATACGGATCAGGAGGTTTTTCTGTTTTTTATTCATGCATTACTCCCTGTCTTGCATTTTCTTCTGCAGCTGTCTGTCAGATGTATACTTCGCAGTCGTCTTCTACTTTTTTACAGTTGGCGCGGACGTTCTTCATGACCTCTGCCGCATCCGCTCCTTCTTCAAATTCGACTTTCATTTTAAGTGTCATAAAGCTCACGACCGCATCTTTGACACCTTCCGTTTTTTTGGCTGCCACTTCCATTTTGTCTGCACATGCCGCACAGTCAACATCGATTTTATAAGATTTTTTCATGGTATAATTTCCTTTCCATAATGATTAATGACTCCTGAAACGAAAAACGATCCTATCCTTATTTCGTTTCAGCTGGTTTATATGATCCCTGAAAACTCAGCCCTTCTGCGATCTTCTTTCCACGGCATTTTTATAGGTATAGGCCTCCGCCAGCTCTCTGAGATCATCCAGCGAAGCATCCGGAGTGAACTCCAGTATGACGTTCCGAAGATCATCATAGTTATACGCATTGATCTCGATACTGTTCGCCAGAACGTATTTTTCGTCAAAATCTTCTTCTCCGTCGGAGATCCAGAAGCCCTGTGTGATATGAAATGCCTTGCCGTTCTGTCTCATTTCTTCGGCATGACCGGTTATTGCATTATACATCGCCGCAAAAGACGGGCCGATGATCGAACTGTATTTTCCCACAAGATAATCCAGCCTGCCGGATGCAAAAAGCTGAAGATTGCTTTCGCTGTAGCAGTCTACCGTGGCCAGTACGGAGCCCTTTATTTCCTCCAGAATATGGGATGCAGGCAGCACGGCCATAACGATCCCGTAAGGATGGGCAGCATATTCTTCCCTGGCCATCTCCAGATAGGAGTCGATTGTATGATATCCGGGACATACGCAGATCTTCAGGTCACCGTCTTCGATCTGCACCGGCTCCGAAGACACTGCAATCTCCTCCGTAGTCCGGTCCAAAGAGAACCCGTATGCATTTTTAAGCGTGTCCAGGATCCCCATTGTACGCTGCTTATGCATTTCATTTCCGAGACATCCGCCGCCGCTTAATATGAAATACTCGGTGTCCTGCGGATGTTTCTCCAGAAAATGACTGGCAATATCACTGCCGGCCTTGTACTCGATAAAATCACCCGGGCCGATCACCCCCAGGAAGGACGAACTGTCTTCAACAGCCGCAAATGCCTCATTGGAAACGGTACCGGAAGCAGCGATATAATAGATGCCGTACTGTTCGCAAAGAGCCACTTCTCCCGGTAGGTCATAGACCACGAAAGACATTACGCCTTCCGCCCCGTATTCTGCAGCTTCCTTTATGAACTTTGCAGAATCTTCAGCGGATCGGCTGCTGTCCGAATAAATAAATTCCACATTGAAAGCGACTCCCAGATAATCCACAAGATATTTGCGGAAGGACAGGACTTCGTCATCTGTCCGGTCATAAACCAGGACCGCGATCTTATGTGTTTCATTATCGGAAACCGTTTCTTCCGTCTTTTGATCAACTGCAGAAGAACTGCTGCTTCCCTGTCCGGATGAACAGGATACCAGTCCCAGCGCCAGGATCATAATCAGAACGAATACTGACAATCTCTTCATTCCCATCATGCTCCTTTCATTCGTACAGCCAGCAGGCGACCTCATGGCCGGGTCCGATCTCTTTCAGCAGCGGACGTTCCTGTCTGCATTTTTCCATGCAATGATCGCATCGGTTGGAAAAAGGACAGCCCGGCGGCATATCCAGCGGAGAAGGGATCTCGCTTTCAATGCTTTCGATCTTTTTGGTAAAGTCCATCTTAATATCAAAAACCGATGCCAGCAGCGCCTGAGAATACGGATGTCTGCACTGTTCGCCGATATCCTCCCCGGGCATGACTTCAACGATATTCCCGAGATACATAACAGCCACCTGATGTGCAAAGGACTGGATCAGTCCGAGATCATGGCAGATAAATCCGATGGTGATGCCTTTTTCCCTCTGCAGCTTCGTGATCAGCTCGATGATCGTCTTCTGGACGGAAACGTCAAGCGCGCTCGTCGCTTCATCCATAACGATGATCTCCGGCTCCAGGGCAAGCGCTCTGGCAATGCCGACTCTCTGCCGCTGCCCGCCGGACATGTTATGCATGAAACGGTCTTCAAACTCACCGGGCAGCTCGACCATTTCCAGAAGTTCGCGTGCCTTTGCGCTCTTCTCGGATTTTTTGATCCGGCCGAAGTTCAGCAGCGGCTCGCAGATCACATCACGTATCTTCATCTTCGGGTTAAAGCTGGTCGCCGGGTCCTGAAAGACCATCTGGATGTTCTGCCTGTTCTGGCGCAGTTTCTCTCCCTTTAACTTGGTAATATCCACGCCTCTGTACAGGATCTCGCCTTCGTTCGGCTTATCCAGCGAAACCAGGAAACGCATAAAGGTGGATTTTCCGCAGCCGGATTCTCCGACCAGTCCCAGCGTTTTACCCTTATAAAACTTCAGGTTCACATCGTTGCACGCGGTAAGCTCCCGTCCTTTTGAGGCAGGAAATCTTCTGGTGATATGTCTTGCGTCCAGAATCACGTCTTTTTCATCAAACATATCTCGTACCTCCTATCGACGGAACCGCTTCCAGCAGTTTATGTGTGTATGCATTTTCTGAATGATACAGAATATGATCCCTGTCGCCCTGGTCCTCGATCACACCGTTTCTCATCACGATGATATGATCGGACATATAGGCTGCGACTCCCAGGTTGTGTGTGACCAGAATAATGGCGGTACCGTAGTTTTCCTTCAGTTCCATCATCTGGCGCACGATCTGCGCCTGGGTCGTAACGTCCAGCGCCGATGTCGGCTCATCCGCAAGGAGCAGCTTCGGCTGATAGGTCATCCCCATTGCGATACCGACTCTCTGGCGCATGCCGCCGGAAAGCTGGAACGGATAGCTCTGCATCACGTTGTCTCCGGAAGGAAGACGCATCCGTTCGAGCATCATGATGCCCTTCTTTACCGCTTCCTTTTTGGAAATGTTCTCATGTGTACGGATATACTCCGTATAAGCCGCCCCTACCTTTTTCGTCGGATTCATCATGGCGCCGGAATCCTGAAAGATCATGGACATTTCTGTTCCCCTGATTTTTCTCCATTCCTTTTTGCTGTAATTCAGAAGATGATCCCCTGCAAAAATGATATCGCCTTCCGTCACTTTCCCGGCGCCGGGAAGAAGCCCGAAAATCGCGCGGATGACCGTGGTCTTGCCGCTTCCCGATTCACCGACGAGGGAACAGATCTTCCCTTCTTCCAGCGACATGGAAAAATTCTTCACCGTCGGACGGGTCCCATAGGAGATCGTAATATCATTTACTTCAAGCATAGCCATAATATCTCTCTCCTTTCTACCCCTCGTGCCTCGGGTCCAGAATATCCCGGAGACCGTCTCCGAGCATATTGAAAATGATAACAGTGATCAGGATCGCAAGTCCCGGGAATACCATCAGCCAGGGCGCCGTCTGCATATAAGCTCTGCCTTCGGAAAGCATAAGCCCCCATTCCGGAGTCGGCGAAACCGCGCCGAAGCCCAGGAAAGACAGGCCGGCCAGTTCAAGCATCAGCGAACCGATATCCGTTGCGGCCGTGATGATCAGTGTCGGCAGCGCATTCGGCAGCATGTAACGCACAAGCATATACCCGTGTTTGGAACCGGTAGTCACCGCGGCAGCGACATAATCCCTGTCACGAATCTTTAATACAAGCGATCTCGCCAGTCTCGCGTATTTCGGCCAGGTCACAACCGCGACCGCCAGTACGGCATTACGGATGGAAGCGCCCAGGATACCGGCAACCGCCATGGCCAGTACAAGGCCGGGGAAAGAGACCATCATATCGGCGATACGCATGATGATCGCATCAACAATACCGCGGAAGTATCCGGACAGAACCCCCAGAAGCGTTCCGATGCCGAAGGACAGTCCCACGACCGAAAGGGCTGCTGTCAGGGAGACCCTTGAACCATAAATTACCCTGGTAAAGATGTCCCTGCCCATTTTATCCGTACCGAAAATATGTCCCGGGCCGGGCGGAAGGATCGCATCTTTAAGACTGCCTGCTGCAGGATCGATCCCTCTCGTAACGACCGGAGCGAAAATCGCCGTCAGGATGAGCAGGATCGCAAGGATGCAGAAGACACAGAAAGTTTTGTTTGCTGCAAAAAAGCTTTTCTTTTTCATTTCCATATCCGTCACCTCGCCAGTCTCATTCTCGGATCAACAAAATTGTAGGAAATATCTACGATCAGATTGATCACCATGTAAATGAGCGCTACCCACAGCACATATCCCTGGATCAGGTTATAATCGTTGGACGTGATCGCCGCTACTGCCAGGTTTCCGAGGCCGGGATAGGAAAAGATTACTTCAACAACCGCTGTACCGCCCAGCAGTGATCCGACGGAAAGTCCGAGCATCGTGATGAGCGGAAGCAGGGAATTATTAAAAACATTTCTCCAGAGGATCTTCCGTTCCTGAACGCCTCTTGCGCGGGCCCCGATCACATAGTCCTGATGCAGTTCTTCCAGAACGGCTGTCCGGACCTGTCTGGTGTATTTCGCCGACATCGCGATCGCCAGCGTTACGGAAGGCAGGATCATGCTCTTGAAAGTTCCTCCTGAGCAGATAACCGGGAAGATGCCCAGTTTTACACAGAAGACAAGCATGAGCAGGAGGCCGACCCAGAAATTCGGCATGGATACGCCGACAAAAGTAATTCCCCTTACCACATTGTCAATCCAGGTATTTTCCTTTACAGCCGAAAGCATGCCCAGCGGCAGTGAAACGATCAGCATCAATACCATAGAAAACAGTGTAAGCTTCAGCGTCGGCCAAAGGCGGGCAAGCAGAAGCTCCACGACCGGTTTGTTCAGTGAGAAGGACATCCCAAAATCCCCGTGGAGCGCATTGCCCAGCCATCTGAAATACTGGACAAAGAACGGATCGTTATACCCCATCGATTCCCGCAGCGCATTGACTGCCGATTCCGTCGGCATGACACCGGAGGAAGTCAGCATGATCTGCGCCGGATCACCGGGAGCAAGATAGGTGAGAAGGAACGTGAAAAAGCTGATCCCGAACAACACGATCACGATCTGAATGATCCTCATTATGATTTTTTTCTTAGTCAAGAGCCTTTCCCCCCACTTTTTGAATGGATAATCATAATTGTTAAAAGGCAAACACTCCCTCCCCGCATATTTTCGGGAGAGGGTGTGAATGATCATAAACGTATATCAGGGCAGGCCTGCTTTTATCCTCTCGCAGGCCTGCCCTAATGTGAGGGCGGCAATTAAGCCGGAACTATTTCTGTTGAGATCCAGTAATAGTCTGCCGTATGAATGTGTGCGTAACCGACATTCTTTGAATAGATCATCGAGCTGTTGTAATACCCGTCAACCAGGCATACCGCATCGTCGATGAGGATCTGCTGCATCTGCTGCAGGAGCTCCGCTCTCTTTGCGGTATCAAACTCCGTGAGAAGTTCTTCGTAAAGGGCATCGTACTTGTCGCTCTTGTATCCGCAGTAGTTGGCTTCGGCCTTGCTGTACCAGTTTGCCATATACTCGGTCGGATCGCCGTTGCCCACGGTGGTCCAGTTGTTGTTGTTCAGATCATACTCGAAAGCAACCAGTTTGCTCCACTGGTCATCGGAGCTGCCGTAATCTGCCGTTACGCCGATGCCGATCTCGCCCAGATATAGTGCGAATGCATCAGAGAAGTCGTTCAGAAGACGATTCTCATAGGAGACAAATTTAAGGTTGATATTCTGTCCGTCAAGCTCACGGATGCCGTCGCCGTCATTATCAATGATGCCGGCGTCATCAAGCAGTTTATTAGCTGCATCGGGATCGTACGGATAAGGATTGTTCAGGTTTTCATAACCGTAGGACAGGGTGGACGGAAGTACGGAATATCCCGCTGTATAAAGGCCGCCGATCGTATTGGAGGCGCAGATGGTTTCATGGTCCACAGCCATCTGGATCGCCTGGCGGAGGGTATCATTTCCGAGGACTCCGTTGAAGTTCATCCATGCGAAACCGCAGCGGACACCGGAAGCAATATCAACGGTGAAGTTTTCGTCCGCCTGAAGGGTCTGGATATCGGAAACATTGGTAATGTTCTCAACAAGGTCGACCTGGCCGCTCTGAAGAGCCATGGCCTTTGCGGAAGCGTCGCCCATGAACATAATGTTAACGGTATCATAGGGAACTTTCTCATAATAATTGGGATTGGCGACCATGGTGTAGCCGACCTGGTCCTCAAAGGAATCGACCATGTAGGGGCCGGTGCCGATTACGTGGTTGTTCCATTCGGTCGTAGCTTCAACATCAACGATGCAGCATACCGGATAAGAAAGGTTGCCGAGGAAGTTGGCGTTTGCCTGAGGAAGTTCAAAGGTAACGGTGTTCGCTTCGTCATCCGCCGTGACAACCGTCTCGTAAGGAACGTATTTTTCCGGAGTTGCGGAAGTGTCTTCCCTCTGTCCCTCAACGACCATCCTGTCAAATACGGCCTTGACTGCGGAAGCGGTCACGTCGTCGCCATTTGAGAATTTAACGCCGTCTCTCAAGGTGATGACCCAGGTCTTATAGTCTTCCGTATCGGCAGACTCTGCAAGCCAGGGTTCGGTCTCCATATTGTCATTGAATTTGAACAGTGCTTCACCGACGCCGAAACGCATGCAGTTCCAGGCGGTATTTGTCTGAAGAGTAGGATCGATCAGACCGTCGCTGTACATCTGGCAGCCGAAGTTCAGAACTTTTCCGCCTTCGGAAGCAGCCGGAGCTGTTGATGCAGCAGAAGCTGCAGAAGTGGCAGAAGCAGTTGATGCGGCAGAAGCTGTCGATGCGGCACTGCTTCCGGATCCGCCGCATGCAGCCAGTGATACTGCCAGTACTGATGCCCCAACCAATGCAAGTAGTTTTTTCAGTTTCATTTTAGTCTCCTTTTGTTCAGTCGATATTACTGTCGGCTTTTGATGATTTTCTCAAATATCAGACATAACAAAAAAGATCCTGTTCACACAGGATCTTCCGATTAATCACAAAGAAACAACGGTAAAGTTTCAATACCCTTTACACATACATTCAAGATAATAATCTTCATATACACCGTATGAATTGTTATTAACGATAATAAGCAGGTCTCCTGACTTAAGTTCAACGCAGATGACGCCTTCCCAATGTAAACCATCAGTGACATCAATGGCATCTGCTCCCTATCACAGTGACGGGATCGTACCGGATTTGCACCGGTTTCCCTATTAATTCAACTGAAGTGAAACTTATATCGTGTCTGGTATTCAATTAACGTAAATATAAATCATATCCGCGTTTTTGTCAAATATAGTTACTGTATGCAAACATCTTGCAACTGTCCATATGCAGACTATATGATGCTTATCTCGCTTTATACAGGCAGCTCCTCCGCCATTCCCGATCCCTGTTAATCCGGGTTTACATGCACCATCACATGTTTGATCTCCGGGAAGCTCCGCTCCAGCTCCTTATGAACTGTCTCGGCTATACTGTGTCCTTTTTCCAGAGAAAAATGCTTATGGACGGAGATCTCCGTATCCACATAGATTTTATTTCCGAACTGCCTCGTCTGCAGAACGTCGATATGCATAACGCCTTCCTGCGAAAGGATACAGGAGCGGATCTTTTCCGTCGTTTCCTTATCACAGGATTTATCCACCATCTGATCAATCGCCTCGCGAAAGATGTCAATGGCTGCTTTCAGGATCATAACACAGATCACGATGCTCGCAGCCGGTTCCAGAACAGCAGCGCCCAGCATGGCTCCGCCGATACCGATCAGTGCGCCGACAGAGGATAACGCGTCGCTCAGGTGATGCCAGGCTTCCGCCTTCAGTGCTGTGGACCGAATCGCATCTGCATAATGCCTGGTATAGATGAACATCAGACCTTTTGACGCAATAGAAACAACGGCTGCGATGAGTGCAAGCACTCCCGGCGCCTCGTTTTCCATATATCTTCCGGAAATAATACTGTTCAGGGCGGAAAGCCCGATATTTCCTCCGACGACAAAAAGGATCGCCGCCAGGATGACAGCCGCAACACATTCAAAACGCTCATGGCCGTAAGGATGGGAGCTGTCCGCGTTTTTCTGCGCAAGCTTCACACCCACGATCACGATCAGGCTGCTGACGACATCGGAAGCGGAATGGACCGCGTCACTGACCATAGCCGTGGAATGTGCTGCGAATCCTGCGAAAAATTTAAAAGCGGTCAGAAGGATGTTCCCGATAATACTTACCAGTGAAACTCTGACTGCCACGTCCTGTTCTGTTTTCTTTGTGATCTGTTTCTTTTCTTTCACAACATCTCCTTTTCCCGGGCGCAAAAAAACACCCATGCGGCATCTTCTTTATAATGTCCCGTGGGTGTTCCACTGTCGCGGCAGCGACCCGGCTCCAAGCTGAGATGCTTTGGCCTGTTCAGTTACTTGGCGCACATTATACCGTACGATAACAATCTGTGTCAACAGGAAAGTTTTTATTCTCTCAGTGCCTGCGTCCGATATGAAGAGCCCGTAAACTGCCCTTCCCTTATTTTACGGCTGTGATCCGGAACATGCGGTCCGGCATATAGAATTCATCCTTTTCCCCGTAAAGCCTGTCTCCGGCTCCGGGATCCGCTGTAATTGTTTTAAAGCCGATCTCACGAAGGACTTCCGCATCCCACTCCGGGCGCGCATAAGCACTGATGGAAAGCATATGGTAGATCTGATGGCATTCCTCTTTCATTGCCTCGTCCACTCCTTTATGGATCCTGTTTTCCGTCTGGTCAAGGCAATGGAAATTCTTCGCATATTCAGCGTCATAATTGATAAGGATCCCGCCCGGTTTCAGGATCCGGTACCATTCTGCATAGGCCTTCTCAGGATGCGGAAGCGTCCAGGTCAGATTGCGGCTGATCACGGCGTCAAAGCTTTCATCCGGAAAATCCGGATTCTCGGCGTCCATCACCATCAGTCTGGCGCTGCTGCCATGGCGTTTCAGAAGGTTGTTTCCTTCATTCACCATATCCGGGGTCAGATCGATCCCGGTCATCTGATAATCACATTCCGCCAGGACCATTTCGAAAAATCCGCAGCCGCAGCCGGCGTCCAGAATCGTAAGACCGGAATCTTTCGGCAGGACGCTTAAAAGCTCTTCTCTCCAGAGTCCGCCCTTATAACTGTGCAGCTCCTCGTGCTTGTTTTCCGAAAAGCTGTTCTTCCTTTTGGTCCAGTAATTCACGACCCTGTTCTTGATATCGTGCGGTTCATTTTCAGGCGCTATGTTTTTTATTTCACTCATGTATTACTCAAAAATGATCATGGTGATGATGCTCACCGTCACCGCAGACCGGGCACGCTTTTTCGATCGTTCCGTTCTTATCTGCATCCCAGATCCCGTAAGCGACCATCGGGGAATTCTCCATAATGCAGAGGCTGATGGTTTCATACAAAATGATCCCGTCATGCTTTGCCCTGCAGGAATACAGTTCTTTTCCGAAATAATCCCTGATCGTACCCAGAAGATCTCCTTCCCTGAAGGTTTCTCCCGGCTGCTTCTCCGGATACCAGCATCCGGCTGTCGGTGCATCTTCGTAGGTCACCGGGCTGACTTCGATCGGGCCGTTTCCGTGGCGATGCGCTTCTCCGTCCAGGAATCCCAGAAACCGGAGAATATTGGTCACATCGTGTTTGTCCTCATCCACTAAAGCCCTGCACCAGGTGGAATTGCTTCCGCGCTCCAGGAGAATGGAAGGGATCCCGAGTGTTCCGGCATAATTATACGCCCCGCCCGCGGGATTCATCGACACCACCAGATAATCCACATGGGCGATCTCGGCCATTTCCCTGCTTTTTTTCACAACATAATCGTTCGCGTTCCCGAGACAGTAAACAAAAGATTCCAGTCCTTCGAATCCGTCGCCGGAATGGAGATCGATATAATAGTCGATCTTCGAAAAAACTTCTGTTTCCATCGTAAACGCTATTTTGTCAGCAGCCGTACCCATGGCCGTCCCCGGGAAGACACGGTTCAGGTTCTTTCCGTCTTCAAATACCAGGCTCATGGTACGGTGTTCGAACCCGCTGCGGTTCGCGAGATGGATGATCACGATATTGCCGTTCACATCTTTCGGATCCAGCTCGGATGCCAGTTCCGTGGCAGCCTGTATTCCCACATATTCCGCATTGTGCACGCCGCCGCAGATCAGGATCGTCCTGCCGTCCTTTTCGCCGTTGATCAAGGTGATCGGGATCTCCGTATCCGAATTGACTACAGGCAGAAATCCGGAACTTTTTTCTCCATGTTTTGCAGTTACCTTTCCGATTGAAAAGTCCTCTTTCATATTCAGCTCCTTTTATGTCTCATTTTCTGCAGTTAATTACTCTCATATTTAAAGCTTTTCAGGACAGAGGTCCGCGAAGCGCCCGACTGCACGTTCGGCTTCTTTGGTGTCAAAGCCTGTGAGCGCAAAGAAGATCCTACGTCCGTCTGTAAGGACTATATTGTAATGGCTCAGCCGGCCGCGCCGGTCGGGGACACTTTCAAAGGCAGCGACCATATCCGGGGTCAGGTTCAGGATCTCCCTGCCCCGTCCTTCCATGGTGGCACCGATCGAACTGAAAAATCCGGTCTTTGCTTTTTGTTTCTGGAAGAAAGTAATGCAGCCGTCCCCGATCATGGCACTTCCTTCCGGGATTCCGCCGAATCGGAACTGCATCAGCTCCTCTTCCGTCCCGATTTCGATATTGCAGCTCTGGATTATCATATTATAAAATTATATCCATTCCGTGGTCCAATCGTCAATGTCTGTTTCTCCCGGAGGTTTTGATGTTCCGCCCGGTTTTCACCGTCTTCCGGCAGCAAAGGCTCCCGAAGATTTCCGGGAGCCTTTGCAGAATAAAATCCATCCGGATATTACGTTTTATTTGGACATTGCCTCCTGGACAGCAACTGCAACTGCGACAGTCATACCGACCATCGGGTTGTTGCCTGCGCCAAGGAAGCCCATCATCTCAACGTGCGCCGGAACGGAAGAAGAACCTGCGAACTGCGCATCCGAGTGCATACGGCCCAGAGTATCCGTCATACCATAGGAAGCGGGGCCTGCAGCCATGTTGTCGGGATGCAGGGTACGTCCCGTGCCGCCGCCGGAAGCGACCGAGAAGTACTTCTTGCCGGCTTCCCAGCGTTCTTTCTTGTAGGTGCCTGCAACCGGGTGCTGGAAACGGGTCGGGTTGGTGGAGTTTCCGGTAATGGAAACATCCGCGCCTTCATGCCACATGATCGCTACGCCTTCCCGGACATCGTCCGCGCCGTAGCAGTTGACCTTTGCGCGGTCGCCGTCGGAATAAGCGGTCTTGCTTACGATCGTCAGCGCATGATCTTCCTTTACGTCAGCGGAAAGATAATCATACTTGGTCTGGACATAGGTGAACCCGTTAATGCGGCTGATGATCATCGCTGCATCTTTTCCAAGACCGTTCAGGATGACGCGGAGAGGTTTCTGACGAACCTTGTTCGCATTCAGAGCGATCTTGATCGCGCCTTCTGCGGCTGCAAAGGACTCGTGTCCTGCAAGGAAAGCGAAACATTCGGTTTCTTCATCGAGCAGCATCGCGCCGAGGTTTCCGTGTCCGAGCCCGACCTGACGCTGGTCTGCGACAGATCCGGGAATGCAGAATGCCTGCAGTCCGACGCCGATCCACTTAGCTGCATCAGCAGCCTTCACAGCACCTTCCTTCATGGCGATCGCTGCACCGAGCTCATAAGCCCACTTAACGTTTTCAAAACAGATCGGCTGAGTGCTCTCAACGATGCTGTAAGCATCGACACCCTTGCCGTTGGTAAAAGCCTTCACATCCTCAAAGCTCTTGAAGCCATACTTGTCAAGAACGGGCTGCAGCTGGGGCATGCGTCCTTCAAAATTCTCAAACAGAGCCATTGCTACACCTCCTTATTCTTTCCTCGGATCGATCCACTTGACCGCTCCGTCTTCTGCCTTAAAGCGACCGTACGTGCCCAGATTCTTCTCATAAGCTTCTTTCGGGTCCACGCCGTCCTTGATCGCGTCCATCATCTTGCCAATGCTCAGGAACTGATAGCCGCAGACCTGGTCGTCCTTATCGAGCGCCATCTTTACGACATAGCCTTCCGTCATCTCCAGATAACGGGTTCCCTTTGCGGCAGTACCATACATGGTACCGACCATGGATCTGAGGCCCTTGCCGAGATCCTCCAGACCTGCGCCGACGCGAAGTCCGTCCTCAGAGAAAGCGGACTGTGTGCGGCCGTATACGATCTGCAGGAACAGTTCACGCATCGCAGTATTGATCGCATCGCATACCAGGTCGGTGTTCAGCGCTTCCAGAATGGTCTTGCCGGGAAGGATCTCACTCGCCATTGCTGCGGAATGAGTCATTCCGGAGCAGCCGATCGTCTCGACCAGCGCTTCCTGGATCACACCGTCCTTAACATTCAGGCTCAGCTTGCAGGCTCCCTGCTGCGGAGCGCACCAGCCGATTCCGTGTGTGTAGCCGGAAATGTCTTTGATTTCTTTTGCCTGGACCCACTTTCCCTCTTCGGGAATCGGGGCCGGACCATGATTCGGCCCTTTCGCGACACACATCATCTCTTCAACTTCTTTTGTGTATTGCATATGACACCTGTTCTCCTTTAATAAAGTTTGGAATTCAGTATTCCTGATATAACTCTACCATACCCTATCCCCAGTTTCCAGTATTTTCATCATTATGAAAGCAAGTAAGCATACGGCCGATACTGTCAGCGGCTGAAAAACCGCAGCATTTCTTCCAGCCATCCTTCCGCTGCAGTCCCCTTTGCAGTTCCCCTGCCGTGGCCTCCGTTCGGATACAGCCTGAGCCTGCAGGGGACACCGTTCTTCTCCAGGGCATGCGCCATCTCCGTGGAATTGGAAATATCCACTACCGGATCATCCTCGCAGGCCCAGATGAAGCATTTTGGGAAATCACTGTTTATATGATGAAAAACGATAAGATCGTCGATCCGTTCCGTATGGCTTCCTACATGATTTACAAAACAATCCGCAGACTCGGCACCGCCGGTGAACGCATACGCAAGCGCGATTTTATCTGCTTTTGCGGAGACGCCCAGATACCTGTCGTACAGTCCGGGGGATCCGGCTTTCAGTTCATTCATTAATCCCGATTCGATCATGGGAGCATAAACGGTTTCTGACGCCGCAAGGTGTCCGCCTGCGGAGAATCCGATCACAAGGAGATCGCCGCCATCTGTGTGCAGTTCCTCTGCATTCGCCCGGATGTACTTGACCGCAAGGGCAAGATCCTGCTGCGGTTTCGGATAATAGCCCGGCCGGCACCGGTATCTTAATATTGCCACGGCATATCCTTTTTCCCGGAGGGCATCCGCCGTGTCCATTCCTTCCCCCGCGACGGAAACCGAGGAATAAGCCCCTCCCGGAACGATCAGCGCCACCGGCCGGTTGTCTTTGAAAGTGTCTTTGTATAAAAAAAGACATGCGGTTTCCTTTGTATTCGACGGTTTTGTCAGTTTCTGTGCTGTCCGGCAGTCCTTCCAAAGCGGGATACAGTCTATGTTTTCGTCATTATTCAGCTCATAAAGCCTGCCCACGGCTTCCAGTACGGCGCGGGATATATAAGGAACGCCCCACGGCATTTTTACGTATTCAGGCAGCTTTTTTAAAGGTACATCCCTGTATTCTTCCGGAACCAGTTCCACAAAGGATTTCGGATAGACCAGGTCCAGATAATCCGCGACCAGTTTATCCTCCAGCAGATCCCGAATGGTATTGCTTTCATCAAACATAGCATGTCCTCCGTTAACTGCATCATAGCACATTCGTCCGGGAGTTTGATACATTTTCATGCATTCATCATTTATATCCGTTAAACTTTGATTACTTCTTCTATTGTATTGTTAAAAATTCATATGTTATAATCAGCTGTTAGAAAATGTTGTTTTACCCCTTTTCAAGTCAGTACTATTGGGAGACAAATATGAAAGAAATACTCTTACGCAAATCGATTTCAATCGCAGCGGCTGCTGCAGTACTTATAGCCCTGATGATCGGGACGGCTGCCTGTGCATCCGATCCTTCCGGCAGCAGTGAAGCATCCTCTGCTGCTTCAAATATAAAACCTGCTGCGACTGCAACTGCAGCCCCGGAAGCGAAGGACAGTAAGGCAGCGGCAGAAAAAGCCGGCAAGGCAGAAGCAGAAAAAGCCGTTAAGCCGGCAGCTGACAAAACCGATAAGGCAGCGGCTGAAGCTGTAACTGCAGGCGCTCTCATAGAAGAGGTACACAACAGTCTTGCCAACGCAAACTATGTTGTCGGCAACGCAGACTTTGCATTTTCAGCTCCTGTATCTGCGGATAATGAGTCCGGTGCAGATTCCATTTCTTATATGTTTGAGTCTACTCGTTCTCCTTCCATAATTCACACATCCGGAACCGTGAATAAAGAAGGCGCAAGTATCGGTGTGGAATCTTATTTCATAAATAATGAGGAAAGCAATAAGCTTCTCAGCTGCCGGGACGGGAAATGGACCTCTCAGGATAATGCTTATGAATCGCTGACCGTCCGTAACTTTGATGAGTTGACCGATCTCATATCCTTATCAGATTATACCCTGAATCCGGATGATCAGCCCGGTCCTTCCCCTGCTGAATATACTCTGACGACAACTCTCGCCGGCGAAACACTCTCCGGCTTTCTTTCCAGGGCAGGCGTTTTTTCAGAATTCCCGGACAGTACTCTTCCGGAATCTCTTACGGCAGATGTTACGCTCACGGTTGATAACGCTACTAAACTGCCTCTGAATTTCACCGTAACTGCACCAGCCGGAGAAGATACCTACGGTTTCCAGTACAGTATGCTTTTCAGCAGTTTTGACAACTCAAAAACCATTTTCGTTCCTGAAGAAGATATTGCCAAAGTGATCCAGATGGCAGAAGAAAAAGAAAAAGAGGAAAAAGAAAAGAAGGAAGGCGATGATACAACTGCCGGCTCAAGTTCTTCCAACACCTGGGTCGATGTTGATTTAACCAATCAGATCGTTACCTTGTATGTTGACGGTGTAGCGATCATGTCTTCTCCCTGCGTTACAGGCAATATACTCAACGGGACCGATACGCCTACCGGCACATACAGTATATCGTATAAGACGACCTCGACATACCTGATGAATAACTCGTATGTGGATTACTGGATGCCTTTTAACGGCGGTATCGGACTGCATGATGCCTCCTGGCGCGGTGGGAATTTTGCTAGTACGGAAGCATGGGGCAACGGTTCCCATGGCTGCGTCAACCTCCCCCATTACGCCGCTGAGACCATATATCAATATGTTTCTGCCGGCGATACTGTCGTAGTGCATGGCTGGCCTCAGGATCCTGCCACGATTCATTCGCATGATCCCGGTGATTGGGAAATCGTAAAGGAAGCCACCTGCAAGGAAGAAGGCAAGCGTGTCCGCAAGTGCAAGGGCTGCGGAGAAACTGTAGAAGAGGGCGTTATTGCCAAGGCTGGCCATACCGAAGGGAAGTGGATTACAACCAAAGCAGCAACAGAAGACGCTGCCGGTGCACGCGAGCTGCACTGCGCTGTCTGTGACCAGGTTATTAAAACAGAAGCCATTGCAAAACTGAACCACACTCACACGGCGAGCGGCACGTGGGAAACAATAAAAAATGCCACGTGTGAGGCAGCCGGCGAACGTGTTCAGCGCTGTACAAAAGACGGCGCCATTGTACTCAGTGAAGCAATCCCCGCCACCGGTCATTCCTGGAGTGGTTGGAGTACAACCGCAGTAGCCACCTGTACAGAGAACGGTTCACAGACCCGCTCCTGCTCTGTCTGCGGTGCAGCTCAAACAGAAGTGATTCCCGCTGCCGGACATTCCTGGACTGGCTGGACCGAAACCGCAGCTACCTGCACAGAGAACGGTTCACGGACCCGCTCCTGCTCTGCCTGCGGTGCAGCCGAAACGGAGACGACGGATCCCGCTGCCGGTCACAGCTGGGGAGAAGTAGACAGCGAAGGTTATCAGCAGTGCAACATATGCGGAGAAAGGCAATTTGTAGGTGTTCCTGAATCCGAAGGTTCATCTTCCGGATCTTCTGAATAACTGCTGATGTTAATAACAGACTGATGGCGTCCCTCCGCAATGAGTTTACAGCTCACTGCGGAGGGACGCCATCTTATGCCTCTCCGGTATAGTCTACACATCAATATATCATCCTCGAAAAAATTCCAATTATCTTTATACCCAGCCATCATCAATATCACTGCTGACTTTTACAAATCTCTGGTTTGGTTTTTTCATCAACCCATTCTCATCCTATTCCGGTGCTCCATGTTTTTTTGCATTTTCACAAAAAAGAGAGGGGGAATTCACGAAAATCATCTATTGAATACCCCTCTTTTTTTATGTATATTTTACAATATAAGGATTCAGGTTCCTGCCAAAACCACAGTTTTCGCAGGCCAAGAGGGAAGCAGGTGAAAGTCCTGCGCGGTCCCGCCACTGTAAGCGAAGAGCCGATCTCAGAATGCCATTGATGATCCCGGCGGTCATTGAGAAGGTGAGTGACGCGATGACGCGCAAGTCAGGAGACCTGCCCGGATCTTCTGTTATAACTGCGTGGAGACGGTTAAAAACAGATTATATTACTGCGGTCAGAAAACGGGAGACGGCTTATGCTGTCTTTTTTTATTCTGCGCACATTCCATCCGCGTTCAGCGGTATTGTCTCCAATTTACTAAATGTACGGCAAACATATTGTCACTAATTAAAGGAGGTATATGAGAATGATTCAAAAAGCAACTGACGTCAAATTGAAAGTTCTGCCGCTGTTGTCCTTTGCGGAGCATCTGTATTATTATGAAGGACCTTGCCGTTTCGGAAGCGGAGAAGCCCTTCAGCCGGGTTACGACGCCCTGGCAAACGCCCAGCGCCAGAAGGCTTTTATGGAGAACCTTAAGGCAAATGTCGGAGAAAACATCGAGATCATGGAGCCCGCTGTAATAAAGCGCACGGATAACTGGGACAACCATGAGTCAAACTGGGATGCAATTACGGACGCAGTCAATGCCTGCGACGTAGTCTTTGGCGGAGCTGCCATTGCCAGCGATGACCTCCTGGTAGAATTTGCGACCCGTTTTACCAAACCGCTGATCATTTCTCCCGATTCCTATGCCAGCAACATCGGCATTCCTGCAGCCATCCGCGCACTGACCGGTGAGCATGAAGTTTATTCCGTCTGGCACTGGGATCAGATTCCGGCTTTGCTCTCCACCCTTCGGGCCAGAAAGGTCATGCGTACCACCCGTATCCTGCTGGCGACCCGCTTTGGCAGCCCCATTTCGCAAAGCAGCATTGACACATTCAACAACTATGAGAAGATCACTGCCAAACTGGGCGTGCATTTCCGCTTTGTCAACATCCATGAACTGCTCGACCAGATGACGCCTGCCGAAGAAGGCGGCAATCACACCACCCCGGGACGTGAGACCCTGGATCTTACAGAAGCGGATATGGCGGAAGCAGAAAAAATGGCCGATGAACTGATAGCCGGCGCTGTATTCACTAAAATCGACCGCAGTATGCTGCTGAAATCACTCTATGCCTATATTACCGTCCGTAAGCATATGGACGATAAAGACTGCTGCGGATTTACCGCGCCCTGCCCGGACGTATGTTCCACGCGGCGTCTCAACCAGATGCAGTTTACTTTCTGCCTGACCCATTCTCTCAATCTGGAACAGGGCATCCCCTCCGGCTGCGAATTCGATGTGAATGCCATTGTTTCCATGCAGGCCCTTATGGCCGTTTCCGGCAAATGCGCTTATCTGGGCAACACCGAGCCGCTGACCTGGTGGCCCAACGGCGATGCCTTTGTCCTTGGCGGTGATCCAAAACAGTCTGAGGTTCTCCGTCAGAGGATCGGGGAAAACAAAGAAAACATTTACTTCATGCAGCATTCTATCGGACATCGCCGGATCCAGGATGCATCAAAAGATTCCAAATACGGACTGTATTACTTTGCGCACGATCAGAAGTTCGGCGCGACAATGCGCTATGATTTCGACGATGATCAGGGAAAACTCCTGACCATGTGCCGTTTCTCTCCGGACGGCGAAAAGCTGCTGATCGCCCAGGGTGAAGTGATTTCCGGCGACGGCTACGATGTGCCGAACTGCGCGCAGATCGTCTATTTCCGTGTCCGCAGCGCGGATGAAATGTTCCAGACGCAGTCCAGTTTCGGTCTTCATATGGTCATGGTTTACGGAGATTACAAGAAGCAGCTCGTTGATCTGGCCAGAAGCATGAATGTTGAGCCGGTCGTTGTGGAGTACTGATGACCCCGGATACACACAGCAGCGTGAAGGAGATGATCCTCGCCTCAAAAAGAGCTGCTGCCCTGCATATTGCCAATATCAAAAATGCAGCGGCGATCCGTTATGATCTGGTGAGACAGGAAGTCCGGGAATACATAAAAGCCAGGTTTCACCTGACCGAAGAGGACTGTGTTACGGATAACTTCAGCCAGCTGGCACAGATCAGCCTGGCCAAAAGCATGAAGATATCCCGTGAACTGGTAGAGGAGTTCGATCTGGCCAGAAGCTGTGACGGCGTTTCTTCCCATACGGCTAAAATGGTTTTGCTGTTCATGGCCCTCCAAAAAGACCTGGGCATTCAATTCCGGCCTCTGGAAACAGCAGAAGCCGAAACCCTCGATGATATAGCTCTCCTTGTCTGGAGGGAGCTGAAGGCACAAAGCGAAAAGCAGCAGCTGAACAATAATCTGTGATTAAAAAAAGGGCACTGAAACAGTGTCCTTTTTTCTTGCCTGTCAGGCGCTCAACGATTCTGTCATACCCGCTGATACTGTTATCAGGCTGCGTCAGGAAGACTTTCGGCTTCAATGAAGGCAGCCAGATCGTCAAGGAAATCCTGAAGTCTTTCTTTCGTAAGGGGACAGCTCAAAGCTCACTCGTACTCAATGGAATTGTTCGTTGCCGCTGATGTTTTGTAGCGTTCTCGCTACTTTAATTCGCCATTATTAGCGGGTTTCATGCAGGTGGTTTTGGCTTGCAATTTTATTGTACTCAGAGTGTACTCACCATATTATTCAGTTTCTATTAAGATCAACAAAAGTGCGCAGAATTACCTACCCATCACGTTATCTATCGTCTTCTGCTGCATTTCCAGCTTTAGTCGTTCCGCTTCCTGAACAGTTTCCTGACCTTCTTTGGAATACGCTGCAGGGTCTTTTGGAAGAGCCCTCTCCGGCTTCTTTCCGGTTATCTGATCTTTAAAATCCTTTTTCCTGATAAGATGTCCAACAAACGGAACCGCTATAACAACGATAACAACTATCAGTATCCACACGAACGGATTATTCATTTAGCCTCTCCTTTTATGTAATCTATCAGTTTATCCTTCTGTTTTTGAATTAAATATAACATATATATGGGGTTCAAGTAAATGCAGAAAAGCAGGCTCCCATTCCGTTCAACATCTGTGATCCGCCATCAGAAAACATACAGGAGTTTCGCTGCACCCATTTCATTAAAGAACAGAAAGCGGCAGATGATCATAACCGCCAGGCAGATACAGGGTTCATATCTTAAAAACCCCTGCGGAGTTTCGCAGGATGTACTCTTCCTGAAAAACAGCACGTACAGCGCAAACCCGGCAGCTGTTCCGACGGTATTCATGATCAGATCATCAATATCCGTGCTGCGGTTGTTCAGAAGCTGGCTCAGTTCAATGATCAGAGACAGCAGGGCGCCGCCTGCAAGCGTGCAGGCAAAGCTCTTCTTCGATCCCCTAATCAGAGGGAACAGTAATCCAAAGGGTATAAAAAGAATAACATTCAGTCCATGCGTTACGATATTTAAATTCGGATCAGAAAAAGGCAGGACATTGATCTGTTCAGGCCGGATCTCCAATCCGTATCGTTTCAAATCGAACACTGTTCCGGCACCTGTAACATTAAGCACCACAAAGACATATAATGCAAATATCATCAGCAGCATCATATGCCTGCCATTGGATCCAATGCCTCTTCTCCTGCGGGCTGACAGGAATGCCAGCATAACAATAAAAGCCGGCACTATCACAGTCAGCAGTTCATACCCTAATAACACTATACTTTTCATGACATAATTCCCTTCATTTTCTTATTGGGCTACTCTTACAATTACAAAACCCATAAGAGAATTCTACGATTCAAAACTTAATATAAGACTATCGAAAAGCTTAAGGTTATCTTAAGAAACAATTTAGATTCCTCTAGTAAGTAGAAAATCCATGTTGTTCACCTGGACATGAACATAAGTAGAAGGCAGATATGTACTTCCATATTAAGCCATATCCGCCTTCTATCATTATTGAACATTTCCGGTTTGTGCCTTTGGAATCATCTTACTAATTGGTGCGAACGCGGTTTCTCAACAGTCTTTTGCTTTGCATCCTTGGTCAGCTTCTTTAATTCTTCTCTGACACTCTTTTTCGGCTGCATGTGGTTCATTCCCAGTCCTTTCTCAGAAGCAGAAAGCTTCATCCATGACTTCAGTTCCTGATCATATTCATGAATCAGTTGTTCAGCCTTCCGGAAGGTTTTCATGAAAGCCTGCACATTCGAATACCCGGCTTTTCTGACAACCGTACCGATCCGCTTTTCGTGCTTCGCCCTTTCCGTAGCTGCTTTGGAAATCTCGTCCTGGATTACTTTTCGCTCATTCCCTTTGAATATCCCCTTGGTCTGCTCCAGCTTTCTCTCAAGATCGCGGATCCGGTAATCAAAGCCTGATACGATTCCCGCTTCATATGAGATCTTCTTATACAGCTTTGACATGCTATCATACTCCCTGATATCCACCTTCGGTTCCGGTTTCGGCGGAAGCGTCAGGTTCCGGATCATATCTTTCAGCCTGTCGATCGCCCTGTGGACGATGGAGCGGAATAATCCCGGCAACCAGCCTTTTTCTTTGATGGATAGTTTTACCGTCTGGCCGATCTGCTCTTTCCTCACTTTCAGGATTTCTTCTTCCGGCACGCCGGAGGCCAGGGCAACATCTGCGGTCCGGTTCCATTCCTGGCGAATCTCGTTATCCGCTTTGATCTCCGCAGCCTTCGGGTTGTTCTTCCCGATCTTCTTTGTCGGCAGATAAACGCTGTCCGGGTCGAAAACCTTTAACTGCTTGTGCGGATCATCGATATGATAGTTGATCAGGTCTGTATAGAAATGCTTCACTTTCGGCAAAAAATCCTCGCTCTTGAACCGGGGATCTTTCTTTGAAAACAAATGCTGCTCATATACTTCGCCTTTCTTTATCACGGTGCAGCCGGGACGGATCTGTCCGTCCTCGCCTGTGATTTCCTTTTTCGTCCGGACCTTTTTCCCGGCCTCATCGTAAAATACGCTTCTGGACGCGACCTTGATTTCCGGTTCCGCAAGCAGTCTCCGTTCCGAGAAGATGAGATGGATATGATAATTCGTCATCGTCTTATTATGGTGGAGGGCTGAGATGCACTCCACTCCATATTTTGTTTTGAACTCCTCCGTGAATTCTTTTAGAACGACTGCCGGTTCCATTTCGACATAAGTCTCCGGCAACGCAATGTACAGTTCCCTTGCTTCAATGCATTCGCCTTTGGTGCCACTGCGCCTGAAATCTTCCCGGTTCTCAAGCGCAAGGTTCCGCCAGAAATCTTTGTCCGCGGTATCAAAGACAGCATATAAGTGTTCCTGCCGTCCATGGCTGGAAATGTAATCGATCCTTCCGGAAAGTCTCCGGAGTTTTGTTTCCTGTATGAATGAATGTCTTGCCATGGTTGTTATTCACCTCCCTTCGTGGCTTGCCCTGCGGAGCCGTGTCGCGGACCGTCAGGTCCGGGGCAGGCGGCACTTCTTCGCATTTTTATGGGATATGCCGCCACGCTGCGGAAGCGATCACCGATCGAGGGAGCAGCGGAGAAAAATGACCTGGCATTTTTCTCTGTATCGGCCGAGGGGACTGTTACGTCCCTGATGACCGGTACAGGCCCCCTGCAAGGGCGAAATACACAGAGTACAAATCGCAAGATTTGTGCGATGGGTGTATTTCGCTCTCAATCGGCGAGGCCTTCGATACAGGTAAAATGAACCCCAACAACGTACAGCCCCCATCGGGCGAAGCCCTGTTCTGTTTTCCGTTTATTTGTCTTCCACATGCAGGTGCCACCTGCATGTACCTTCCCCGACAAGGAAAGGAATTACCATCTGTAGTCATCGTTCAACCCTATCAGCTCCAAATATTCATTTCTGGCCAGTTCACGTTCCTCTTCGATTTCCGCAGTCTTATACTTGGTATAGAGCCCGCGTTTTTTGTAAGCTTCCATTTTCTTCTCCAACTCCTTTTTGATGTTTGGTTCAACATCGTAATAATCGAGAAGATGGTATCGGACCAGGTCGCCGAAAAGCTGTTGGCTGATCTTTACTGTTTTCATCAAAATCCTCCTTTCATGACGGTTTATGACGATAATGACGATATTTAGACTGCGGTCTCAAAACCGTCATTACCGTCATTTATCGTCATCAACATCATTTTTCCATCAGTTTAAATGTCAGGATCCTCGAATCGCTCCGCCGGCTGGGACTGTAACGGATCGAGTATCGGCTGCACAGATCGCTGGCTTTGGAATTCAGTTTCCTGGAAAGGGCGTTCACTGCGATACCGTCCAGCCGGAGCTTTTCGATCAGCCCGGTCGCCGTCCCGCTCCACTCTTTTTCCAGAAGCAGCATCTCCGATATTTTCAGGAGAAGCGGGTCATCCTCTTCCTGCCAGAGTGTCGTTTCCGATTCTTTGTATCCCCACACGAGAGTCTTCGGGTCCTGCTCGATATGGATGATCTGTTCCTGCTGGTCCCTGCCGGTGATCGTCAGTTTCCCTTCGCTGCTCCCTCTCCTTCTGGTCATGATGATCGCGGCATCCGCACTTCCCATCAGGCCGTTCGTACCGCTGATCTTCTCGAAGCAGTCTTCGGAATCCTGCTTGCGGGTGTGATGGACGATCAGGATGCACAGATTGTTTTTATCACTCAGGTTCTTCATCTGGGTGATCACATCGTAATCCTTGCTGTAGCTGATCGTTTCATTGGACAGGCCCCGGATCTTCTGGAGCGTATCGATAATGATCAGACTTGTCTGCGGACGCACGATCAGATACTCCGTCAACTGGTAAAGAAATCCTTCATCGACGGTTTTCGAAGCGGTAGCGAAATGGAGATGTGAGCTTCCTTCCGTTCCGAACATTTTGGAATACCGGGTCTGGATCCTCTGGAGATCATCTTCCAAAGCCAGGTAGAGGACTTCTCCCTGCTTTGTACGATACTTCTCATTCCAGAGGTCTCTCCCTTCCGCAACATGGAACGCAATCTCCGCTACAAGAAATGATTTGCCGATCTTAGAGGCCCCGGCAAGGATGTATGTCCCGGGGTATAACAGGTTGTCGATGATCGGTTCCCTGGGCTCATAAAAGCTGTCCATGACATCGTTAAGCGTCTCGGTCTGCAGGCTGAGGCGGTCGGCCGGGTTGACCGCCGCCTCTGCTTCTGCTATATTCAGTTTATCCACTTCTGGTGTCTGCTCTGCAGCTGCGCCAACAGCTGCGTCTTGGGCAGACATCATTTTATTCATCATAGGCATCCCCCTTTCCTTCAGATATTTCTATCATTTGTTCAAGAAACACCCGGCATTCTACCAAGGTTTCTGTGAATAGTTCCGAATCGTTGCTTAAAGCCTGTAAAGTTTCCCGGAGTCTTCGAAATTCCAATGACAACCGGTCGCTTTGGTACTTTCCGACCCGGATCACGATTTCCTTATCCAGCGTACATCTTCTGCAGTACTCTCCTTTCGTCAGTCCTGCCAGTAATGCTTTCGCTGTAATAGTATTCCTCTCCTCGTCCGAAACATGAAAAGCAATCGACCGGGGCCTGCTTCTGTCCCTCCAATATCCGCTCATCACTCCACCTCCTTATGTGCTTCCTGTAGTTTCTCTGCCATCTGTGTCCTCTTGTTAGGATACAGATGAGCGTAAGTATCAAGTGTCGTCTGAACACGCTCATGTCCCAGTCTGTCCGCAATCTCCAACGGCTGGAATCCCATGGCGACAAGCATGCTGGCGTGGGAATGTCTCAGATCATGAACCCGGATCTTTTTGACTCCGCTGCTTTTGATTCCCCGCTGCATCTCATGTTCGATGTAATACTTCGTAACTGGAAACAACCGATTATCATCTTTCAGGTCATAGATACTGGCGAAGTAATCCTCGTAATCCTCAGCAAGAAAATCCGGAATGGAAATATCCCTTTTAGCTTTCGGCGTTTTCGGATCCGTGATGACATCTTTACCGTTCAGGCGCTGATATGATTTGGTGATATGAATGATTCTTTCGTCCAGGTCGATATCTGCCTTTGTAAGTGCCAGCAACTCTCCTATTCGCATCCCTGTCCAGTACAGGGTGTTGAAGATCATATAGGATTGCTGCTTATTGGTAAGCGTGTCTATAAATGTCTGAAACTCCTCCTTTGTCCAATAGCGCATTTCCTCCGCCCGTGACTTTCCCATGCTTCCGGCTTTCCGGGATGGATTATGCGGTAAGTCATAGTACTTGGAAGCGTAATTGAAAATTGCGCTCAGCTGAATGTTGATTGTTTTCAGATAAGTCGCTGAATAATCCTGCTTCATGAGCTCGTTCTGCCAGTTTCGGATATCAACAGCTTTGATCTCATTCATTTTTTTGCTTCCGAAATAGGGCCGGATCTTCAGGTCTATGATGTACTTTTTGTTGATCATCGTATGTTCTCGGAGCCGGTGAGACATATCCTCGAGATACAGATCAGCAAAATCATTAAAGCTCATATTCATATTCAGAGCTTTAACCTGTAAGAATTCCTGCAGCCACTTTTCGGCTTCTTTTTTTGTTGTGAAGCCACGCTTTGTGGATTTTCTACGTTTTCCCTGCCAGTCTGTGTAACGATACTGGATCATCCACTTCCCGGTCTTCGGATCTTTTTCAGCTCTCATGTATTCACCCCTTCCAGTCCGTACCAACGTTTTTCAAAGTATCTAACCGGTACTTTACCGGAAATAACCAGATACCCTGCTTTCGTCAGTTCTTCATTCATTTGATGGATGATCTTGTAGGCGTGGCCTATCGAGATCCCCAGCAGTTCCGACAGTTCCTTTGCAGTAATGTAGATTTTTTCGTTTTCTCTCATAAATGATCCTCCTTTTTGGCTGTTACTGCATTTACGGTTACATATCATGGAGAACTATATATTGTAGCTTTCTCGCTACATTCTCCATAGTTTTATTATATGTAGCGTTCTCGCTACTGTCAATAGCTATTTGAAATTTTTGTAGCGCAATCGCAACATCTGTGATATGATACCGGTAAAGGGCTGCTATACTCGATTTCAGGGGGATAAATGAAATGACGATAGGCGAAAAGATAAAGTACGTCAGAAAGATCTACCATATGAGTTCAACGGATCTGGCTAAAGCAACAGGTATACATCCTGTCTCGATCCGCAAGTATGAATCCAACAAGATGACTCCGCAGGCAGAACAGGTCACCAGGATTGCAGAGGCACTGCGAATCGCACCGGCGGTTTTTTATGGACTTGAAAAACTGAAGTTCGATTTCGGATATAAAAGCGACTGCCTGACGATCCTGATGATTCTCTACGCTTCCGGTGGTTTGGAAGTCAGCGGGGATCGTACTGAGAACGGTGCTCTGATTTCCGAAACCGTTAAGCTGCGGCTTTTGCCGGTATTCAGTACGATAATTGCTGCCGATGATCGTTCAGACAGTAACCATACATTCAGAATTGTTGATGAATACACGCTTTCCCGCTTCTGTTATTGGGAATATATGTACAATCTTTTACTGGATAAAAAAGCTGCATATCTTAATGATCCCTCACCGGAGAATGAGGCGGAATTAGGAAGGATCATGGATGATTATGATGCAACGGAACTGGATACCCTGTTATATGAAAGAATTGCTGATTTCAGCTTCTTTCCGGGAGAAGATCTTTAAGAAAAACAGGAGTCGAAACGGCTCCTGTTTACTGCAAAAAGATAGAAAAATCGTTTTTTGTACTCATTCTGTACTCAATCAGACAGAAAAATCCCCGGCAGGGCCTATAAATAAGGCACTCCCGGGGAAGATTTTTTTATTCATATTCCACGGTTGCCGGGGGCTTCGGTGTGTAATCAACCAAAACGCGGTTAATTCCCGGAACCTCCGTCGTGATTCTCTGTACCAAATGATCGATCAGATCCGCGGGAAGATGCTCCACGGTTACTTCCACAACATCAGTCGTATTGATGGCACGGATGATGCAGGGCCACTGGAAGGTGCGTTTTCCGTCGGTGATGCCGGTAGACTTGAAATCCGGAACGACGGTGAAATACTGCCATACTTTGCCTTCCAGGCCGTTCTTTGCGAACTCTTCACGAAGGATCGCATCAGACTCGCGGACAGCTTCCAGACGGTCTCTCGTGATCGCGCCCGGGCAGCGTACGCCGAGGCCCGGTCCCGGGAACGGCTGACGATAGACCATGTTGTCCGGAAGACCGAGTTCTTTTCCTACAACACGCACTTCATCCTTGAACAGAATACGGACCGGCTCGACCAGCTCAAACTGAAGATCCTCAGGAAGGCCTCCGGCATTATGATGCGCCTTGATCCCGGCTTCGCTTTCCAGGATATCCGGCCAGATCGTGCCCTGGCCAAGGAATTCGATCCCGTCCAGCTTGCGGGCTTCTTCCGCGAAAACGTCGATGAATTCACCGCCGATGATATGGCGCTTCTCTTCGGGATCCGTTACACCGGCCAGTTTGTCCAGGAAGCGGTCGACAGCGTCGACATAGATCAGGTTCGCCCCAAGCTCCTCACGGAAGACCTGGATGACCTGCTCCGGCTCGCCTTTCCTGAGAAGGCCGTGGTTGACATGCACGCAGACCAGCTGGTCCCCGATCGCCTTGATCAGCATTGCCGCGCAGACGGAGGAGTCCACTCCTCCCGAAAGGGCCAGCAGGACTTTTTTATCTCCTACCTGTGCTTTGATGTCTGCAATCTGCTCTTCAATATACTTCTGTGCGAGTTCTTTTGTCGTGATCCTTTCCATATCGTCCGGACGATTAAGTATTGGCATAATTTCCTCCTGATTGTTTATATTGTTTTTCTGGTGTTTGCAGAACAGCCGCGGACCGTTTTGAATCCGGCCTGCGGCTGCATGTTATCATTCATTTAATAGATTATCATGTACTTGTCGAGTTCCCAGTCGGTGATCTGCGTCCGGAACTCGTTCCATTCTGCAAGTTTTCCTGCGATATACCGGGAAGCGATATGTCCTCCCAGGATCCCGGTGATCAGCTCGTCTTCGCGCATCAGCTTAATTGCATCATAGAGCGTTCCCGGAAGGCTTTCAATGCCGACCTTCCTTCTCTCTTCTTCATTCATCTTGAAGATGTTTCCGCTGACCTCATCCATCGGTACCAGCCCGTTCTCCACGCCGTCCATTCCCGCAGCCAGGCAGACTGCCAGGGCAAGGTAAGGATTGCAGGACGGATCGGGGCTTCTCAGTTCCACCCTTGTGGAATTGCCGCGGGCCGCCGGGATACGGATCAGCGCCGTACGGTTGGACGCGCTCCATGCCACGTAGCAAGGCGCCTCAAAACCGGGAACGATCCTCTTGTAGGAGTTTACGAGCGGATTGGTGATCGCCGTAAACGCCTTAACGTGTTTGATCAGTCCGGCAATAAAGCTGTACGCCTCTTTGGAAAGCTTTCTTTCCCCGTTCTCATCGAAGAAAATGTTCTTTCCGTCCTTGAAGATGCTCATGTTCGTGTGCATTCCGGACCCGTTGACACCGAACACCGGTTTCGGCATAAAGGTCGCGTGAAGCCCATACAGCTGCGCGATCGTCTTGACCGTCATTTTGAAGGTCATAATGTTGTCCGCTGCTTTTAAGGCGTCGGCATATTTAAAATCGATCTCATGCTGCCCGGAAGAAGTCTCGTGATGGCTGGCTTCGATCTCGAATCCCAGTTTCTCGAGCATCAGGCAGATCCTGCTGCGTACTACGCCGCCGTGATCCAGCGGAGCCATATCGAAATAACCGGCTTCATCGGTCGTTTCGTTGGTAGGCCGGCCTTTTTCATCGGTTTCGAAAAGGAAGAACTCGCATTCCGGACCGACGTTGAAGGTGTATCCTTTTTCCGCCGCTTTCTTCAGGACCTTTTTCAGAACGTTTCTCGGATCGCCTTCCGAGGGAGTTCCGTCCGGATTGTAGACATCACAGATGATCCGGGCGACCTTCCGCTCCTGATCGCCGATCCAGGGCAGCAGGGTGAAGGTGTCCAGATCCGGATAAAGATACTGATCCGACTCATGGATCCTCGTGAAGCCTTCGATGGAGCTTCCGTCGATCATGATCTGGTTGTTCAGGGCCTTCTCGATCTGGGAAGCGGTGATGGCAACATTCTTAAGCTGACCGAAGATATCGGTAAACTGCAGGCGGATAAAAGCCACCTCTTCCTCTTTGATGATCCGGATTATATCTTCTCTTGTCATGGTCTGCGATCTCCTTTACTAAATCCTGTGCACCGCCGTTAACGATCTTCTTACTGTTCCGCGTAGTTGTCGAAATAGCCCTGGATGAAGATGATCGGAGTACCTTTGTCTCCGGAACCGCTGGTAAGGTCGCAGAGCGAACCGATCAGGTCGGGCAGATGCCTCGGGGTCGTTCCTTCGGAAGCCATGTTTCCGACAAGGGAGCCTCCCTTTGCCTTGATCGCATCTTTCATCGCGTTGTTGAGCGCTTCGCCTTCCAGATCACTGAAATCGTTGTCTGCAAGGTATTTCAGTTTCAGCTCATTCGGCTGGCCGTTCAGGCCTGAAGTGTATGCCGGGCTGACGACCGGATCCGCAAGTTCCCAGATCTTTCCGACCGGATCCTTAAAGGCGCCGTCGCCGTAGATCATGCAGTGCATCTTAAGGCCGACCGCATCCTCCAGGGAAGCCTGCAGGTCCTCAACGATCTTCTGGCAGTTTCTCGGGAACAGTTTTACGCGGTCTTCCGTGGCCTTGTTGGAGCCGTAGAGTCCGTATGTCTCGTTGTATCCGCTGCCGTCGACCGGCGCGTTCATGATATCCGCCATGGTAAGGACGGTCTCTCCGCCGGCGGCGAGCAGTCTTCTTCTGGAACGCTCACGGGTGTGGATATCGCAGCAGATGACTTTCTTGGTATAATCCAGGATCTTCCTGCAGTCATTCGCGAAAATAAAGACCGCCTCGCAGCCTTCCGCCGCAAACAGCTCTTTATAGTATTCCACATAATCCACTCCGGTGAACGGATGTTTTACATAGCCGAAAGTGTTTCTGTATTCTTCTTCATTGAGAACGTCTTTGTAGGGATCAACGCCCTTTTCGTCCAGAAGATCCTCGTCGAAAAGATGGTTGCCGACTTCATCGGACGGATAGCTCATAAGGATATACGCCTTTTTGAATGCCTTTGCAAATCCTTTCAGGCAGATCGCGATCCTGTTTCTGGAAAGGATGGGGAAGACGATCCCGACTGTGTCGCTGCCGATCTTGGCTGCGCAGTCCTTTGCGATATCATCGGTCGTCGCGTAATTACCCTGTGTCCTTGCTACGACGGCTTCCGTTACAGCTACGATATCCTTTTCATGGAAAGTGATCTTCTGCTCTTCGCCCATTGCGACGATCGCTTCTGTGACGACTCTGATGATATCGTCGCCTTCCTTTAAAACAGGACATCTTACTCCTCTAGACACTGTTCCGACTGTTCTCATACTTTTTTCCTCTCTTTATATGGAGTCGCATCCGCATAAGTGCACGGCTTATGAACAGCTGCGCTTCTCCGGCGTTGGCGCCGGACGGTTTTTTGCTGATCCTTTTGTGCTATCAACAATTTATGATTTTAACATAATAAAGTGCAATCAGGCAATATAATTCCCCAAGAATAGGCATTCCGGGATTGAAAATTTTCAGGTCAAAATACTTCGGATTCTGTGCAGAATTCATTACCGCATGCGGCCGTTCAGCCGTTTTTTCCCTTCAGCTGGGACAGGACAAGGCCGCCGAGCGTCAGGGCGATCCCCGTAAGGGCTGCCGGCGTGATCCTTTCATGCAGAATGATCACCGATGAAACGACCGTGACCACCGGTGTCAGATAGATGTAAACGCTCGTTCGCACCGCGCCGATCGCTTTCACGGCAAAGTTCCAAGTCACGAAGCAGACGGCGGACGCACCGAAGCCGAGATACAGCAGATTCGCCAGATTGACCGGTCGGATCATATCCCGGATCCCGGGACTGAAATCGAAAAAGAACATTGCCGGGATAAAGAGAACGATACCGTAGAAGAAAATACGTCTTGTTGCCTGCAGCGTGGAGAGATCGTCTCGTTTGGAGATGCTTCTCGAGCAGACGGAATAGACAGACCAGGCCACGGAAGCCAGGAGGGCCAGAAGATCGCCCAGAAAATGGATCCCGGCTCCTTCCCCGCCGAAGCTCAGAAGGCAGATCCCGCTCATCGCCACAATAAACCCGAAATAAAAGTTCTTTCCCGGCCGGTCTTCCCGGACCCGCACGATCCTTTCCGCCATCGCGGTAAAGAAAGGCGCGGTCGCGATAATGACGCCGACGTTGGATGCCTGTGTATATAGAAGCGAGAAATGTTCCAGGAGATAATACCCGGTGATCCCCGAAAGTCCGGCCGTAAACAGGATCAGTTCTTCCCGAAGCGTCCCGCGTTTCGCCGGTCTCGGACAGATGACCGACAGCGCAAGATAACCGATCACAAAACGGATGATCAGGATCTTGATCGGCGTAAAAGTGCGGAGAAGCACTTTCGTTGAGATATATGTCGTACCCCAGAGGGCGATAGTAAAGATCGCGGCGGCATGTCCGCGCCTTGCTTCAGGATGCATCGGATTCATCTCTTCCGGCGGAATTATTAATCAACCCGGAAATAATACTACAAAACAGTCGGAAAATAAATACTGCTTCTTTGTGCCTTCCGCTTTTTTCCTTGCCACAAAGGACCGTTCAGTTTTAAAATAAGGATGAATAAAATGTAATTCAGATATGCTCAGCAGAGTCTTTTCTGCAGTTCGGAGGTATAACCATGCCGGGTCCTCATGGATTGGGGCCGCGAGGCTTCCTTACAGACGAAGAAAAAGCCAATGTTCCGAAAATCACAAAGGGACTGATCGTCCGCATTCTTTCCTATCTTAAGCCCTACCGGTGGCAGTTCCTTCTTGTCTTTGTCACGATCGTGGTCGCCGCGCTTGTCGGCCTGCTTCCTTCCATCATCACAGGACGCATCGTGGACGACGCACTGGTCGGTCAGGATCTGCAGCTTCTGATCAAGCTCCTGATTTTCGCCCTCATTGCCCTTACTGCCAGCCAGCTGATCGGCATGCTGGAGAGCTACATCAATGCATGGATCTCGCAGCGCATCATCTTTGATATGAAGAACGAGATGTACAAGCATCTTCAGTACATGCCGCACGCGTTTTTCACCACGGAAAAGCAGGGTGACATCATCACCCGGATGAATACGGACATCAGCGGCGTCAGCTCCGTTATCAGCGGGACACTGACGTCCCTGGTCAGCAACATCGCGACCGTTGTTACGACGCTCGTGGCGCTCTTTACCATGAGCTGGCAGCTGGCGATCGTCGGGATCGTCGTGCTTCCGCTCCTGATCCTGCCGACAAGGACGGCCGGCAAAAAGCGCTACGGCCTGCTTACGCAGAGCCAGGCCAAGAACGATGAGATCAACCAGGTCATCAACGAAACGCTTTCCGTCAGCGGTTCCATGCTTGTCAAGCTCTTCACCCGCGAGCAGAAAGAATATGAAAAATTCGAAAAACTGAATGACGAAGCCACCCGCCTTGCGGTCAAAGAAGCCAGAAGCGGCCGCTGGTTCTTCGTCATCATGGGCATGTTCACCCAGCTCGGTCCGCTGCTGATCTACTTCTTCGGCGGGCTGCTGATCATCCGCCGTTTTGATCCGACGCTCACCGTCGGAACGATCACCGCCACGGTCGCCCTGGTCAACCGGCTTTACCGTCCGGTGGAATCCCTGCTGAACATCCAGGTCGACTTCACCCGGTCGCTGGCGCTCTTCACCCGGATCTTCGATTATCTCGACCGGCCGAATACGATCACTTCGCCGGAAAACGGCAAAAAGCCGGACGTTGCGAACAGGGATATCGTCTACAGCCATGTTAAATTCGGCTATGATCCCGAAAACATCATCCTGAAAGACATCGACTTTACAGTTCCCGGAGGAAAGATGTATGCGATCGTCGGGCCTTCCGGTTCCGGAAAATCCACCATCATCAACCTGATCCCCCGACTGTATGACGTGCTGGACGGTTCCGTCACGATAGGCGGCACGGACGTCCGGGATTTTGATCTGGAATATCTGCGCGAATCCATCGGCGTCGTCACCCAGGATACGTATCTCTTCAACGGTACCATCATGGAAAACCTGCTTTATGCCAAAGACAACGCGACAGAGGAAGAGGTGATCGAAGCCTGCCGTGCGGCCAGCATCCACGACTTTATCAGTTCCCAGCCCGACGGTTATAACACCGTCGTCGGCAACCGCGGCTTAAAGCTTTCCGGCGGAGAAAAGCAGCGGATCTCGATCGCCAGGGTCATCCTGAAGGATCCGAAGATCCTGATCCTGGACGAGGCCACTTCCGCCCTCGATTCCATCTCCGAAAACGCGATACAGGACGCACTGGAAGGTCTCATGCTCGGACGTACCAGCATCGTCATCGCCCACCGGCTTTCCACGATCCTGAAGGCCGACCGCATCCTGGTCCTGAAGGACGGCATGATCCGCGAACAGGGCAGCCACGAAGAGCTTCTGGCTCTGAACGGCACTTACAAAGAGCTCTACGAGACCCAGTTCCGTATCGCGCTGGATTATGAAAGCGAACATAAAAAGAAGAGCATCAACGTCGGGGAATTCTCTTCCGAGTATGACGTAAGGCTGCTCACCGAAGCCGACGTTTCCGACGTGTACTGGCTGTGCCGGAACAACAGAAAATACTATCTGGATCTTAAGCAAAGGCCTTCCATGAAGGAACTCACCGATGTCATAACGGACCTCCCGGAAGGCGCCGGCCCGGACAACAAATACTTTGCCGGCTTTTACCGGGGTGAGGACCTTATTGCTTTCATGGACCTGATCACCGGCTATCCGGAACCCGACGACGCCTTCATCGGATGGTTCATGGTAGACGCACAGATGCAGAATCAGGGCATCGGCTCACAGATCATCGCGGATGTGCGCGCCTCCATGAAGGCCCAGGGCTACGATCATCTTTCCCTTAAATGTCAGAAAGAGAATACGAATGCATTCTCTTTCTGGAGCAGTCTCGGCTTTGCCCCGACCGGTGAAAGCACCGACGAGCAGGGCCGCGCACTGTACAATATGGAACTGGATATCTGATGCAGCTTTTTCTTTATTTCTTTTAGTTCAGTATTAATCGATGATCCCGGTCTCTTTCAGAACTTCCTTCACTTCCGAAACCGGCCGGATCTCCAGCTTCTCGCGGATCTCGGGCGAAACATCTTTCAGATCCTCTTCGTTTTCAGCGGGGATAAAGGCCTTTGTGATCCCCGCACGTTCCGCTGCCATCAGTTTCTCCGGCAGGCCGCCGATCGCACTGACAGAGCCTCGTAGAGACACCTCGCCGGTCATGGCGATCTTCGGGCTGACCGGCCTGTCCGCCACAAGCGACGCCACAGCAGTGGTCAGCGTAATGCCTGCGGAAGGCCCGTCCTTCGGAACCGCGCCTTCCGGCACGTGGATATGCAGGTCGTTCTTCTCGAACAGCTCCGCCTTGTCCGGGAACATGGACTTGACCAGGCTCAGCGCGATCTGTGCGGATTCCTTCATAACGTCGCCCAGCTGTCCTGTGATGATCAGTTTCCCGTTTCCTTTCGTGAACAGCGTTTCGATGTACAGGATCTCCCCGCCGACCTGTGTCCAGGCCATTCCGGTAACGATCCCGCTGCGTTTGTTTCTGAGTGCCTTGTCGTGATGGACCGGTCTGGCGTCCAGCGCTTCCCTTAAGTCCTCCGGCCCGATGGTCACCTTTTCGCCGTTTCCTTTGGAAATGCGGACCGCCGCAGACCGGCAAAGCGTATCCAGCCTTTTCCTTAAGCCGCGGACCCCGGCCTCCATTGTGAAATCCGAAATAATGGCTTTCAGTGCTTTGTCGCTGATCTTAAGCTGTTTCTTGTCGATACCCATGGCTTCCATGGATTTCGGCAGCAGATGTTCTTTTGCGATCTGCAGTTTTTCCTCCGGCGTGTAGCCGGTAAAGTTGATGATCTCCATTCGGTCAAGCAGGGGCGAAGGGATCGTGTCGGTCGTGTTGGCCGTGCAGATGAACATGACGTCCGAAAGATCATAGGGCACATTCATGTAGTGATCCGTAAATGTATTGTTCTGCTCCGGATCCAGCACTTCCAGCAGCGCGCTGGAAGGATCCCCGTTGTAGGAAACGCCCAGCTTATCGACTTCGTCCAGCACCATGACCGGGTTTGAGACGCCGCTCTTGGAGATGCCATCCATGATCCGGCCCGGCATTGCTCCGATATAGGTCCTTCTGTGCCCCCGGATATCCGCTTCGTCCCGGACTCCGCCAAGGCTGACACGAACGTATTTCCTGCCGAGCGCTCTTGCGATGCTTCTGCCGATACTAGTCTTGCCGGTACCCGGCGCTCCGACAAACAGGAGGATGGACCCCTGCTGCTGTTTTCTCAGATTCATTACGGCGATCTGCTGCAGGATCCTCTGTTTCGGTTTTTTCAGTCCGGTATGATCCTCATCCAGGATCTTCTCCGCCTCGTCCAGATTGATATACTCCGTATCCTCTTTCTTCCAGGAAAGGCCTGTGACAAAATCCAGATAATCATAGAGCATGCCGGTCTCCGCACTGGACTGGCCTTCCTGTTTGAGACGGTTCAGTACTTTTTCGGCCTCTTTCCGGGCACTTTCATTCATTCCGGACTCGGCGATCTTCTGCTCAAAGCGCTGGATATCCGTGACATTCTCCGGATGCATTTCATCCAGCTCTTTCTGGAGATACTCCATCTGCTTTCTGATCGCGGATTCCCTGTACATATCCTGATATTTTTTCTGCTGGGAAGCCGTGGCTTCACCGGACACCTTGGTGACCTCCAGAAACTCGTAAAGCATTTTTTCGAGCATTTCGGTCCGGGCGGCCACACTGTCCTCTTCGAGGACGGCATATTTCTCCTCGTTGGAGATCTGCATCCACGGAGAAAGCCCGCAGGCCAGAGAGCCGATGGAATCCACCATCTGGGTATACTGATTGACCCACTCCGACCACCGGAAACCGCTGGCAGCCTCGGAGAGCTCCGCTTTTAAGGCCTGAAGCCGGGTATACTCATCCGACTCTTCCAGATCTTCCACTTCCGGGCGTTTGGACACGGTCAGATAAATGCTGTGATCCGGATTGACGCCGATCATATCCAGATTCACGCGGTTCGCCGTGCGGATCTTTAAAAATCCCTGCGCATTTACTTCTTCTGCAATGCCTGTTACTCCGATCGGATAAAAGCTGTCGTCTGTATATTCATATCTGCTCAGATCTTCTTTGGCAATAATGATCACGACCTTCTCATTGAGGGAAGGCACTCTGCCCGCGGATTCGGAAACGGTATCGGTCTGGAAATAAATGTCAGAATACGGTGTGATTAGTTTGTTATAAACTGGTATAGTGATCATATTTCCTCCTTTTCTGTTAGCACTCGTCTAAATTGAGTGCTAATATTTGCTTCAATATATCATTATCCCGGGTAAATGTCAATAGTTCACGATGGGCCGCATGCGTTTGTGTTTTACAACAAAACTGAAACACATGCTCTGCCCGGAGTCTGTCGGCCGGAGGAGTTCGAAGATGATCTGCTGCCGGAACTTCGCTGCGGCCTTTGAGGCATGCTTACGCCGAATTTGGCCGCAGTGTCAGTGAAGGCGCAGAGAAGCTGAGAAGGACGAGGCCCTGACGCGGGGCCGCATGCGTTCAGTTTTTTTACAATCCATAACATGCTCTGCCCGGAGTTAACAGCAGCAAAAAGGGCAAAGCAGTGCGCTTTGCCCTTTTACAGTTGCCATTCGTAAGGATTATTTCTCTTCGAGCTGGGTTTCGACCTCAACCATTTTCCCGACCGCCAGGTCACGCGGGATCATTACGCGGCCGCACTTCGGACAGCGAAGCAGATTCTCACTGAAATTCATATTCAGATAGTCAAAGACTACTTTTTTTACTGTTAATTCTTCACCGCATCTGCGGCATTTCCAGATTTCGTCTGCCACTGTACTGCCCTCTTATTCTTCTTTGATGATTAGCGGAACGGCGACAGGGAACCGTCCCCTTGTCGTCATTCTTCTTCCCGGATGTGCATCCTGTGAGTATAGACCTCTTTGATATGGTAGACGTCCGCTTCTTTTTTATATCGTACCCAGCAGGTAATGTACCGGCCGGCCATGCGGCAGAGGATCTCGCCGTCGGCATTCTCAAAGCCTTCCTGCGCTTCCTCGTTGAGCCAGATCGTCTCCCGCACCTCTCCTGCCGGGACCAGAAGGCGCTCCATTTCGCGGATCACTTCCTCCGGGATCGAAAGCTTTATGCTGTCCCAGGCTTTCTGTTCGGGTTCAAAATCTTCGTTCATATATTTCTTCAGGATCTGCTTTTTCACAGACAGGTTGTTCTCTCTCTTCTCTTCCAGCGCAGCCGGCTTCTTCGGCTCCAGCCCGAAGATCAGATCCAGGATATGCACACTGTCTTTTCCATGAGTCCGGAATACGTCCAGGCAATTTGCACAGTAGACCAGGAACGGTTCTCCGGCTTCACCGCAGCGTTTCGAAGCCACTTCATCATAGAATTCCGGATTTGCCAGCTGGATATGTCCTCCGAAACCGCAGCAACGGCCTTTGCTGTCATAGTCTGAAAGGCAGATTCCGGAAGTTTTTGCGAGGCTCCGGACAGACTCCTTAAGATCAGCCGTTCCGTAAGCTGCGCACGGATCGAACACTGCATAATTTCCGGAACCGGTATCCGGAACAGTGATCTTTCCTTCTCGGATCCCTTCATCCAGCACCTCATAAAGGGAGCGGATCGGGATCTGGGGAAGGAAGCGTTCAAACGTCCTTCTGCAGCTTGCGCAGGCATAGACCACTGTCGGCTTCCCGGCGTCCTCCCAGTTTTGCCTTATTGAATCGATATGCCGGTCAAACCTTTCGCGTTCTCCGGCCCATAGCGCCGGAACTCCGCAGCATCCGAGTCCTATCCCGGAGTTCCCGTTGATCATACGAATTGCTTCAAAGGACCGAAGCACATATTCCGGATCGGCACCGCCCAGCCTGCATCCTGGGAAAAACAGCAGACTGCTCTTCTCTTTTTCCGAAGGCGCCAGGATCAGTGACGCTTCCGAAACCGTCTGCTCCATCTCTTTTAGCCAGTATCCGTGAAAAGCCGGAGGATAAAGGTTGCTGTCCACGCGGTCTTTTCTGGAAAATTCGAACAGGCCGCCGATATCCACGTTTTCTTCGCAGACCCCGGCACAGTGTCCGCAGAGGTTGCAGGACCAGGTCTGCCTTGTAATGCAGGCGGAACTGACGGAATTCCTGGATGCTCCGTCCTGGGCAACATCAATGGCGATGCGCGGCGGCTTCTTTTTGTATTTCGTCAGCAGCTCACAGCTTTTAAAACACTCTTCGCAGTCGCACTGCATGCAGCGTGCCGCTTCTGAAGCTGCCTCATCCTTTGTGTAAAGCTCTCCGGCCGGGACAACATGCGGCAGCGGCGGCTCGTCTTTATGGGGAACATTTCTGGAACAGCCGGTCTTTTCATATGTAATGGTCGCATAGGATGAATCTCCTACCTGCAACCAGGATTCCATCGCCTTGGCGTAATCAAGAGCCCGGGCAAGGCCTTCGATCTTCGAAAGGCCGGCCCGCTCGCCTCCAAGAAAGATACCCGGTGTCTTTGTAACTCCGAGTTCACGGTCAAGCCCCTCCAGAAGGCCGAATTCATTTCCTTCGGTTCCGGTGGCGATAAAGGCCATGTCAAAACCGGCCAGCTGTTCAAGAGAAGTTATTTCCTCTCCAAAACGGAACTGTATGTTATATCCTTCGAACAGTCCGTCCGAAGGATCCTTTATTTCAAATTTACGGATGAATTCCTTTTCAAAATCCGCGAATCTTTCATGCGAGGCAATACTGCCTCCCCATGATGCCTCGCGTTCAAAAACAGTTACCTGGAACCGTTTTCTGCTCAAATGAAGGGCGCAGGCAAGGCCTGCCGGCCCCGCTCCGACCACAGCAGCCTTATTCTCGAGCGGTTCCAGTGTAAACGATTTGCGTTCTTTCTTTTCTTCCTGCCCTGCCAGGCAGGAACGTTCCAGAAGGTTAACGGCAATGGTCTCTTCGCCAAGCACCGTCATCCTCTGGCAGTTCTCCTCGCAGGGAGCAGGACAAAGTTCGCTTATGAGTACAGGAAAAGGAAGCGCTGTGGAAAGCTCCTTCGCCGCAGCGCTTATCCTTCCTTTAGAAGCCTTTTTCAGGAAGGCTTTGATGTCCAGATGGAAGGGGCAGGCGGCCACGCAGGTCGCCGGCTCCCCATTGTAACATTTTTCTGTAAAAGCAAACGCTTCTTCACGCTGCAAAACTGTTCTCCTTAGATCGGATTCTCCCTGATGTACTCCAGTTCATCCTCGAACTCGGTGCCGAAGAAGTATTTGGGCGGCGTAAGATCTTCGCCCTTCTGCAGGCGCTCCCAGCCTTCCTTGACCTTCTTGGGTGTTGCGGGCAGATCATAAATACGTACACCGCAGGCATTGTTGATTGCGTTGATGACCGGCATATGCGTGCAGGCCTGGAAAACCTCTGCGCAGCCGCCGGATCCGAACGGTCCGTGCGGGCGCGGATTGTCTTCGTAGAACTCGATGCGGATATCATCCGGAATATCGTTGCAGGCCGGGATTCCGCAGTAAGCCATGTTGTTCGCGCGGTCGGATGCATCGTAGTCCTCGCTGATCGCAAAGCCGATGCCATGGGAGATACGGCCATAGGCCTGTCCCAGAACAGAAAGTCTGTTGCCGACCTTTCCGATATCAACAGCCTGGGCAAACTTGAGCACTTTGGTCTTGCCGGTTTCGACATCAACTTCGACAAGGGCACAGGCTACGCCGTACTCGTATGTCGCAAAGCGGTTGCCCTCACCGGTATTCGGATCCTGGCACGGATCCAGGCCTCTTCCGACTTCGTCCACATGTCCGCGGTATTTCGTCGGAATGCCTTCCGCCACCATTTCCTCATAAGTACGATAGGTTCCGTCTTCTTTTCTCATGGCGTTCAGCAGCTTTTCGCCGGCATCTGCCAGGGCACGTCCGTTCATGAAGTGCGAACGGCTGGCTGCGGAAAGTCCGGAATCCGGAGCGAGCTTGGTATCCATGGTGATCTGGCGTACCTTCGCGGGATCGATATTCAGAGGCTCCAGCGCTTTCAGCGTCAGATCCAGCGTGCCGATATCTCCGCCCTGGCCGAGATCCTGCCATGTGTTGTAGACGTTGATGTATCCGTCCGGACAGAGCTCCAGATCGTTCTCGCAGTGATCGATAAAGCCCTTGCCGACATTGAATCCGCCCATGCCGATGCCGACGCCAACATGGCGGCCTTCTTTCTTGGCCTCATCGGCGATCGCCTTGAATTCATCGTAATGCGGCTTGATCAGCTCGAGCAGTTTCGGATACGGATAATCCAGATACGGACGGCTGTTGATCGTAAGGTCTCCGGGATGAGCGACGTTCAGGTTGCGGAACTCCCAGGCATCGATGCCGGCCTTTTCCGCGGCCATATCGGTAAGGGCCTCACTCATCGTATAGATCTGAGGTCCGCCGAAACCGCAGTACGCGCAGGTGAACGCGTGGTTCGAAGCGCCAGCACGGGCAAGGGCCTTGATATTCGGGATATTGTAACCCTGGAACGGTACGGAGATCAGGTTGCCGAAAGCGATGGAAGCGGTTCCGGCATAAGCGCCGTGATCCTGGATGACATCGAATTCAACGCCCTGGATCTTGCCGTCTGCGTCGCAGGCAAGACGTCCGTTGGAGTAGGTTCCGGAACGTTTTCCGGTCATATGCATGTGTTCTTCATAGGTAAGCGTCATCGAGCAGGGCATATCCAGAGCCATTACAGCCACGCCGGCGATCGCAAAGATGTTGGAGATCGTGGAATAGCCGAAGCATCCGCCTGCGGGGTTGTCGATCATACGTACCTTTTCAGGATCGATGCCGATGGCGGGAGCCAGCTCGTTGCGGCAGCCGTAAAGGTCGTGGGTCTTGCTCATGATGGTCAGCATTCCGTCTTCGTCCCAGTAGCCCTGGAAAACATCGGGCTCGATCGGAAGATGCGGCTGACGCTGTGAATGCCAGCTTCCTTCTACTACGACATCCGCGTCGTCAAAGATCTCCTCGGTATCTTCGCCCTTGTAAAGAGGAGCAAACAGATACTGGTTCGGGATATTGGGATACAGCTGCAGCGCGCCCGGTGCCGAAGACTCCAGAACGCTCATGTAGGAAGGAAGGATCTCCAGATCCGCTTTTACCTTCTTTGCAGCTTCACGTGCAATATCCGTGGAAACCGCTGCTACGACCGCGTAGACATCGCCGCGGCGGTTGATTACATCCTCACAGATTACAGGGAATTTGGGAGCTCCCTGTCCCTTCTGTCTCGGAACGACAGCCGGGAACGAAATATCGTTGGAACCCTTTACATCCGCTGCTGTCAGGACCTTGATAACGCCGGGGATCGCTTCCGCTTCGGAAACGTCGATGCTCTTGATCTTCGCATGGGGCACTCCGGCCATGACCGGCGCCAGATATGCAACGGTTCCGGGCATCTTCAGAGCGATGTCATCGCCGTAATCCGTAAGGCCGCATACCTTTGCAAGGGCCGTGGGCCTCGGCATATATCCGCCATAGATACCGTCTTTCTCCGGTTTCCAGGTGATGTCTTCCATCGTCTTTTCACCGCGGAGCACCGCTGCGGCGTCCATAACGCCGTCGATCAGCTGCTTGTAGCCAGTGCAGCGGCAGACATTATGGTTCTTCGTGAACCAGTCGCGCACATCTTCCCTTGTGGGAGACGGGTTCTCCAGCAGCAGCCCGTAAGCCGATACAATAAAGCCCGGAGTACAGAAGCCGCACTGGGCGCCGCCGTTGGTGATCCATGCCTGCTGCAGCGGATGCAGATGCTGGGGTGTACCGATGCCCTCTATCGTGACGACTTCCGCAAAATCCGGCACCCTCTTCATCTTCATCACGCAGGAACGGGTCACTTTTTTGTCAAGAATAACGGTACAGGCTCCGCAGACGCCCTTACCGCAGCCGATCTTAGTCCCTGTAAGACCGTATTTTCTCAAAACATCCGCAAGGCTGTCCTTATCCGGATCATAGATCACGTAACGCTGTACGCCGTTGATAATAAGTGACTTTCTTGATAACTTTCCCATATGATTCCTCGCTTCTTATTTATTATGGTGACGCGGCATCCTGTCCTGCCGCAAAATACAGTTCCTTTTCAAGTCCGGCAGAAAAAGGATCAGTCGTTGATCTCTTCCTGCCATTTCATACACAGAACGGCTTTCAGTACTTTTCCGCTTTTTGTATCGTCAAAAGCCTGGTTGATGTCTTTAAAATCGTAATACTGGATCAGCTTGTCAAAGGGGAACATGCCCTTGCGGTAATAATCCATCAGCTGCGGAATGAAGATCTTCGGATTGGAGCATCCTTCCACCAGGCCGACCAGTGTCTTTCCGGGGCCCATCAGCTCGTTCTCTACATGGATCGTCAGTTCCTGGGTCGCTCCGAGAACGACACAGATGCCGAGCGAATGTACGCAGTTCAGGCTCTGGCGCACACACGCACCGATGCCCGTGCAGTCGATCGCGTAATCGGTCCCGTCTCCGCCGCTCAATTCTTTCACATACGCCGGAACATCTTCCACTTCCCTCGAGTTCACGATATCGGTCGCGCCGAGTTCCAGCGCAAGCTCCAGTCTCGACGGTACGACGTCGCAGGCGATGATCTGCGTGCAGCCGGCGATCTTAGCCGCCATAACGGCACTTAATCCCACAGGCCCGCAGCCGGTAATGATGATCGAGCTGTCGGGGCCCGGTCTCAGGTAATTGAGCACCGCACCCGCTCCGGTCTGTATGCCGCAGCCCACCGGTGCGACCATCTTAAGGTCGATATCATCCGCTACCGGGATCAGGTTGTTTACATGCACGACCGCGTGGGTAGCAAACGCGCCCTGTCCGAAGAAGGACGAAACCTGCGATCCGTGCATCATGAGACGTTTTGTGTTGTCATAGGAAACTCCGGAGAAATTCAGTCTCCGGTTCTCCCGGCATCCGTACGGTCTGCCGGTTCGGCAGGCTTTGCATGTACCGCAGTATCCGAAAGAAAAGCCTACCCTGTCGCCTTCCTTGAATTCCGCAACGCCCGGACCGACCTTTTTTATGATCCCGCAGCCTTCATGCCCGAAAACTGCCGGGAGCGGTACCGGGATGATCTGGTTCCTGGCAACGTCATCGGTATGGCAGACCCCGCAGGCCACCACCTCGACCAGCACTTCATTTTTCTTCGGCTCATCCAGTTCCAGTTCGGTGATCCGGAAGGGATCTCCCGCATTTTCTATTACTGCTGCCTGTATCTTCATAACTGCTCTCTCCTGTAAAAAACATAGTGCCGGATCACCCTGTGATCCTCCTGTTTTATCATACTCCAATTCATAACAAAAAGGCAATTGATAATATGATTATTTTGTAATATCCGGCCGATAAAAAAGCCCTTCCGCCGGCAATGTCAACGGAAGGGCTTTTACATCTGTTCGGTAAAAAGATTATTACTGATCGAGTTCCAGTTTGATCTCTGCGTCGGGAGCATTTTTCCGGATAGATGCAATACCGTTTAAGCAGCTGCGCTTGCTGGAATAGCCTTCACCGTGGCAGATGTTCTGCCCGTTTGCCGCGCGCAGTCTGAATCTCGTCTCACCTTTGGCATCCAGGTAAACCTCGAACTTGGGGTTCTTCTTTACTTCGTAATTCTCAACGGTCTGATCTTCGATATCCGCCGCCGTGGAATTCTTCATAACGCTCCGGATTCCTTTTTTGCAGGATCCGATCGCTTTGTATTGCTGGCTGCTGGCAATGACCTCACCGTTCTTTGCCTTCAGATTGAACATGAATGCTCCGGCTTTGGTTTGTTTGATGACAAAAACGCCCATGACAGTACCTCCCTAAAAAATACATTGTTTCTAATACTTTTATTATTTCGTCCCAGCGGACGTCAGGTTCCGAAGCTATTTTTATATTACAGCATTTTCTTTTCCCGTACAACGAATTTTTTACATTGCGCATAAAAAGGCTGCCGCTTCATCCGATGATAATGCGGCAGCCCTGTTTATACTATTTTCAGATGTCGTCCTCTTTTATTTCACCGTTCCTTACCTGTTTACGGTAAGCGAGAACAGAAAGAATACCGAGAATGACCATAGCGCCTACCAGATACGCGGCTACAAAAACATCTACTGGCTGCATCAGACCACCTCCTTATTCATCATCATCGTTGTTGCTGTGCGTAGCCTTGAAGATGCCGAATATTACCGCATTCAATACTACGCTGATAACCATGGTATATAAAATAGTTGAAACTACCCAGTTCATATAAGATACCTCCATTCTTCATCAGCCGCAGATCAGGATCCGGCTTTCTTTTCTTCCATCTGTTTAAGCAGTCCCGGTTCTCCGGGAAGGATCAGGTTCAGCACGATGCCAAGTACGATCGTTGTGACTGCAACAGGCCAGAAAGCGAAGTTGAAGATACCTGCCCACGGCGGACAGGCGAAAGTCCACCAGAAGTTGACCGCCGTCGATGCGATCAGATTGATCCAGGCTGCTTTTCGGTTGATCTTCCACAACATACCGATCAGATAGTTTACAAAGATCGGCATGCTGAGTGCGAAGCACCAGAAGAACAGCGAGATCAGCAGCGTGACCTTCATGGCCGGAAGGGTTGCAGCTGCGGTCACGACAACGATAATGATACGGCTTATCGTCTTGTAGTTCTTATCTCCCTGTTTGTGGCCGGTCAGCGGCAGGATGATATCATCCGCGATAACATGGGAGATCGCAAGGATCATTCCGGATCCTGTGGAAAGAAGCGCACAAAGAAGGGCAACCATCAGGACACCGATCAGTACCGGCGGCAGCACCTGAAGCGCCAGTTCCGGAACAGAAAGGATCGGAGCCTTCTGGGCAATAACCGCAATGGATGTGCCCGTAACGCCGAGAACTACCCACGGGATGCAGGCTGCCGTATTGATCAGTCCGCCGAGGAAGGCGCCGCGGCGGATATCACGATTGGATTTTGCCGCCAGCATCGGCTGATACATGGCATGCTCACTGGCAACGGAAAGTACATGCAGAACTACGCACGGAATGATCGTTCCGAATACAACTGCCGGCGGGAAGCTGAACATATCTGTTTTGAACGCTTCTCCGATCGATGCGTAATGCTGTGCTACTCCTTCGTATCCGCCCGGGATCGCTCCGCCGACATACGCTACGACTGCAAAGCTGCCCACGATCATGACGACCGCATTGATCACGTTCATCATGGAAGCCTGAAGCATGCCGCCGAAGAAGATGTAGATCAGCATCAGGGCTCCGGCGATCAGGATACATCCGGGAGCATAGCTTACTTTGCCGCCGCAGAGTGCATATACGGCAGTGGAAGTTCCCAGCAGTTCGCTCATTGCGATACCGAGCCATGCTGCGGGAGCTACAGAAGAGTTGAAGATCTTGATCTTCGGTCCGAAGACCTTGCCCAGCGCCTGCGGGAAAGTCTGGACCTTCAGTTTACGGAACATCGGTCCGAACCAGTAAAGGAATATCGGGACAAAAACACCGCCTGCCATGATACCCCACCAGACTGCCGAAACACCGATGTTCGCCTGGTTCTCGTAAAGACTTGTCGTGTGTCCGCCTCCAAGCGGAGCAAGAACGAAGGAACACATAACCGCGATCCAGCCGATCTGTCCGGATGCCGTAAAGAATGTGGAGTCCCCCTTTTCGCTCATGGTGGCTTTTTTCCTTCTGCTCATGAAACCGAAGAGCACACTGAAAAAGCCGAAATAGAGTACGGCAATAATAATTGGTACCATAATCCACCCCCTTAATCGATCTGAGTACCTCTTGCTGATTAAAAAGCTGCAGATTTATGCCTCAAATTATTAGTCGCGTTTATAGAATGTTTATAAAATATATAGAATTATTTTATAATTCATTATCTACTGCTATATATCATGCTTGTCAATGAAATATCAATATATGCCGTATTTTTGTACATCCTGTTGCTTTTCGCAGTTCAAATTTAGATATTTTCACGGAAGGAAAGCCGTTAATCCGTTTTTTTTCCGCAGTACCGCTCTGCATCCGGCCCCGGTAAATCCCGGACGGCTGTATTGTTTTCCCTTCCGGCTGATTTTTATGGCATTCCGCAGGCTTTTAATCTATAATATATTTGTTGCATGACTCGGATTATCTGGAGGGTACTATGGCTCTAGCTGCCGTTCTGATCATAGCCGCAATACTGTTTTTAATGATCCTGGTCTCCCTCGGGTTCCAGCCTAAATTCATGGCCAGGCTGATCGGGGTGATCATCCTCGTCTGCGGAATTGCCGGGATCTTCCTCTACGGGTACGGTTATTACACCATATACGGTCCGTCGCCCGTCGCGGTCATGCGCACACTGTTTTCTGTTTTCTGCATGTATCTCGGGAGAAACGAGATCAGCGCCATCAGCAATACGCCGCTTCTCGCCCACTGGCCGATGCAGATCCTGCTTTATCTTGTCCATCTCGGAGCGCTTTACGCGACCGCAAGTTCGGTCGTCGCCAGTATCGGGGTACGGGTCATCCGCGCACTGAATCTGTTCTTCATCAACCATAAGGACCTCATTCTGATCTACGGCGCCAATGACGGATCTGTCAGCTTCGGCGAACAGCTTCAGGATCAGAAAAAGGGCGTGGTCGTCTTTGTGGACAGCGACTCGGGCGATACCTATTCCGGCAAGATCCTGCGCATGGGCAGCCTGCTTCTGAACGACGAAAGCGCCAAGGCACCGGATGCCGCTTTCCTTCGGAAACTCGGGGTAACCTCCGGCAGTACGCATCTTTCCGTTTACTGCCTGGATCTGAAGACCACCAACAACCTTCGTTATGCCGAGTCACTGTTAAATGTCCTGAAAGAAGCCGGGATCGAGTCTTCCCAGACCGATATCACTTTGCTGGTTCCGGACGAATCGGCAGGATTTTCCCTTCAGGCCATGGAAACTTCCGGTGATCCGCAGGATTCCCGGTACGGCTACGGTTCCGTAAACGCCATCGAGACCGCGGATCTGATCGCCCGGCTTGCCATCCGTAAATATCCTCCGTATGCCTATATGGGCTTTGGGGAAAAAGCCGGGGCAGCCGAAAACTTCGAAAGCGTGATCATAGGCTTTGGCCGGACCGGTCAGGCGATGCTCCGCTATCTTCTGATGAACGGGCAGTTCGAAGGCAGCGAATTCCGCACGACGATCGTCGCGGACAAATACAGCAATACTTCCGGAAGCTTTTTCTATAAATATCCCGGAATAAAGGAAAACTATAAGATCGACCTTCTGGAGGTCAACGCCCGCAGCTCCGCGTTTTACGAATTTCTGTCCGCCCGCGCGAAGGAGCTCAACTATATCGTCGTCTGCACCGGGAACGACGAGGAAAATGCAGAGATCTCCAAGGAGATCACGGATTATCTGCGCAGCCGGAGCTGCTTTGCCCCGGTCCTGACATGCTCCGAGAAAGGCGTGGACCGTATCTCCGATACCAGCGGCCTGCCGGAGATCATAGAACTGTTCACACCCGAGATCCTCTGCAGCAAGGAGCTCGACCAAAGAGCCATGCTGATCAATCACGAGTACCACCGGAGCGAAAACAATTCTGTCGAAAAAGACTGGCAGCGCTGTGATTACTTCAGCCGTTTAAGCTGCCGTGCCAGCGCAGACTTTCTGGACGCAATGATTCACATATCCGGGCTGAACAAAGAAGACCTGATCCGGGACGGATGGCCAAAAGGCCCGGCCCTTCTCGAAAATCTGGCCCGGACCGAACATCTCCGGTGGTGTGCTTTCCACTATGCCTTCGGCTACCGCACGATGGATCTGGAGACCTTCGCGAAACGCGGGGAAAGATACCGTGACGAGGTCGCCGCAAAAGGCAGAAGCGAACTCCGCATCGGCAAGGATACACGCCGGCGGCTCCACGCCTGCCTGGTCCCCTGGGAGGATCTGGAATACCTCGGTACGCTGGAAGCCCAGTTTACCGGAACGGAAAAAGACTATCAGCAGCTGGATCTTGATAATGTCCTGCTGATCCCCCGGCTTCTGAAAGAAGAACAGTAACTGACAGAATTCAATCGGATGAGGAAGTCTTTCGTGAATAAGAATAAGAAAATCAGCAAAGCCCCTCTCATCGTCAGTATCGCGATACTAGTATACATAGTACTGCTCCTGCTTCTGGTACATGTGGAATCGGCTTCGCCCGAGTCCGGGATCACTACCATACAGGCCGGACTGTGGTACACGATCACGACCCTGACTACAGTCGGCTACGGAGACCTTTATCCGGTCACCTCTTCCGGCAAAATCATCGGTGCGGTCTTCCAGCTGATGAGCCTGGGCGTGCTTGTTGCGCTCTTCTCTTTCATGCTTTCATTCCTGAGAGGAAAGTTTGTGCCTCGCCAGAAGCTCGGCTTCAGCCGCAAAAAGCAGTGGTACATTTTCGCGGAACGCAACAGATTCACCGAAAGTCTGGCTGCAGGTCTCGAAAAAGAACGTCCGGACGGAAGCGTGATTTTTTCTGAAGAGAAAAGGACCATCGGGGAAGGTCCCGGCTTCGGTGCCGAGTTTTCTCCCTCGGAGCTTCTCGAAATCAAGAAGGGAAAGGGAAATGCGTCCCTCTTCTTTATGAGTGAGAACATTCTGGATAACGAACAGAGGGCTAAGCAATTCGAAAGCACCGGTTCCCAGATCTACTGCATGACAGCCCACGAGCCGGAACAGCTTCCGGCAAACATCCACATTTTTGATCCTTACAGGATCTGCGCACGGGCATACTGGAAGCGCTTTCCGATCGAAAACGATCACGAGAACATCGTAATGATCGGCGGCGGAAAATATGCTTCCGGTATTCTGGAACAGGCTATGATCCAGAATGTCCTGGATCCGCATCAGGCGATCTGCTACCGCATGTACGGCAACTACAATGAATTCATCCGGCTGCATCCCTACCTTGAAACGATCGTCACCGTCGGTCAGAAAGATCCGGACCGTGACAGCCTGATCTTCAGCAAAGAGCCGTGGAGTTCTGCTCTGGATATAATTGCTGAAGCTGACCGGATCATCGTCTGCACAGACAGGGAAGAAGATACCATCCTGACCCTGATCCTGCTCTTTAAATACTGCCCCGTACAGGGGAAAGTCTACGCCAGGCTTTCCATGCCGTTTGACAGCACCGAAGTCTTCGGCTCCTATTCCGAAGTCTTCGCACCGGAACACGTTCTTCGCGATGAACTGAACCGCTACGCCGTACGGCTGCATGAAATGTACATGGAAGCTTCACCCGGAAGATATCCGCCCTGGAACGAACTGGGCTGCTTCCTGCGCGGGTCCAACCTGGCTGCTGCCGACCATCTGGAGTACAAGCTCCGTATCCTTCTCGGCCCGGAAGCCGGCAACACCGTTACGCCGGAGCTCTGCCGCAGGGCCTTTGAGGTCTATAAAGGGCTGGGACCGGAGGAAAGAGAACGCTGCCGGGCGATCGAACACGAACGCTGGATGCGCTTCCATATCATGAATAACTGGCGGTACGGCGAGCCGCGTGACAACAAAAAGCGTCTGCATCCCCTGCTCCGTCCGTACGAAGAACTCTCAACCAAAGAACGCGAAAAAGACGACTATGGCTGGCGTTTCCTGGAAGAACTCGGAAACCTGCCGGACTGAAAAAGGAGATATCAAAAATGCTGAAAGACCTGATCCTGAAAAATCGAAGCTACCGCGGCTATGACGAAAGCTATTCATTTACCCGGGAGCAGATGGAATCCCTTATTGACGGAGCAAGGTTCTGCCCTTCCTCCAAGAACGCACAGCCTCTGAAATTTTACGCTGCGTATGAGAAAAAAGATGTTGACGCCATTCAGCCCCTGGTCCGCTGGGCCGCCCAGCTTCCCGGGATCACGCTGCCGCACCCCGGGCACTGCCCTACCGGCTTTATCGTGATCTGCCAGGATACGGACATCAGCACCAACCTGAACATGTTCCAGCGGGATGCCGGGATCACCGCCCAGACAATGCTCCTGCTGGCCGCTGAAGAAAACCTCGGCGGCTGCATGATCGGAAATTTCATCGCAGACGAATTAAAAAAAGTCCTCTCCCTTCCGGAAAACATCCGCCCGCTTCTGGTGGTTGCTCTCGGCAGGCCTGACGAAAAAATCGTCCTCACCGACGTCGGAGAAGACGGCAGCACCGTCTATTACCGGGATGAGAACGACATTCATTATGTACCGAAACGCAGCCTGAAAGATCTGATGCTGAACTGAAAGCGGCTCTGATAATTCGTTATTATTCATAAAGCTTCCATTCGGCAAGGGTATCTCCTTCGTATCGGACCATCAGTGAGAAAAACCCGTTTCCGTCCTGCATCCTTTCCAGAAAGATCCTGTCTCCTTCCCAGATATGCAGATCCGGGATCTTTCTTTTTTCCACCCATTCAAGATCTCCTTCGCTGCATTCGGTCAGTTCTCCGGAATACTCATTAACCTCGAAAAGAAACATGTACTCGGTTTCCCAGATGTCAGAAATAAAAGTTACGATCCCGCAGAACCGGTATCCGGTCACATCCAGGCCGGTCTCTTCCTTCACCTCCCGGATCATGCATTCATCGGGACTTTCATCCTTTTCCAGCTTGCCGCCGACCCCGATCCACTTGTCATGATTCGGGTCATTATCCTTTTTCGTCCGATGGATCATCAGGTACTGATCTTCTTTTTTGATATAAGCCAGAGTGGTAAGCTTCATCTTTTTCTCCACGATTATTTTCAAAACAGGGACAGCTGCTCATATTCTGCTTCTCGCAGGAAGGCCGGCGGGATCTCTTTAAGGATTTCCTGTGCGGAAGCATACTCCAGGATCCAGTCACGGATCCTTTCCTCCGGAATGATCAGCGGCATCCGGTCGTGAACAGGACTCATGGATTCATTTGCGCCCGTTGTCAGGACAGTGAACCGGTCTGTCTGATCAAATATGTTATATAATCCGGCCATGTAAAAAGTTCTGTATCCGGGCAGAAAAAACGTATTCCTGATCTTATTCCTGTCCCATTCATAAAAATGGCCCGCCGGGATAACACAGCGTCTGTATGCCATGCTGTCCGCAAAGGTTTTCTTTTCCTGTACGGATTCTGCCCTAGCATTTATCAGAAGCTTTTTATCATAGGATAAAAATCCCCAGGGCATTACACCGGCCCGGATCTGCGTTTTTCCCGGATCTGCTTTTATAACCACAGCCGGCTCGGAAGGATGGATATCACCTGCACAGAAGGTCTTCACACCCGGTTCGATCCAGTCTGCAACGCCTTCAATATCTTCTATTATTCTGGAATAGTAAGCAAATCTGCAGCACATTCTGTTGACAGGTCACCTTTCGTTAAATCTCAGGTCTGCTTCGAAAAACTGCCGGCCGGCAGATCATCCTGCAGTTCCGGAGTCCCTTGTAAATTCCCGGACTCAGGCCGGATCCTTTCCTTCCCTGAACATGTACATCATTTCGTTGGTGAGGCTGATGTCATCCGGCTGGAGCACGATCTCCCCGCGGCTGCGCCATTCCGCGACTTTAAGCTCCTTTTCATCCATGGTGATCTCGTCACTGCCGTCGACATCACAGTAGAACCCGGCCAGAAGGTCATCCACCATCCCCCAGGGCTGTGATTTATAGTATCTGATGTTTTTGACCCTCAGACCGGCTTCTTCCATGACTTCGCGTCTTACCGTATCCTCGAGAGTCTCGCCGATCTCCGTAAATCCGGCGATCAGCGCGTAAAACTTGAAACCGCCCCTGTATTTTGTCACGAGCAGTTTTTCCCCGTTCCGAACTCCCACGATAACTGCCGGCTGTATATGCGGATAGATCGAGTTCCCGCAGCTGCATCTTATCGCCCGCTCCGTTGTATCCCTGAAGGTCTCTTTTCCGCATCTGCCGCAGAATCTGTTGTTCCTGTACCAGTTGAAAAGCTGGATCCCGGTGAATGCCGCAAATGCACGGTATTTTTCCATAAGTCCTTCTCTCATCAAACTCCGCAGGTCAGCATAGCCGTATCCTTCCGGAAGATCCGCGCTCCTGTCCCCGTCTTCCTCCAGCACGAAATAATGCTCTTCATCGATGCTGAATACATAGCTGAGCTTTTCCTTGTTCATCGAAGAAAACTCGCGCACTTTCGGGAACAGGCCGTCCCTGGAAAGGACCCCGTTCTGCTCAAAATGCAGGACAATATCCTCATCCTGCGGCGTGATATTATCCGTAAAACGGTTGTCCAGTACATGCGGTAAAATATCCTGAATCATGGGTTCCGCCTTTCCTAAATAGTCTGTATCCATTATTTTTTATTGGTTTCCTTCAGACCGAAAGAAACCAGTACAGCCAGTATAAAGATGATGCCTGTGATCATCATGACCGGGACGATATCTCCGATCCTGTCATACAGTCTGCCGGCCAGCAGCGGCCAGAGCATTCCCCCAATGATCTCCGAGATCCCCATGACCACGCCTGCGGCGCTCGTCCGCATATTGTCCGGAAGCGATTCCATCGGGATCACGTTTCCGAAAAGTGCACTGGTCGTTGCGATCAGTCCGCCGAAAATACAGTAAAAACAGACGCTGAGCGAGCTTCCTGCCGCGATCCACATGCTCAACGGAGCAAGGGCTCCGAAAATCAAAGCCAGGATCAGCGCCTTTTTCCGCCCGATCCGGTCGGACAGGGCCGGAACCAGCAGCTGCGAAAAGATAAAGATCAGGCCCATGACCGCGGAAACCGTGCCCCGGGTCACCGGCGGCAGTTTCATTACATTGGTCAGGTAGATCGGAGCAAAGATCTGCATGCTCCAGTAGCCGGTCATGGAAAAGATCCCGATAATGATGCAGAGAACGACGTTCCGGCTGGAAACCAGGCCTCTGGCAATATCCCGGAGCCCGACCGGACTGCACTGTTCCGCTCCGGACTTCAGCTCTTTAATAACAAACAGGATGACCAGTGCCGCTGCGATCTGCAGCACACCGGTGACCGCATAAGGGATATTCCAGGAAAAGCCGGTGGCAAGCCTTGTGACAAGCGGCGGGCCCATCGTATTCGCAAAGATGGATACACCGGCAGCCGTAATACCGGCGTTCGAGCCGAAACGTCCCTTCGTGGAGATATCCGCAAGGATCGCCATCATCAGGGAAAGGACCGGGCCTTCAAAGAAACCGGACGCGATCCGAAGCACCAGCAGGGCCCTGTAATCCCGCACAAAAACACAGCCCAGAGCGATCAGGCCGCAGATCAGTACAAAGGGAAAAAGGAAAGCCTTGCGTTTCCCGGTCCGGTCGGATAAGAATCCGATGACTACGGAGGAAACCGCAAAAGAAAGATTGCTTAACGAAGTGAGGGCGGAAAACTGGACCGTCGTCAGATCCAGCGCCCGGATGATCACGTCCGAAGCCTGGCTGGCCGTAAGCCGGTCCAGAAAGACGATGCCCCACGTGGCCATAAAGATGACGGCTGCGATCCTGTCATAGTTTTTACTGTTCTGCACTTTAAGCTCTCCTCCCGGGCACTTCTGCTGCCTAATGTTCAGTTTACAACATTCTGCTCCGGTGAGCAAACAGAAAGGATGCCCGACGAAAGGCATCCTATCCGTGATATGAGATTAAAATCGAAAAAAATTAGAAGGCATATTCAGCAGCGGGGGATTAAAAAAAGGCACCCCGTTTCCGATATAGAAAACAGGACGCCTAATAACGTCTGAATAAAAGTGGTTTACTACCTGATGCTGAACTGTTTTCGTCGGAAACATCCCGCTTTACAAGCATCAGCAGGTTTCCTGACTTGCAGATCGTTGCTTTCCGGACCCCTTCTCATACATTGGTACAATGGATCTTGGCCGGTAGCTCCCTGCTTACAGTGACCGGATCGTTCAGGATTCACACCTGATTCCCTTTTAACTGTGAATACTCACAGCACTGATGCCCTTATTCAATTGTGAACATATTATAACAGACGGATGTGCGCTTGACAATCCTATTTTTAAAAAAATATATAAACAAGTATAAATCATCTGTTTCAACGGATCATCCTGTCTCTTCTGCCTCTGTCAGCACTTCGCGAAGTCCGGTATGGATCGTTCCGACCGTCAGGCCTGCCTTGATCACACTCTCCCTTTTCTACATCCACAAGCAAAGAATAATGAAACAGAGGGATTATGCAGGCGGCAGGGCCTATCCCTTATACGTATGCCGGAAATAATAAATGACCTGCAGGATCAATATGACCACGATCGCCGCGCCCAGTATGAATCCGATCAGCGAAAGCACCGGCATGCCCGCTACGCGCGGTCTGAGCTCCGTAGTGCACAGGATCGACGAAGCGATAAACAGCGCCGCGGCGATCAGCGCGAATGCGACGTTCTGGACAATACCGAACAGGATCTTACCCAGCGAATCCGAGGGGCTCAGATCGAGCTTGATCCGTGTTTCGTTTCTGGAATAATTCTTCAGGATATCGGTCAGGAGTCCCGGTATTTCGATCGCTTTTGTCACCGAATCCGCTAATCTGGTGGAATGCTTCAGGATCTGGTTCTTGATGCCGGTCGGCGTAAGATACCTGCTTCGCATCCTGGCGGCCGCAATGTTGACGATCTGGATCTCCGGAGCCAGTTCCGCGACCACGCCTTCCACGGTCGCAAGGCCTCTGACGAGCATGGTGAAATGGGGCGGCATCTCCACTTTATTCAGCTTCAGGACATCCATAAGCTCCGTAAAGAGCTTGGCAAGATCGATACTTGCGAGATCCGAAGAAGCATATTTCGACATGAAGGCGCTGACGCTTTCGTACAGCTGCGAGCGGTCCGGCCGTTCTTTATAGACGCCTACGGTATATACAAAATCCACCAGCGCAGCGATATCATTTCTGGCAACGGCCATGATCGCCCTGTTAATGGCGCTCTTGCTCGTTTTATCCAGCCGGCCGGTCATTCCGAGATCAAGCCAGACGATCTTTCCTTCCCGGATCATGATGTTCCCCTGATGGGGATCCGCGTGGAAGAATCCGTCATCCACAACCTGCCTTATGAAATGATCCGCGATCTTGGCCCCGATCTCATTCAGGTCATATCCGCGCCGGATCAGCTCGTCATGATCATCCAGTTCGATCCCTTCGATCGCCTCCATCACCAGGACTTTGTCCGTAGAGATGTCCCTGTATGGCTTCGGGCAGGTCGCATAGGCAATGTTTTTGCAGTTTTTGTAGAAGGTATCCAGATTCCTGCCTTCGATCAGGAAATCCATCTCCTCCTGCTCGGTCTTCCAGAATTCATCGATCACGGCGGTTAGGTTGATTCCCGATGTCAGTGCCCCCGGAATGAATTTCGTTATGTCGTGCATCAGGTTGATGTCTTTTTCCATGATCTCATAGATGCCTCTTCTCTGCACCTTGACCACGACGGTCTCCCCGCTGAAAAGCCTGGCCTTATGCACCTGTGCCATGGAGGCAGAGCCCAGAGGCTTCGGATCCAGATACTCGAAGATCTCCCCGACCTTGCTTCCCACCGATTCTTCGATGATCTCCTTAACGAGTTCGAAATCCATCGGTTTGACGTTGTTCCGGAGTTTCTTGAACTCCTCACAGTATTCTTCCGGGATGAGGTCGGGTCGGGAAGAGAGGATCTGGCCGAATTTGACAAAGGTGGGGCCCAGCTCGACCAGCGCTTCCCTGGCCCTTTCCGCGTTTCCGCCGATAAATACCTTTTTCGCGATCAGTGTTGCGGCAATGTCCTTTGCCCTGAGAAGATTATCCGCAGCTCTTTTTGCCTTGCCCATTATTCATTCCCCTTCGGTTCGTAGTTTTTGTCGTATTTGAGTTCCGTATTTTCCACTGTGGCATGTCCGGCATACACGGAAAGCTTTTCCGAAAGCTTTTCAAAAAAGATATTGCTTTCCTCGTTATTCCTGGCGGCATTGCTGACCGCGTCTTTTCCTGCCGTCAACAGCTCTTCGATCGGTTTTTTCAGTTCTTCGAGCATCGTCTGCTTACCTCCTGTACGTTGATACGGTCTCCTGTTTTATATTAGCATTCCCGGAAGCATATTTCCATAGCGAACGGAAGCGGGAGTATGCCCGCCTGCCTTAACTCTTTTTAAAGCTTCCTGGCTTTTTCCCAGGCCTTGCACAGCCGGCGGACGGCTCCCGCCGTCATGCCCCAGATAACATGCCCGCCGAAAGGAAATTCCATTGCAAACGGATCCTTAAGAAAAAGCGACACCGGCACTTTAAGGAGCACGGATACTTCGTCCGGGTTGATGCGTACCCTGTCAGCCTGCCCGGGATCCACGGAACAGACATAGATGCGGGTAAGACGTCCCAGATAGGTATAGACTTCCGGAAGCTCTCCTAAAAACTCTTCCGGCAGGACACGGATGCCAAGCTCCTCTTCCATTTCACGGGATGCTGCCTGAGCCGGGCTTTCACCTTCTTCGATCTTTCCGCCCGGGAAACAGGGGTCCCCTGCCTGAGCGATCCCTTCCGCCCGGACTTCAACCAGCAGATACGGTTCTTTACTTTCAAAAACGACCGGAGCCACGACCGCGAAGACCGGATCTTTTACGACTCTGCCCGTGCGGTCCGCATCCAGTGCTTTTCTCAGTTTTTCTTCTGTTATTCTTTCTCCTGACATGTTTCCGTATACTCTGTTCCAAGCCTCATTTTTATCTTCATTTCATTCAGGCGGTCATCACTGCGCGTTTTGCCGCAAACCTCTGATAAAGGAATCGGTAGAATACCAGCGTAAAAACAGAGGTCACAGCCGCAATCAGATACATGTTTCTCACCCCGGAGGCCTCCATGACCGCGCCGAGGACGACCGGTCCCAGCCCGTTGGCCAGGTCGCAGCCGATCCAGTAGGTATTGACCGCGTAGGCTTTCCTTTCTGCAGAGAGGCCCCGAGTAGTTATCGTGTTAAAGCACGAAGTCGCGCTGCCATACCCCGCCGCACAAAGAACAGCTGAAAAAATGATCCCGAAGGGGTTCGGGCTGACCCATAAAAGAAACAGGCTGAAAAACTGCATGATGATACAGGGATAAATAATGACAGAATCGCCCTTTCTGTCCTGTATCCTGCCGGCCGCCGGCCTGGAAACCAAAAGCACTGCGGCATAGACGACAAAGAAAAGAGAGACCGTACCCGCCAGATCCAGGACCTGTCCGTATGTCCTTATAAATGAAAGGATCGTCGAATAACTGAACGCGCTGATAAACGTGCACACCGTGATCGGAAGCGCCGAGACCTCGATCATGCTGTTGAGGCCGTGCGGTTTCTCTTTTATAAGGGCTTTATTCTCTTCCTTATCCTTCGCAAGGAAGCTGTCGTAATCCGTCCGCGAAAGGAGAAGGCAGATCCACATTCCCGCCGCGATGGCTACGGCACTGACAAAGCAGCCGTTCGGACCGAAAGTATCATAGATCAGTCCCGCCGCAAAGGGCCCGACTGCGATCGCCAGGGTAATGCCAGTCATCATATAACCGTTTGCTTCGCCGTACCGGCTCTTTGCAAGATGATAAGTCCCCGCAGTCAGGATCGAAGAGGATGCCAGTCCGAAGAACAGGCCGTGAACGAGTCTTACGATCAGAAATGTCGGCATATCGCAGATCAGGAAATAGAAAAAGCAGGAAGCGATATGAAGGGGCTGGAAAATACAGATCATTTTTTTCCAGCCGATCACAGCCAGGATCCTGCTGAAAAGAAAACGCGTCAGCAGCATGCCGAGCACATAAATGCCGGATGCAAGGCCCTGAAGGGATCCTCCTGCCCCGAATGCGCGGGCATATTCGGCAGATATGCTGATCAGCATATAAAAAATCATGGAATTGAAAAAAGTCGCAATGAAGCAGAAGATAAATCCCCTGGTAAAAATCGGTTCTTTTTTCAAAGCTGTCCTGTTCCTCTCCAAACTTCTTTTTGACGGGATTATAACATATTTAGTATGATCTGAGCTATCCGCAAAGGGAAGATTTTACCGGAATCCTGCAGAGCTGTACTTTTCTTAAAAAAGCATGGCATCCGGCAGTTGACATGCCCCGGAATTTTCATTATAATTCTGAATTCGTACGAAGGTGTCTCCTTGCTCAACCACCTTCCAAAAGATCAAAACAAGGAAGTAAATCAAATGAAAAAGCACTCTCTTTTCCGGGAGTTCCTGATCCTTCAGAGAAGCATCCCCGGTATCGTCACCGCCCTGTTTGTCGTTGCTATTATTTCCATGAACCTTCTGGCGAATAAAAGCATTTCTCTTCCTGTATCCTGGCTGGCGCTGGACTGCGGCTTTATCTTTTCATGGCTGGTCTTCCTGCTGATGGATATCGTCACCAAACGCTTCGGCCCGAAGGCGGCGACCCTGCTTTCCGTGCTTGCGCTAATCGCGAACCTGTTCGTAGCGCTTATGCTTTTTATCGGTGCAAAGATCCCCGGCGTCTGGGGCGAATCCTTTGTGGAAGGCTCGGAACTGGTCATCAATACCGCCCTGAACAACACCTTCGCCGGCACCTGGTATGTGCTGATGGGGTCGTCCGTCGCTTTTATCGTATCGGCCCTTGTCAACAATTATCTGAACGCAGCCATAGGCAGAAAGGCGAAAAAGGACTCATTCGGCACTTTTGCGCTGCGGTCTTACGTCTCCACTTTCATCGGCCAGTTCACGGACAATCTGCTTTTCGCGCTGATCGTCTCGCTGCATTTCTTCGGATGGAGCCTGCTGCAGTGCTTCACCTGCGCAGTCACCGGCGCAATAGCCGAACTGTTCTGCGAAGTGCTCTTTTCCCCGCTGGGATACCGGATCGTCCGCCGCTGGGAAAAAGAAGGAATCGGCGAAGAATACCTTCGGTACCGCGGGGAGATCCCGGATGGGTCCGCCGCCGGATCCATTTGAAAAAACTGCTCAATTCGGAATCCGTATCTGCAGCGCTTGCATTAATCCCATAATAAATATATACTGACAAAAAAGAGATATTTACCGAAAAGGGGCATTATGAAAGTACTTGTCACCGGAGCATCCGGAGGGATCGGAAAAGCCATATGCAGGCTGTTTTCAGAACAGGGTCACCGGGTCATCGGCATGGATCTTCTTCCGTCCGATCTGTGTTCGGAAAACTATGAACACGTGATCCACGATATCCGCGATACCGACTGGCCGGATCTCGGTGAGATCGAAGTACTGGTTAACTGCGCCGGCGTACAGACACAGACCGCCGAAGATATCGCTGTCAATCTTTCTGCGACCATCGAGCTGACAGAACACTATGCAGTTCAGGAAAACATACGGTCTGTAGTCAATGTTTCTTCTGCGTCTGCCCTCACCGGTTCGGAATTCCCGCATTACGCTGCATCCAAAGGCGGTCTTACAGCTTATACAAAAAATCTGGCCCTCCGCCTGGCACGGTACGGCGCGACCGTGAACGCGGTCTGCCCCGGCGGCGTGATCACAGACCTGAACCGACACATTCTCGAAGATGACAGGCTCTATGCGGCAGTTCTCGACGAATCCCTGCTCCACCGCTGGAGCAGCCCTGAAGAGATCGCGGAGTGGGTCGTTTTCCTGGCCTGCGTGAACCGCTCCATGACCGGCGAAAACCTGCTGATCGATAACGGGGAAGCACTGAAATCGAATTTCATCTGGTAAGTATGAACTCTTATCTTCCGCGGAAAATGCGGGAGTTTAAAAAAAGATAAAATCTGAAGGATATAATCAGAAAGGAGCACTTATGGAAGTAATCACCACCCGTCACGGCGAAGGCAAACTGGCAACAAAAGTCTTTGTATCATCCGAAGAAGGATTCAATGTAACATCAACGATCGTCATGGGTCAGAAGGAATGCATCCTGATCGACACGCAGTGGACCAGGGCCAACGCTCACCGTGTGATCGCCGAGATCCTGGAGACCGGCCTTACACTGAAGGCGATCTTTGCTACGCACGCGCATCCCGATCATTACTGGGGCATGGGCGAGATCAGCGAAGCATTCCCGGAAGCAAAATGCTACGCTCCCGCTCCGGTTGTAACACTGTACGCCCATCAGTATCAGCCCAAGCTCGATGAGTGGACCGATACCATCGGCGAGCAGAACCTCTGCCGCAAACAGTGCGATAAACTCGAAGCGCTTGACAAGGATTATATGGAACTGGAAGGCGAACGTCTTGAGATCATCCGCTGCATGGGCGACCTGATGTGGAATACGATCGTATGGATCCCGTCCATCAAGACCGTTGTCTGCAGCGACGTCGTCTTCAACGACGCCCACCCGTTCACCTGCGAAGTAAATGAGGAACAGCGCAAGCTCTGGATCAAGGACATCGAGGGCATCTACGCGCTGAAGCCCGACGTAGTCATCCCCGGACATATGCGTGAAGGAACGCTTCTGGACGAAAGCGGACTGAAGTTTACGAAGGACTATCTGATCGCAACCGAAGAAGAGCTTGCCGCGACCACGACTCCGGGCGATTTCTACTACCACATGGCAATGCGTTTCCCGACCGCTTCTCTGAACCTGTATTCCAATGAGATGAATTCGGAAGTATTCAAGGGCGGACGTGACTGGGCATGGAACGAAGATCCGGATCCCGAATGGCTGAAGTTCCGTACCGCGTGGATCGACTGAACCTGATCAATATATGTTAAAAAAGACGCCGCAGCTGCGGCGTCTTTTTCTGTCAGAAAATCTTCCTGTTTTTTGTCAGGGATGTCACCTGAGATACTTTTTCACGGACGGGCGGGACTGCACCCGTTCCAGGTGTTTCAGAATGCTTCCGCAGGCACAGGGTCCGGGAAGTATACGGCTTCTGTCGCCTGTGCGGTAACGGATAAAAGGCATGGCCTGACGGTTCAGCGTGGTTACGACCAGTTCCCCGCAGGTTCCGTCCGGTACCAATAATCCGGTATCCGGATCGATCACCTCGTAATACAGATCACTTTCCCAGAGATGGTATCCTCCGCCGGTTTTGCAGCCTACCCCGCCGCCCAGTCCGGTCTCGGTCATCCCGTATTCTTCATCGATCCGGCAGTGCCAGAGCCTCTGTATGGTCTCACAGTCCTGTTCGGAGACAAACGAGCCCGCAAGCAGCACACTTTCCACGATTCCCGCAATTTTCTCTGCCATCCCCGCCTTTTCCGAGTATTCGGCGATCGCCGCGATCGTGAAGGGCGGGCCTACGATCCGGTTGAAGTTTCCGGAAACGATCTCTTCCGAAACTCTTCCGTAGTCTTCCGGCTTCGGGAATCCGAAGATCCTGGCTTTGACTTCCATTCTGGAAAGGGCCTCCGTCAACAGAACATTCAGAGAGCCCGGACTGTTTCCGGGGAAAAGAAGAAGCGCCCGGTCGCCCGGGACCGCAAATTCCAACATACCGTGATGAAAGAAATCGACCGTTCGTTCCTGGTCCGCCGGTGTAAAATAAACGCGCTTCGGCAGGCCTTCCGAACCGCTGGTCTCCATCAGCGTGACGATCCGTCCGATCTCATCCGCACCCGTGCAGACCATCTCGTAACCACGGCGGCGCAGATCCTCCGGCGTAGTAAAAGGAAGGTCTGCAAATTCTGCAAAAGTGGTGATCTGCTTATCCGGAAAGCGTTCCCGGTAAAAGCTGCTCTTCTCCCGCGCGTAACACAGGATTCCGTTCAGCAGCTCCAGCTGACGTTTTTCCAGTATTTCCCTGTTGAACAATTCCGGCCGGATCCTTTCCAGATCATCTCTATTCACCGGCTCCGGCGCCCCCAGGCAGGAGGCGACCCATGAATCCATCATTTATCTGCACCTGTTCACAATAAATTGTTTAAATTTACAAAAACGATTACTTTTCGTTTTGACCGCTTTGTAGTATTATATTATCTGGGTATTTATAATTATTGAGTAATATAGCTCGACAGTACCAAAAAAGCAAATGAAAGAATGAGGATGAACTAAATGGGTATGAATGGCTACGAAAGGATCCACCTTACGATCAACGGCGTTGACCGTCCCGTAATCTGTGATCCGAAGAAAGACAAACTTTCCACCGTTATTCGCCGCATGGGGCTCACCGGAACAAAAGTTGGATGCGACCAGGGTATCTGCGGTGCCTGCAGCGTGATCCTGAACGGCGAACTGGTAAGATCCTGTACGAAGAGAATGGACAAGATTCCGGAGTACAGCGAGATCATTACAATTGAAGGAATCGGAACACCGCAGCATCTCCATCCGATCCAGCAGGCATTTGTCACCTATGGCGGTATTCAGTGCGGATTCTGTACACCCGGATTCGTTATCTCCAGCTTTGCGCTGCTGAGCAAGAATCCCGACCCGACACGTGAAGAAGTCCGCGACTGGTTCCAGAAGAACCACAATGTCTGCCGCTGCACCGGTTACAAACCTATCATCGACGCGGTTATGGCTGCCGCAAAGGTAATGCGCGGCGAAGCCACCATGGAAGACATCACTTATAAATTCGAAGAAGAAAAAGATATCTACGGCTCCTATCGCCCGAGGCCTCATGGTATCTCCAAGGTCTGCGGTCTTACCGATTACGGCAATGACCTGGCTCTTAAGATGCCGGAAAGCATGGTCCATCTGGCAGTCGTTCTGGCAGCCGAGCCTCATGCAAACATCATCAATATAGATACTTCAGAAGCAGAGGCTATGCCCGGTGTTGTCAAAGTCCTTACTGCTAAAGATGTCAAGGGCAACAATATCGTAGATACACCCCCTGTTATCCCGCGCTGGGAAGGCAGCGGTACGCCTCCGTTCCCGGTAATCGCCGGCAAGAAGGTCTGCAGAAAGGGTGACGTTGTCGCCGTTGTTGCAGCGGATACTCTGGAGCATGCCCGCGAGGCAGCTAAGGCCGTCAAGCAGGATCTGGAAGTTCTTCCGACCTATTTCACTTTCCCGGAAGCAGCTATGCCGAACGCGATCCGGATGCACGAAGGCACTGCCAACACCTATATGTGGGCACCGCTCTATAAGGGCGAAGATACCGCTGATATCTTTGAAGACGCTGCTTATGTTGCAGAAGGCAGCTTCCACTCACAGCGTGAGCCGCATCTGCCGATCGAGCCGGATGTATGCCAGGGCTATTACGACACAGAAGGCAACGTTGTCGTACAGTGCAAGACCCAGGCTGTCGGCGAAGGCCGTGAATCCATCGCTCAGGCCTGCGGCATCCCGATGGAAAAGCTTCGTCTGATCGGCAACCCGGTTGGCGGTTCTTTCGGATATTCCGTAACGGCCAACACCTATGCGATCACCGCTACCGCAGTCCAGAATCTGGGCGGTCTGCCTGTAACGCTTTCCTTAAGCTATGAAGAGTTCATGCACATTTCCGGAAAACGTTCCGCTACTTACACCAACGCAAGGCTTGCCTGCGATGAGAACGGAATGCTTACCGCAGCTGAATTTGATGTAGGCCTTGACCACGGTGTATATGCCGGCATGGCCAGCAAGATCTTCAATAACCTGATCTCTGTACCGTTCCACGGATACAACATCCCGAACGTTAAGGGTCTTGCAAGAGGCGGTGTTTCCAACCACGCATTCAACGCGGCATACCGCGGATTCGGCGCTCCCCAGGTCTATACCTTCTCCGAAGCCCTGATGGATATGCTGGCAGAAAAGACCGGTATCGATCCCTGGCAGTTCCGTTACCAGAACCTGGCCAAGGAAGGTGATCTGACGATCACCAGCCGTCCTTACAAAGCACACCTTTACAAGGAGCTCCTTGAAAAGATCAAACCGCACTATGATGAGTTCAAGCAGCTCGCAGAAGCGGGCCGCGCGGAAGGCAAGCACATGGGCGTCGGACTCGGACTCGGCGGATTCCTGTGCACACTCGGTATGTGGGATCAGGCAAACGCGGCTTTGGAAGTTATGCCCGATAACAAGATTGCTGTCTACAACACCTGGGAAGATATGGGCCAGGGCGCAGACATCGGATCCCTTACCGTTACCGTCAAAGCACTCGAAGAGATCGGCATCCCGGCAGACCGCATCCGCTTGGTAATGAACGACTCCCACCGCTGCCCGGACAGCGGCGTTGCCGCAGCCAGCCGCAGCCACTTCATGAACGGCCTGGCAACGATCGAGACAGCCAAAGAGCTGATCGCTGCCATGAAGAAGGAAGACGGAACCCTCAGGACCTATCAGGAAATGGTAGACGAAGGGATCCCGACCAAATACACCGGCCATGTAGACATGATGAACAAAGGCATCGAGCCCGGCCAAAACCCGAACACCGGTGAAGGCGACAAGGATACCGAATGGATGTACGGTGTAAACTGTGCTTTGGTTGAAGTCGATGTCAACACCGGCAAGACCAAGGTCCTTAAGTTTGCATGCGCATCGGATATCGGCGTGATCGGCAATAAGCTCTCCGTAGAAGGACAGGCTTACGGCGGCATCTCCCACAGCATCGGTTTTGCGATCAGTGAGGATTATCAGGATATCAACAAGCATAAGAATATTATCACTGCAGGTATCCCGCAGGCCAATGATATTCCGGACGATATCCGTCTTGAGTTTGTTGAGACCCCGAGAGACCGCGGACCGTTCGGTTCCTCCGGCGCTTCCGAGTGCTACCAGTCCTCCGGACATATGGCTGTTATCAACGCTATCAACAACGCTACCGGCTGCAGGATCTATGAGCTTCCGGCTACCCCGGACAAAGTAAAAGCAGCATGGGCAGCGAAGCAGAACGGCGAAGAGTTCAAGCCTGCCAAGTACTATCTCGGACCGGACTTCGAAGACATGCTTGAAGAGATCGCCGGCAAACCGCTTTAATCTGCGCCGAACAATTCAGGAACCTGTCCGGATTAATCAGCGCGTCCATTAAGCTAATCTGTTCTGTCCCTCCGGATCCCGGAGGGACAGTTTTTAATGAAGGAGATCAGACATGCGCGGCACGATGGAACTGAACGAAGTGAAACCCTATGTGGAAGCCTGCATCCATGACGAAGCGGCTCCCTGCTCCTGTATCTGTCCTTACGGTCTGAACGTACGGTCGGTCATGAAAAAGCTGTCCAAAGGCAGGCTTTCATCGGCATATAAAGAATATCGGACAGCGACCGTTTTTCCGACCGTCGCAGCCGCACTCTGCGATCATCCCTGCGAGGGTCTCTGCCAGCGCATAAAGATCGGAGACGAAGCGGTCGATATCGGCGGCCTGGAAAAAGCGCTCCTTTTGCTCTGCAAACCGCAGCCGGCTGATATTTTCCAGATTCCTCTCAAAGAGACCGCCGTTGCCGTGATCGGCGCCGGCTGCACTGGCCTGTCACTGGCCCTTCAGATGGCCCAGAAAAAATACCCGGTCACGGTCTTCGAGCGGGATGAGAAACTGGGAGGCAGCCTGCAGGCCCATCCGGATTTTGAGATCTTTGAAGAAGATATCCGTTTTCAGCTTTCCCAGGAAAAAATAGACTTCCGGTTCGGCACAAAGATCGCATCTCTTGAAGAACTTTCGGACTATTCTGCCGTATATATTGCGACCGGCAGGGACGGTGACGATTTCGGGCTGCTGGAAAGCTGGGATAGGAACTTCTTTACCACTTCCGAAAAAGCCGTCTTTATGGCCGGCGGTTTGTGCGGTCAGTCTGTCACCGAAGGCATCGCCGCCGGATCGCCCGTATCCCGCTATATGGAATGCGTGATCCAAACCGGGCGCGTGATCCCCGAGGCCGCAAAAAAATGCACCACAGAAGTCGATCTTGTTCCGAAAGGGGCAGAAAGTGCAGCAAAAATCATCCCGGCAGATCCGGAAGCCGGATATACCAAAGATGAAGTCAAACAGGAAGCGTCCCGATGTTTTTTATGCAACTGTGACAAGTGCATGAAGGGATGCGAACTGATGAATAAATACGGGAAGCCGCCGCTTCAGGCAGGCAACGAAGTCATTGCGGACCTCGGCGCACACTTCCTTGCCTCGCGAACGATGACGAGGCAGTCTTACTCCTGCAACCAGTGCGGCTGGTGCGAAAGCATCTGCCCGGAAAAGATCGGCATGGGCGAGGTATTCCACACCTCCCGTACCGAACGCGTCCTCAAGGGCATCCAGCCGGAAGCTTTTCACGACCACTGGCTCGCGGAACTGGAATTTGTTTCCGGCGAAGCCTTCTATAAATCCCCATTGGGCGGCAGAGAAAAGTACGACTATATTTTCTTTCCCGGCTGTCAGGCCGGCGCATCCCTGCCGGAACAGGTGATCGCTGCCGGAAACTGGCTGCGTGAAAACTTCGATGCAGGCATCCTTCTCGGCTGCTGCGGCGCAAGCGCCTGGTGGGCCGGTGAGAAAACACGCTGGGAGAAGAATACCGAACTGCTGAGATCGGTCTGGGAAGAAATGGGAAAACCGGTTTTTGTACTCGCCTGTGCGACCTGCTCCGACATGCTGGATCGTTTCCTGCCCGGGGTCGAAACGGTTTCCGTTTACGAACTGATGGCGGAAAAAGGTCTTCAGGGAAAGGCCCTGCTGGAAAAAGCCGCCCTCTTCGATCCCTGTTCCGCCAGATACAACGAAGCCATGAGAAACGCCGTACGCGGCCTGGGAAGCCATTCCGGATGCGATGTCGAAGAAACTTCCGAAACCGGTCGCTGCTGCGGCTGGGGCGGACATATGAAGTCCGTGAATCCGCCCCTGTACGATACGATCGTCGGACATCGCATGGAACTGAGCGAACTGCCCTACCTCGTCTACTGCTCGAACTGCCGGGATGTATTTCTTGAAAAAGGGAAGCCCTGCCGGCACATCCTGGAATTCCTGTTTGGTGCAGAGGACCGGCAGTATCATCTTCAGGAGAAAAAGGAAAACCGCCTGGCGGTAAAAGAAACCTTCCAGGAAGCATATGAAGGAAAAAAGGATAAGAGAATGACGAACGAATGGGACGGACTTGTGATCCGCGTGCCCGGCGAAGTGCGCCTTGAAATGGAAAAACAGCTGATCTCGGATGAAGAACTGAAAGAATGCATCTGGTTTTCCGAAAAGGACGGCGACCGCTTCTCCGACGAGGACGGCGCATATCTGGCAAGCATGACAAAAAGGATCGTCACCTACTGGGTGGAATACCGAAAAGACGGTGACGAATTTGAGATTCTCTCCGCATACTGCCACCGCATGAAGATCCTGGGAGTATGAAACCCGCGGACCGTTCCGATCTGCAAACTGCAGCCTGTTGTCATAATACGATCATCTTAAAAAGGGAGCTCAAAAATGAACGAGGCAAACCGTGTATGGCGCTGTGACAAATGCAATAAGGAGCTTGAAATAAAGAAAGCCTCCTTCGAATACATGGGCCGGACTTTCGATCACGAAGTCCCGGTCTGTCCGGTATGCGGAAAAGTATTCATCTCCGAAGAGCTTGCAAAAGGCAAAATGGCCGAAGTCGAAACTCTAATGGAGGATAAGTAAAGGAGGCTTCCCGCTTTCATCAATGCTGAAGCGCATAGCCGCCGTCGGCAGTAAATACTGCCCCGGTCACGATATCCGAAATATCTCCCGCGAGATAAGCTGCCAGTGCGCCGATCTCGAAAGCTTCGGCAAAACGGCCGATAGGCACATCCGCACAAATCGCTTTATAAACCTCTTCCGGTAAATCTTTGGAGAAATTGGAATTAGTAAAACCCGGTGCGATCGCATTCACGCGGATCCCGTAAGCCGCGGTTTCCGCGGCCAGACATTTCGTAAAATGATTAAACGCCGATTTGCAGACTGCATATGCCGTCAGGAAAGGTCTGTTGATGATCTCGCCGGCATTCGACGTGATATTCACGATATGGCCGCTCTTCTGTTCACACATATACTTTAGCACGTTGTAGCTCATTCTGGCTGCGCCGTGAAGATCGATATTGAAACACTCGAACCAGTCGGTCAGCTCCTCATCCATTTCCATAAAGGGACCAGCCGTCCCGATTCCGGCATTGTTGACCAGGACATCGATCCTGTCATGATCCTTCATATATGCCTGCACCGCTTCCCTGCAGCTTGCCGTGCTGCCGATATCGGTTTTATAAAAAGAAAAATCCCCTTTGTACTTTGTGCTGAATTCTTCGACAACTTTTGCAGCAGAAGCTTCATCCCTGGCAAAAATTGCCACGTTGGCACCCTGATGAGCAAAAGCAGTCGTTATGCCGAGTCCGATCCCTTTCGCCCCTCCGGTGATGATACAGTTTTTTCCTTCCAGAGAGTATGCATTTTCCATTGATTTCAGATGCATGATGAAAATCCTCCTTATATAAACCGCTATCCTTTGGTCCGGTCAATTGACAGAAGCATTGTCTTCTGTCGACAGGCCGTCATCATCTGCATTACTCTGTATTTTTAATGATTATATCATTCAGCGTTTGAGATAACAATCCGGTTGAACCTTGTGCAGCATACACTTCAATGATAAGAGGTAAGGATAAACAGGGAGGATCACTGCTCTTTTTGTTGCAAACAGACAGATTCTGAGAATATAATATTTTTATAAAATCAAATATAAACAGAGATAAATTATTTATCCGGAGGATCAAATGAACAGAAATAAAATCAAGCTGAATATCACTCTGATTGCACTCGCCGCCGCTGCCGTCATGACCCTTACGGCGCTGACTGCAGGCGCGAGCCGTGTCTCTGCTGCCGAATCCGCCGGTACCGGTACTGCTGTAAGTACTGATTCCGCTGTTTCATCCAGCCAGACTCCTGCTGATTCAAAAACTGAGGATACTGCCGTTTCAAAGACAAAAGAGGCTGCTTCGAAAACCGAAAAAACGGATGCTTCCAAAACTGAAGATGCTGCTGCCGAAAGCAAAGAGAGCCCTACCAAAGCCGGGGAAAAGGAAAGCTCCGCTTCGGAAAAATACACATTGGACAACATCCGGGATTATATTGTCGGCCTGGATGAGCCCGTCGAACTGGAGGACGGAACGAAAGCGCCGCTGGTCAACTTCGATAACGCAGCGACCACTCCGGCATTTAAGCCCGTAATGGACGAGGTGGACAGCAAACTTTCCATGTACGGCTCCATCGGCCGCGGATTCTCTCAGAAATCCAATTATTCAACCGATCTTTATAACGAAACACGCCAGAAGGTGCTGGATTTCGTCAGCGCAGACGCAGAGCACTACACCTGCTTCTATGTCAATAATACCACGGACGGGCTGAACAAGCTGGCCTCCGCACTGATCGAAAGCAAAGACGACCTGGTCCTGGCCACAAGGATCGAGCACCACGCGAACGATCTTTCCTGGAGGGAACGCTGCAAGGTGATCTATGCGGAAGTGGATGACCAGGGACGTGTCATTTACGACGATATTGAAAAGCTGCTGAAAGAAAACAAAGTGGATTATGTTACCGTAACGGCAGCTTCCAACGTGACCGGCTATGTGACCGACGTTCACCGCGTGGCAAAACTGGCGCACAAGTACGGCGCGAAGATCATTGTAGACGGAGCACAGATCGTAGCGCACCGCGCCTTCTCCATGCTCGGTAAAACGGAAGAGGAAAACATCGATTTCTTCGTATTTTCCGCACATAAGATGTACTCGCCCTACGGCGGCGGCGCGGTCGTGGGACTGACCGAAGAACTGAACAAACACATGCCGGAATTCTACGGCGGCGGAACCGTCCGGATCGTCGGAGATACTGTCTGGGATGCGAAGGACGCACCGGCAAAATACGAAGCCGGATCGCCGAATTATCCCGGCGTTGTCGGTCTGGGAAAAGCCATCGACATCCTTACCGAAATCGGTTTTGACTCCATAGAGGAACACGAGCAGAAACTGATCCGCAAACTGATGGACGGATTAAAAGAATACGACACCGCCGTGATCTACGGGGACTCCGAAAACATTTCCGACCGGGTCGGCGTAGTGACCTTTAATTTCACCGACGCCAATTCCTTCATCCTGGCAGAACAGCTTTCGAAACTCGGCGGCGTGGCCACAAGGCGGGGCGCCTTCTGCGCTCATCCGTATGTATGGCGGCTGCTGGGGATCAATGCGGACGAAGCTGTCGAAGCATATGGAAGCTGCGAGGACGTATCCACGCCGGGTATGATCCGCGTCAGTTTCGGGATCTACAACACCGAAGAAGAGGTGGACAAACTGCTGGAGATCCTGCCGAAAGCCCTCGAAGCCACAAAGGCCGAAACGGAAAAACGGAATAATGATCCCCATGCAATCAAGATGGTGAACCCGGAATACTAAAGTACAGACACATCGAAATAAGGAGTATTTTTCATGAGAGATCATTCAAAACACATTCAGGTCGAACGGGAAAAAGCAATAGAAATGATCCTGCAGAACTGCAGATTCCATCCGATGGAAGAAAGTGTTCCGGTACGGGAGTCTGCAGGAAGAATACTGGCAGAAGACATTTTTTCACAGTGGGATGTTCCGAACGCACTGACCTGCAGGATGGATTCTGTAGCCGTCCGATGGTCTGATTTCGAAAACGGTATGCCGGATACGTCCGGCTGGGAACGCGGACGCCAGTGGGAATTTGCCAACACGGGAGTTGCCATGCCGGAAGGCTTCGATACGGCTGTTGTCGTAGAGCATGTGCGGTTTTCCGATAATGATACAAAAGTGGCTTTCGATGTGATGCCCTCAGGAAAGCATGCCGGTACCTCGGCACCGGGCAGCAGGCTGAAAGCCGGGGATCTCATGGTGCCGAAAGGAACATTGATCACCCCGCTGATCGCCGCGCACATTGCCAACGGAAACAACGCCTTCGTCAAAGTGGTCAAAAAGCCGGTCGTTGCCTTTCTTCCGACCGGGAATGAGCTGGTAAACGTCGGAAAACCGGTTCCGATCGGCAAAAATATCGAAAGCAATTCCGTAATGATCGCCGAAAAGATCCGGCAGTGGGGCGGCGAACCGGTCGTCTTTGAGATCATACTGGATGAACAGGAAGCGCTTAAAGAAGCGCTGCTGAAAGCTGCTGCTGAAAATGATATCGTAGTCCTGAACGCCGGTTCTTCCAAAGGGAATGATGACTGGGGGATCGAAATGCTGGAAGAAGTCGGTACGGTCTTCTATCATCAGACCAGTCACGGGCCGGGGCATCACAGTTCTTTCGGGATCATAGGAGAGACTCCCGTGATCGGTATTTCCGGTCCTCCCGGAGGCGCCGCATTTACGACCGACTTTTATCTTTACCCGGCAATGATGGCTTATCTGGGAAGGGAGCCCCGTCTGCCTAAGATCATAGTACGGCTTGCAGAAAATCTTGCTGTCGCAAAAATCGCCTCCGGCAGCGAAAAAAGCCCCGCCAGGGGAGAAGAACGGCCGCGTGAAGGCGGTAGATTCCATACCATACGGCAGCTTATTCTTGAGCAGGCGGAAGATGGTATTATCGAGGCCAGGCAGCTGCCGTCAAAGAAACCGGGGCCTTTCGAAGCAGAAAAAGCAGATGCGTACTATATGATGCCCTCAGGAGACGGTATGACGATTCCCGGGAAGGGCGACTTCATTGAAGTTGAACTTCGCCCGGAGTTTGCCCGGACAAGATAACGGCATAAGCTGCGAAAGCCCCCGAAGCCGCAAAGGCCGATACTGTTCCTTATGTGATCAGGGAAGTGAACCCGGAATACGGATCTGCAGACTTTCGGGAAAGGCAGACGGTCCTGCAACAATCTGTTGAATGGAAGGTGTTCTTTTGCCGCATTTTGCCGTATTTTTCTTCCCCGTGTTTTGTTGTATCATAAATTCTATAAGATCAAATTATTAGCACAGAAGGAGGTCATATGAAAATTCTCGCATTCAATGGAAGCCCAAGAAAAAAATGGAATACCGCGACGCTCTTACGTAATGCTCTGGATGGAGCTGCTTCCCAGGGAGCAGAGACCGAGCTGATCCATCTTTACGATTATCATTATACAGGCTGCAGGAGCTGTTTTGCATGCAAACTGATCGGCGGCAAAAGCTATGGCAGATGTGCCCTGAAAGATGAACTGGCCCCGATCCTGGACAAGGCTCATGAAGCGGATGCACTGATCTTCGGTTCGCCGATCTATGTAGGCAATCTGTCTGCGGGAATGAGAGCTTTCCTGGAAAGGCTGTTTTATCAATACGCTATGTATAACGACACAATGGCATTCCATAGAAAGATCCCTACCGGTTTCATTTACACAATGAACGTTTCTCAGGAACTTCTCAAACTTGCGGACTTCGGTCAGGAATTTCTTCAGAGCGCGGCCGCGAAAACATTCGGCGGTCCGGTGGAGGCCCTTAACGTAACCGATACCTACCAGTTTGACGACTATTCCAAATATGAGGTCACCATGTTCGATGTCAATGCCAAGAAAAAAAGGCGTGAAGAACAGTTCCCGATCGACTGTCAGGATGCCTTCGACATGGGAGTCCGAATCGCTCAATACTGTCAGAAGGATGATTTTTCGGATATTCCGATGCATCTGCACCCTTATTTTTCTTAAAAATAAAAAGGGGATAATTCGCAATGATTATCGATTTTCACATTCATATGTCCGATCCCAAATTTGCAGTTAAAATGCCCGTCCCAAAGGGTCCTAAAAAGCCCGGACCGGCAAGGGTTCTGCCCAGGACGCCCGAAGAGTACAAGAAAAACCTGAAAGAAATGGGCATCTCCCATGCGGTTGTGCAACACATGGCAGTCCAGCCCGGCACTACAAAGGCTATCAACGAGTTCGCAAAGGAACTTTCAAAAGACGAGGACGGCTTTTTCTTCCAATACGGTGCTTTCCACCCGGATGACGATCCCGAGGATCTGAAGGATCTCCGGGAAAGCGGCGTATTTCAGGGTGTAAAACTGCATCCGTATCTTCAGAAGTTTGTAATTGATGACAGGAAAATGTATCCCGCATATGAGATGCTCAGTTATCTGAACCTGCCCGTTCTTTTCCATACGGGAAGGGATTTTGACGATCCCTCACTGAAAAATGCGTTTCCCGAAAAGATCCTGAAAATACACAGGGACTTTCCGAAACTGACGATCATCGCCGCTCATCTCGGAGCGTTTTGCATGTATGATGAAGCCGAGGAATTAATGGCCGGACAGGATATGTATATCGATGTGACTGCCTGCGTAACATTCTGCAAGGATATGGCTCAGTACAAACGGATACTGGAGAAACACGATCCTGATAAGATTCTGTTTGGCAGCGATTACGCAATGGGGGATCCTTCGAAAGAACTGGAATATCTGGAACGCTTAAATCTGAGTTCCGACCTGATGGATAAGATCCTGTACAAAAATGCCGTACAGCTGTTGGGGATCTGATATCTTTATCATCTGAATCTTTATGAATTGAAAGGAAGGGGCTTCCGCAGGAGCCCCCTTTTCATAATCAGAAAACCTCATGATCAGAAAACCATGACCTCATCGTCTTTCCATTCAAACCGGACATTCAGGTCTGCAGCTCTCGATATGTTTTCTACATATTCGTAAACCTGTCTTCCCCGTTCATCGTTCTTCAGGATCTCCGGCTGGCCATGTTCATTGATCAGACAGGGAAGGTAGCCTGCCTGAACGATCTTCCCGTTTTCAATCGTGCATTTCGCGATCATGGACATATTGATCTCCCTGGGCGGGAATACGCATTCTTTTCCGCCGGCCTCAAAGACAAACGGTCCGCCATGATTCCTCAGAAGCTCCTGCGTATGCTTCCTCTGATCTTCCTTGGATTCTGACTGGCTTTTCGGATGTCCCTTGCCCATTTTTATAAAACTGCCATAGCGGAAAAAGTTCTCGTGTTCCACTTCGCAGACAGTCACGAAATTACCCAGGCCATGGAATATCGCCTTTCCTTTGTAGGTCTCGATCCCCTTCAGGATATGGGCATGGTGCGAAAAGATCACATCCGCGCCGGCATCAATGGCAGCATAGGAAATCTGCTGTTCAAAGTCTGCTATCCTGGCCGGGATATAACCGATGCCCTTATGGAAAGCAATAGCCAGAACGTCGCAGAGAGGTCTGAGATTCCGGATATCATCTTCCATTGCTTTCAGACTTTCCGGTTCTGCAAACGTATGCACAATGGGGATGCCGCCGATCGTAGGAGTGCCTTCTTCATAGGACACACAGGCGTCTACATAGGCGCAGCCCGGCTTTTTCTTCGTAGCCCATGACCCCTTTGGACCGGAACAGTTATACGCCAGAAAACCGAATTTTGTCCCTTCGCGCTCAATGACAACGGGCTTCCTTGCTTCTTCAAGGTTCATTCCCGCTCCGCAGCTGGCGATTCCGTTTTCCTGCAATCCGGCAATCGTGTCTTCCACGCCCGGAACGCCGGCGTCCCAGGTATGGTTGGATGCCGTTGTGATCACGTCAAAGCCGGCATTGGCCAGCGCTTTGATATTATCGGGATTGCACGGCAGAGAAGAATAATTCAGGTCGGGAAAAGTACTGTAACCTCTGGAAGTAAAAGGGAGCTCTCCCTGCCCGACGACAACATCCGCTGACCGAAATAAAGGGGCAACCAGTTCAAACGGTTCATCAGGCCTGGTCGTATCCACGATCAGGTCTCCGACTCCCAGCATCAGCAATTCTTTTTTACTCACGTTTCACCTCCGGTCATTATAAAACCAGGTTCGTTTTGTCTTTGTTGCGGATCGTCCCGTGAAATGTACCTTTTCACGCTGATAATCCATCGATTTGACAGACCGCTCAGTCCGGACGTTTTTACTCATAATACCGGGGATACTCCTTATCGGGAGTGTTGTCCGGATCATGAGCGAAAAGCACCTTGCAGCCTGCGGCTGCCAAATCCCTGACTTTCCGGATCGAACGGGTTTCCGCCCAGCCGTCTGCACTGGGACGGCCGGAAAAACCGCGCTCCATGATTTCCCTGGTGGGTACGGCGTCCATCGCGAGAACGGTCCTGCCGGTCTTCGGAAGGTCGACAATGACCGACTGGTGCCCCCGCGAATGACCGCGGGTATCGATCAGCACAACCGTACCGTCCATGAAGATATCATACTCTTCGTCATCATCGAGCTGGATATACCTGAAGTCATGTGTTTTTTCATAAGTCCGGAAGTCATAGCCGAGCTTGCAGGGTTCCGGCCACCATGCATACATCAGTTCCGCCCTGCGGACAATAAAAGTCGCATTCGGGAAACTGCTTAAGTAGCCAGAATGATCCATGTGCAGGTGGCTGATGACCACATAGCCGATATCTTCCGGCGTATAGCCCAGTTCCTGCAGTTTATAGAGGATCGTGTCTTTTTCTTCCATGACCGCGTTCTCATCGCGCAGTTCATAAGACTCTCCGGTATCTACAAGAACGAGACCTTTCGGATGCTCGATCAGATAAGCGTAGATCGGTATAACCATTCCGGACATCGGTTCATCGATGGAGCCCACATGAAAACAATACAATTTCATGATAAATATCCTTCCGTATTATCTGCCGGCCTTTGTAAGCGTTGCACCCGTGATTTTTCTGGTGTAGTAAGGAACGCTGGGGGCATTGTCCCCAAAGCTCTTGTAGGAAGCCATGCAGAAGAATCCAAGCGTCTGGCCGCCCAGAGGACCGGAAACGAAAATCGCCAGTTTGTCGGAATTATACACAGGAACAGAACCGCCGGGTACACAGTCCTCCACCGTCAGGTTCGGCACTTTGCCGCTCTTGGCCAGTTCCAGCATGCTTGCCTGCAGATGCTCGTCCAGCTTATCCCACGGATATCTGCGATAATTGCCGATATACTTTGCCACATCGGCTTTCGAATAACCTGCAGCTGCCAGCTGGCGGGCCTGTCCCGGATAAATGATCAGCGCATAAGAACGGTGGCCGATCCAGTCATTGGCACCGATCCGGCCCCACTTATCATAGTAGTTGATATCATTGATATTCTTGATCTCGGGATGAAGCTTATTCTCAAGCGTACCCTGTGCCCTTTCGGCGATACGGTCCAGATCGTTCTGCAGGCCATAGGTCCACACAGAGCCGGATGGCATATTGGTTATATCCTTCCACCAGTAACCGTCGACATGCATTACTTCTTCGATCGTTACCGTACTGTCCTCAAGGGAATAGCCCTGGGTTACACGCCACGGCTCCCAGGGGCTCTCTTCCTCATTCTCGCAGAAAGTGAGGTTGCAGTACCTGGAAGGCTGGCCGGTCATGCCGCCGTCGATATCAAAATCAAGCCAGCCGAGGTTGATGCAGCAGAGGCTGACTGCACGGCCGATCGTACTGTTGGCCCGGTTGCCGGGTCCGAGGTAGCCGGTCTTGCAGTTCATGCCGATCTCTTTAGCGATTGGTCCGTCTACTGCGATCATCAGCTGGGAAGAAGTAACGGTTGCAACAGCATGAAATACATCAAAATCGGGATCGCAGCACATTTCGACCGCGGTAATGATGATCGGCAGATACTCGGGCTTTGCGCCTGCCATGACCGCGTTGATGGCGATCTTCTCAATGGTGACGATGCCGTGCGTGGGTGCCATGTCGCCCTCAAGAACTTCATCGGGTCTGCGGCTCGTACCGGTGAGCATTTCTTCTACTGCTTTCTGTGTAGGAGCAGCAACAGACATGCCATCGGTAAACTTGTGCTCTATAAAGTAATCCTGGAATTTTTTATAAGCCTCGTCGTAGTCTTCCCCTTCGAATTCAAAATCGCTGAGATCATACTCAAACTTCTTCGGATTGCTTTCTTCCTCGGTCAGCGGATCCGTCAGTGCGTGTTCGATGCCCTCAATCGAATCTTCTGCAAGCTTGCGGAATTCTTCGACTTCGTTTACATCAAACCACTTATCGCAGGGCAGAACGTAAGTACGGATGGGGGTGCAGGCCGACATTGCGTGACGCGGTGTCTGAGGGTCACAGAATGCAGTCGTCAGAGTAACGCCCGGAGTTCCGTTTCTTTCCCAGTCTATGGCAGCCTCCGAATTGTATCCGGCAGTGTTCTTGACACCGTAGATATAAGCGTCAAAATCAGGAAGATCATGAATGGTCACGAACTTGCCCGTTCTGCCCTCCATGCGGACAAATTCAGAGGTGGGATACTTTTCCTGAAGCATCTTTGTCAGAAACTCCAGATAGATGTCAGCATCGGGCTTGATCAGCAAAACCGCGATGCGTTTTCCCGCCAATGTGTCCAATCTGGGAGGAAGGGCATGCGGCTCATCGATTATCAGTTCACTGCGGGGATTGCGTACTTTTAAGACTACTTTTTCGTTCATGTTTTTCCTCCTGTTCTTAGTGATGATCAGTTAAGATTATGCAAAAAAGATATAAAAATGCGAAATATCCGGCATCTCTTGTTTAGTATTCCAGTTAAATTTTACTAATATGGCAGCATAAATGTAAATGCGGCAAGATGATGCAAATTGATTTGCACCCACACAACACATTGTCGCATAGTCTCAAGGCTGGCCGACAGGAGAAAGATCCCCCCCTTTTAACATACGGCCGTCTCCGCCTGCATCCGTGGTCAGAAATGAACCGGAGAGGCTGCAGCCGGAATATCCTGCAGCGTCACTGAAGCCGCATCGGACATCTTCTGTGATCCGTTTCTATCTGCCGGCAAAGCTTACGAAATATATGATTTTATAACTTTTTTTACATATTTTCTGTTATTATATATTGTGTTATCTTTTGTTTTCCTCGTACAATAAATAAAGCAGGATAATGTGCGTGCAATCCATCATATACTTCGGTCTGCAGCACATTTCACAGCCGTGATATGTATTTATATGCTGAATACAACTGTGATATTAAAATATTGCAGCACATAATAAGCAAAGGAGAAAGCACATGGCAACAATTCGAAGAATTCTTGAAATCAACGGCGCTCAAAAATCGTTTCTCTGTGATCCGGTTAACGACACTCTGGCAGATGTTCTTCGGCGGATCGGTTTAACGGGCACTAAAGTCGGCTGCGGCAAAGGCCAGTGCGGTGCCTGCAACGTGATCCTAAACGGAAAGCTCATCCGTTCCTGCGTCAAAAAAATGAATACGATAGAAGACTTCAGTACGGTCCTTACTATTGAAGGCCTCGGTACTGCAGAAAATCTGCATCCGCTCCAGCTTGCCTGGATCATCTACGGCGGTGTGCAGTGCGGTTTCTGTACTCCCGGCTTCATCGTTTCTGCCAAGGCCCTGCTGGATCAGAATCCTGATCCTGCTCGGGAAGAAGTACGGGACTGGTTCCTGAAAAACCGCAATGCCTGCCGATGCACCGGCTATAAGCCTCTTGTCGACGCGGTTATGGCTGCTGCCAGGGTCATGCGCGGAGAGATGTCCAGGGAAGAACTCTTCTATAAGGCTCCTGCAGACGGACAGGTCTTCGGTACTGCAGCTCCAAGGCCCACAGCAAAGGCCAAAGTCATGGGCATGGCAGACTATGGCGCAGATGTTGCAGTGAAATCTCCGGATATGCTATATCTGGCTATGGCAGTGCCGGATGTAGCACATGCCAATATTCTGAATATCGATTGTTCTGAAGCGGAAAAAGCTCCCGGCGTCGTGAAGGTCATTACGGCGAAAGACGTACCCGGCAATAATTTCGTAACCGGTTTCCGGGGGGCCGCATGGGCAGTCGGAACAAATATCGGAATGGATCACCCGGTAATCTGTGATAAAAAGATCTTCCGCAGAGGAGATCCGGTTGCTGTAATCGCAGCCACATCCGATCGTGCCGCCAGAGCCGCTGCAGCACTGGTCCGCGTTGATTATGAAGAGCTTCCGGAATATAATGACAGTCTTGAATCTCTTTCCAAAGACGCCGTTCCGATCCATCCCGGCACACCGAACGCCGTTCTTCGCAGGCCTATGCTTAAGGGAGATGATACCCGTCCTATATTTGAAAAGGCTGCATATACAGCAGAATTCAGTGTCGATTTCGGCAAGCAGGCACATCTGCCTATCGAGCCGGATTGCGGAAATGCTTATGTAGATGACGACGGGATCCTTACGATAATGTATAAGTCCCATTATGTATACGGCGCCAGAAGAGCCATCTCCTCTGTCGTGGATATGCCTCCGGAAAAGATCCGGGTGATCATGAACCCCACCGGCGGCGCCTTCGGTTATTCGCTGGAACAGTTTACTCCCGCTTTGCTGGCAGTATGTACCCTCGCCTGCGGCGGCAGACCGGTTTCCCTGATCATGAATTATAAAGAGCACTCCCAGTATACTGGAAAGCGCCCCGGCGGCTTCACGAATTCACGTCTGGCTTGCGACGAAAATGGCAGGATCATTGCGGCCGAAGCCGATATGGTAGTGGATGACGGTGCTTATACGGACAACCTGAGAAACATAGACAACAATCTGCGTTTCTTTATGAACTTCTACAATGTACCTCATGCCCGGCTTCTCGGCACGATCATGCTGACGAATTCCCAGCCCAACTCGGCATACCGCGCGCCCGGCACGATGGAGATCAACATCAACTATGAACAGCTCGTAGATATGATGGCTGCAAAGATCGGAATGGATCCGTTTGAGTTCCGCTATAAGAATATCTGGCGTGAGGACGACTGCGAACCGCTCTGGACCGATAAACCGGATGTATATGTTATTGAATCCATGATGGATACTGCGCGTCCGATCTATGAAAAGCTGAAGAAAATGGCTGAGGAAAGGACTATTGATGAGATCCGGCACGGCGTCGGCATCTCAATGGGCGGTTATAATGTTTCACACTATGTAGAGCATGCGGAGTCTGCAGTCGAGATCCTTCCGGATAACTATTTCAAAATTTACAACACCTGGGAAGACCTGGGCCAAGGCGCCGATATCAGCACTCTGGCACAGGCACATGAGCTGCTGAAGCCGTTGGGTGTTCCCGCCGATCATATCATTCTGGAGATGAACGATACTCTTCGCTGCCCGGACACCGGGCCGGCTGCAGGCAGCCGGAGCAATCTGGTCAGCCAGAACAGCCTTGCCGCTGCCGTGGATCAGCTGCTGACGGCCATGATCAAAGTAGACGGAACCTACCGCAGCTATAAAGAGATGATCGAAGAGGATATTCCGACAAAGTATGTCGGCTCCTATGATCTTCCTCCCTCCTACACCGCTGACGACCTCCGCAATCAGGGCAAGGGATCTCCTTACCAGAGCTACTGCTGCTTCGTATCGGAAGTTGCCGTAAACACGAAGACCGGCAAAGTTACAGTGGAAGAAATGCATGTTGTTACGGACGTCGGCAAGATCACAAACCTTCTGGCACTGGAAGGTCAGGCTTATTCCGGCATGATGCACGGCATCGGATTCGCACTCTGCGAGGAAAGCAGGGATCCGGGCAAGAGCATCAATCTTGTGTCCAGCGGTTTCCCGTATATCGACATGATCCCGGATGGCGATTCCTTCACAATGACGAATGTCGGTACTGTCCGTGAGCACTCCTCCCTGGGCGGCTCCGGCTGTTCCGAAGGCTTCCAGTCCGGAGGAACATCCTGCACCCTGAATGCGATCTACAACGCCGTTGGCATCCGTATCGGATCACTTCCGGCAACGTCGGAAAAAGTCAAAAAAGCGATCGAAGAAAAAGCTGCCGGAACCTATGAACCGCAGAAAGCTTATGACTTCGGCTATAACTTCTATGACGAGCTCGACAGACTGATGAAGAATCCGCCCGAAAAGTTCTATAATACAGAAACACCAAGCGGTCATTGATCTTTATCAATCCAAACATTACCGGGTGCTGTTTCTGCAGCACCCGGTAACTGACAGAAGGAGTAAGTACCATGGTCTATCTGGACAATGCAGCAACCACATATCCCAAGCCGGACTGCGTCTACGACGCGGTAGATCGCTTTAACCGCAGTTCGGCGGTAAACGCAGGCCGCAGCTTATACCGCAAAGCAAAAGAAGCAACTGAAATGATCCAAAACACCAAGCAGGAGCTTCTTCGCCTGTGCAATGCCGAAAAAGACGCTGTCGCCGTCATTTCGCCATCCGCTACAATAGCGTTGAACCAGCTCATCCACGGGCAGAAATGGGACAGCAGCAAAAACGCCTATGTATCGTTTTATGAGCATAATTCCGTGATGCGCCCTCTCTCACTGGCCAGGGAGCTTCATGGATTCCGGATCTGTGCAATTCCCCATCACAGGGAAGATCTGTCACTGGATCCGGAAGCAGCCCGGGAGATGTTTAAAAAACAAAGGCCGGATTTTGTCGTGCTGTCTGCGGTCAGCAATGTCACCGGCTATATCCTGCCGGTCGGGGAGATCTTTGCAATGGCAAAGGAATACGGAGCCTTCACAGTACTGGACGCCGCCCAGGCTATGGGTTTCCTCCCCATGGATTTCAGATCGCTGCACGCTGATGCAATCGTTTTTGCCGGACATAAAACCCTGTACTCAACCTTCGGTGCAGCAGGCTTTATCCTGCGGAATGATGCGCCTCTTGACGTCTTCCTCTCCGGCGGCAACGGCATCCGGTCTACCGTATTGAAGATGCCGGATACCGCTCCCGAAAAGTTTGAAGCCGGCAGCCCGGATACCCCTGCTATTGCAGGCCTTCAGGCAGCGCTTCAGTGGATAAAGACTGTTGATATCTATCACCATGAAAAAGAACTCATGGAGTATCTGATTTCGGGGCTGGAAGATATCCCCGATGTCACCGTATACAAAGCCCCCGGCGGCATGGAACGCCAGGGAGGCGTAGTGTCGTTTAATCTTGCAGATCTGAGCTGCAGCGTGGTTGGGATCATATTGAATGAAAAGCATGACATTGCCGTACGCACAGGACATCATTGTGCTCCTGCAATTCATGCTTATCTGAAAGATATGAAGAACAACGGCACCGTGCGGGTCAGCATCAGTTATTTTACCACCAAAGAAGATATCGATAAACTGATCACCGCTGTGAAAGAAATCGATCTGGAAGAAGCACGCCGGATTCCGCCCATGCAGACCTGCTGAACTGCGTCCGGACAGATATTACAGACTCGCCTGAAAAACCCCGCTTTCCGGATCCCGCTCAAATGAAACGATCCTGGGAAGCATGAACTGGTCACAGTAAAGCTCCGCGGCAGAAACAGGTTCTGTTTCCGGAATTTTATTAAGCCAGTGCCGGACAAACATCAGCATGTGCGCTTCTGTAATTTCAAGATAAAAATCCGTAAAATCCGGTATCGCAGGATGCTTTTCCGCCCGAAGCTTCAGACAGGAGTGCATATAATTTGCAATTCTGCCTGAAAGCAATGCAATTCCGTTCTGAACGATCAGATCATTCAGAATACAGTGATAAAGCGTCCTGTTTTCATCGATATGCTCAAAATAATCCGTCAGGTATAAGCGCCTGAAATCTGTCAGAGAACCGGTCTCCGGGCAGCCCCGTTCTGTCTGCTCCAGCCGGCTGTATGCGCAGGAAACAAATACCCGGGCTTCAAAGTCTATGATGGAACTGACCAGATCATATTTGTTTTCAAAGCTGGAATAAAAAGCCATCGAAGTATAGCCTGCTTCACCGCAGATACCGGTTACGGAAATCTTTTTTACGGGAGTATCGCAGGCAAGGCGGCACAGCGCATCGGTAAAAGCTATGACAGATCTTTTTCTTTTCGGTATATTCATTGAATATCCCTGCCTTCTGCATCTAAATCCAGTCTGCTGAAAGAGCAGTTAAACCGCTCCTGTTTTCAAAGGTACAGTCCCGCATCCGCCTATATATGCGGATAATACGTGGATTCATCGTCCCATTTTTTTCTGCCGTTCCTGCGTCCGAGCAGAAAGACAACTAAAGACACGGCAATAATTACGCCGATGGCCGCGCCCGGCAGTACGCCGTCCGCCGTACCCATCGGGTGAATGCGCTCACCCGTTTTCAGATACTCCGCCATTCCGTCTTTAATATAGTGCGCAGTAACGTCCGCAAGCGTCATATCGGTCGAAACCGAATCTTCAACTCTCGGAAGTCCGTAGCCGCCTTCCAGCATGAATTCTGTTGCGGCAAGGGTGAACATCCGCGAATCGTCATCCAGCGCCAGTCTTTCATCGTTAATATATATGTCGTAAACTCTTTGGCCGACAGGCGCACTGGCATCGTAATAAAGTGTAAAACCCGAAATCTGCGGGAATCCGTCATATACGGATGCTGCCTCGTCGATCCTTTCCGATTCATTCATCTGAATATGTGATACGCCGGCTTCAAGGATCTCCCGAAGCTGTCTTACCGAGACGGCTGCTGTAGCGAGTGTCCGGTCTTTGGCAAACGCGCTCTGCAGCTCGTCCCATGTAATATCTCCTGCCGGCAGGTTTGCCTTGAAATCTCCGCCGCAGGCGATCGCGATATCGGTATTAAGATATTTGCACATAGCATCAGCGACAGCATTTCCCATAGTGCATTCGACACATCGGGCATCTCTGTCGCTGGTTGCCGTTAACAGACGCGGCACCGTCCCTACAATTTCCTGCCCGCTTTCTCCGAAGGCCTGCACCGCCGGCATGACAAGAAGGAGGAGAACGGAAACAAATGCCGTCAGTCTCTTAAATACCATTGATTTCCCTCACATGATGACAGGATACAAAATGATTCGGAAATACTTCCGAAACAGTCGGAACCTGAGTACGGCAGAGATCCGTTGCAAAGGGACAGCGCGCCGCGAAGCGGCATTCCTGTTTCGGATTGATGGGTGAAGTCAGTTCACCCGCCATAACGATTTCTTTCTTTTTGTGATGGATGTTCGGAATCGGAATCGCTGACAGAAGGCCCTTTGTATACGGATGAAGCGGACGCTCGAACAGCTCTTTTGCCGGACTCTTCTCAACCATTACGCCGATGTACATAACCAGAATATCTGTCGAAATATGTCTTACTACAGACAGATCGTGCGTGACAAAAATATAGGTAAAGCCCAGCTGCTTCTGCAGATCCTGCAAAAGGTTCAGAATCTGAGCCTGAATCGAAACATCGAGTGCGGATACCGGCTCATCACAGACAATGAATTTCGGCTTCAGTGCCAGCGCACGGGCTATGCCGATCCTCTGCCTGCGTCCTCCGTCAAGCTCATGCGGATAGGAGTAGGTAAACCGTTTCGACAGTCCTACCTCATCCATAAGCTGGAATACTCTTTTCTGTCTTTCTTCGCCCTTCAGTATATGGAACGTTTTCAACGGGTCCGCGATCAGATCATAAACACAGAGTCTGGGGTTCAGGGACGAATAAGGATCCTGGAAAATGAGCTGCATTTTTTTCCGCAGTTCATGATTCTCTCTCTTGCTGATATTCGTGATATCCTTGCCTTCAAAGAAGATTTTTCCGTCTGTATGATCGATCAGCTTCAGGACAGTCCGTCCCAGCGTAGACTTGCCGCAGCCGCTCTCGCCGACAACACCCAGCGTCTCGCCTTTGTTGATCGAGAAGCTGATATCATCAACCGCATGCAGTACTCCGGCAGGAGTATTGAAGTATTTTTTCAGGTGTTCAACTCTGACAAGCTCTCCCATCAGATCTCCCCCCTCTCTACGCGCAGACATCTGACAAAGTGTCCGGGCTCGATTTCCTGATATGCCGGCTCGATTGCCTTGCAGTCCTCGCATACATGATCACAGCGTGTGTGGAACTTACAGCCGGTTGGCAGATTGGCCGGATCCGGCATGAGGCCCTTGATCGGACTGAGCCTTTCGACATCCTTATCCAGAGACGGCAGCGACTTGAAAAGCCCTATCGTATACGGGTGTTTCGGATTGTCAAAGATATGCTCCAGATTACCGTACTCAACGATCTGGCCGGCATACATGATCGCTACCTCATCACAGGTCTCTGCCACGATCCCGAGATCGTGCGTGATAAGGAGCATGGATGTATTGTAAACCGCCTTCAGTTCGTTGATCATTTTCAGGACCTGCGCCTGAATGGTCACGTCCAGTGCAGTAGTCGGCTCGTCTGCGATCAGCAGCTTCGGCTTACAGGCCAAAGCCATGGCTATGACTACCCGCTGCTTCATTCCGCCTGAAAACTGATGCGGAAATTCCGTGCTGCGTTCCGCCCGGATCCCTACTGTTTCAAGCATATGGAGGCTTCTTTCCTTTGCCTCCTCCTTTGTGCAATCCCCGTGAAGATAAACCACCTCGGCAATCTGGTCGCCGACGCGCATGATCGGATTCAGCGCGGTCATCGGATCCTGGAAGATCATCGAAATATCATTGCCGCGGATCATACGGATATTGTGCTCCGACTCCTTCAGCAGGTCTTTCCCATCAAAGAGGATCTCACCGCTAACAATCTTGCCGGGCGGAGTCTGTATAAGCCTGAGTATTCCCAGCGCTGTCGTTGTCTTTCCTGCGCCGGTCTCACCCACCAGTCCGAGCGTTTTTCCGGTATCGATGGAAAGGTCCACGTCATTGACTGCCCGGACGGTATTCTGATGCGTAATGTAATGGATCGTCAGTCCTTTTATGTCCAGTAAACTCATTTCCCTTCCTCCTTAATCCTTCAGTCTGGGATCAAGAGCGTCGCGGAGCGCATCTCCGAAAAGGTTGAACCCGAACACCGTCAGCACAATAAAGAGTGACGGGAATACGATGATCGGCCAGAAATCACGGATATAAGCACGGCCGGCAGCAAGGATCGAGCCCCACTCCGGTGTGGGCGGCTGAACACCCAGTCCGATAAAGCTGAGGCCGGAGATCGACATGATACAGCCGCCAAGCTGCAGCGTCGCATTGACGATAAGCGGCGCGATCGTATTGGGCAGGATATGCTTGAAAATAATACGTGTATTTCCTGACCCGGTAGCCTGGGCTGCCTCGACAAACTCATTGCCTTTTACAGACATGACCGTAGACCGCATTATACGTGCGGCATGAGGAATACTTGATATCGATATAGCGATTGCCGTTTTTATAGGTCCGGAACCCAGCGCGGAGGAAATCGCGATCGCGAGCAGAAGCGCCGGGATAGCCATAAGGATATCCATAAGCCGCGTGATGATAAGATCCGTTTTTCCGCCGAAATACCCGGCAATGGAACCAAAAACAATTCCCAGTCCCGTGGCAATTATAACGGCAACAACGGCGACCAGAAGGGATATACGGCCGCCGTAAAGAAGGCGCGACCAGAGATCCCTGCCGAAATTATCCGTTCCCATCGGGTGTTCCAGGCTTGGAAGGAGGAACCGGCTTCCGAAATCCTGGGCAGAATAATCATACTTTGTAAAAACTCCTGCAAAAACAATGAGAATCAGAAGTACGACGACGATAATAACTCCGAGCGTGCCGAGTTTGTTCCGAAAAAGCCTCCCCAGAATATCCCGCCACTGACCTCTTCTTCGGGTCGCCATCTCCATGTTCTCAATATTTGCCGTCTCTTTTTTTCGCCGCATATCTATTCCACCTCCGTCTTTGCACTGCGCAGTTTCCGGATTGCCTTAGCTTTCCTTTTACCGGATGTATACTGGGCTTTGATACGCGGATCGACCAAAGCGTAAAGCAGGTCAACGGCCAGGTTCATTACACACACAATGAAGGCAATAAGGATTACCGTTCCGTTTATGACAGGATAGTCACGCGCCAGGATACCCTGCATCAGATACATGCCCATACCGTTGATGTTAAAGATCGTCTCAATGATGATCGCGCCCGCTAACTGCATTGTCAGATTACTGCCGATAACGGTCAGCACGGGAATCAGACAGTTCTGCAGGGCGTGCCTGCGGATAACGACGCTCTCCTTAAGTCCCTTTGCCCGGGCTGTACGGATATAGTCCTGACGGATGACTTCCAGCATTGTCGTACGCGTCATTCGCATCAGGACCGCTATGCCGCCCAAAGCATTTGTCGCGACGGGAAGTATCCACGACTTCCAGGTATCCAGGCCCGAGATCGGAAGCCATCGCAGTTTAACCCCGAAAAGAATGAGCGACAGAAGTGCCAGGATAAAACTCGGTACCGCGCAAAGGATCAGGGCGACAGCCGTCAGACTTGTGTCAAACGCACTGTACTGCTTCGTCGCCGAAAGGATTCCGAGCGGAAGTCCCACAATCACCACAAAGAAAGTGCTGAGCAGGGCAAGCTTTAACGTCACGGGGAATCTTATCGCGATCTCCTGGGCAATAGGAATATTCGAAGCAAAGGATTTTCCGAAACTGCCCTGGGAGATCAGGTTCCAGATATATGACCCGATCTGGCCGAAATAGCCTTTGTCAAGGCCGAATTCATGTGCCATTGCAGCATATCTTTCCGGAGTATATCCTGTGCCCAGTATCGTCATAACCGGATCACCGGGCGTAAAATACGTGATCGTAAATACGACGACCAGAACGCCCAGCATTACGGGAATAGTCCATAATAAACGCTTGATGAAGTATTTAATCAAGGGGAAATGCCCCCCTTTCTGTGTTCGCTGAAATCAATAGGACTGGCAGAAAAGAACTTTTATCTTATGGAAGCCGCACACCAAAATGCACGGCTTCCAAAATTAATTATTTGACTGCAAAAGTGCAGGTTCTGGAATTATTATTCCCAGCCGGATGCGAAGGAAAGTTTGGTGATTTGGTAGTTATCCGCACCGATATAGCAGTTCAGCATCTGTTCGCCGGTGAAGATCGTGTTGTCATAAGCCAGTGCCTTGACATCTTCACAGAACGGAACCGCCAGAGTCTTGTCGTAAACCAGCTGCTGGCATTCTTTGGAACGCTGTACGGACAGATCCGGATCGGTGGTGTAGCAGTGCTCTGTATAAAGAGCCTGGAATTCTTCGTCATCGAAATATCCCCACTTAACGCCGTTCGGGTCACCTGCATTCCAGGTGTTCAGACGCAGCATTCCGGTCGGAGAACCGGCGACGTAATAGAAGAATCCGAAATCGATTCCGCTTGCCGGGTCAACCCACTGCGCGATCGTGGTAGAGATATCACCGAATTCTAGGTCGCATTCGATACCCATCTCCTGCATATAGAACTGGAATCCTTCGCAGAGATCCTTATAGAAAGGATTATCCATCATGAAGGTGTGCAGTTTCAGATCGCCGGGTTTGTAGCCTGCTTCGGCCAGAAGCTCTTTCGCATGCTCCGGATCATAGGTAACCTGACCGACATCAACATATTCTTTGGACATTTCCGGAACCAGGGAATTGGCCGGAACATACATATTGCCATAACCCAGCTTGCCAAGAGCTGCCCAGTCAACGCCGGCTGCAATTGCTTCACGGAGTTTCTGGTTCTGCCAGATCGGATTGTTCAAAAAGCCGTAGTTGAAATAACAGACAACGCCGGTCGGTGCAAGAACACAGTCGTAACCGTCTCCGCCATCTTTTACATATCTGTCGTAGTCGGCGGTCGGAGCCTGGCACATCTGGATCTTGCCGGTTTCGAGATCCATGAACATGGTGGAAGGATCCGCGTAGTTCTTAAGGATCCACTTCTTGACGACGATCTCGCCCTTATCCTTATTCCAGTAATCGTCTCTGGCTTCAAGGATCATATGATCATCGGCAACGTATTCCGTGCACTTGTACGGGCCGCTGCCTACCGGCTGATACCATTCCATGGAATCCCAGCCGACTTCTTCGGACCAAGATTTGTCGATCAGATAAATGATCGTATTGGTGAATGCAACGTAGGGCTTCTCAAACTTGAACTCTGCTGTATAAGTATCTGTAGCAACGCACTGATCCAGCAGGAGGCCAAAGCTGTTCAGGTAGTTGGAGCCTCTCTCCGGATGGTTTGCATAGCTGAAGATCAGGTCTTCTGCTGTTGCATTGTCGCCGTTGCTGAAATAAATGTTTTCTTTCATCTTCATCTCGAAGGTATGTTCATCTTTCCAGCCCCAGCTGTCCAGAACGTCAGACATGATCTCCTTTGTCTCGGGATCCGTCTTGAAGATAGAGTCGAAAACGGCGTCACATCCGGTAAAGCTCTCAGAAGGAGCGATGCCGGCGAGGAAACGTCCGAGGCCGCCGGAGAAGCCGATCGTGATCGTATCGGGAATACCGCCGGTTACTTCGGCTTCAGCATTGTCCGAAGCCGGTGCAGCACTGTCTGCTGCGGGCGCTGCGGATTCAGCCGATGCTGCGGATCCTGCAGGTGCTGCGGGTTCGGCAGATGCACCGCCACCACTGCCGCCGCAGGCTGTGAGTGCAAACACCATGGACAGAGCCAGGAGAATGCTGAGGAAGGCTTTCATTTTTTTCATGGCTTTTTTCCTTTCTTTCAAATACTTTTCATTGTCTCCTTCATTTATTCTTTCCCCATCGGGGGTGCGTCCGTTCAAACTTTTCTGTTATACCTCCCATTTACTGTGCAAATCCCTAAAGTTAACGAAGTGTGAAGTGTGTAATAATTGTTATCAAACAAGCAGTTCTTGTTAAAAATGGACAAAAAGTCAGCCTGTAATTGGCATTTTTTATATCTTTTTAACTTAACTCTACAAACAGAACGTCAAAAAGTAAATACGTCATATTGGGGTAAAATTGCGGTGACCTATACATCACTGTGTTGCAAACAGAAAAAGCCAAGAAAACATCATTAATCTCTTTTTTATTTGTTTCTTTTCAAAAAAGCCGTATAATAGTTCAGAAAAGCTGTACACATGTTTATGTTTGGGTAATAATTGTAAGGTAACAGTGATTTAAGATATAGTATTTATTGCCCGGCAAATCTGCCAGTATGTTGCAATGAGGTGTATATATGCAGTTATCTCAGGATATTATTTTTTTCCGTCTGCTCGTGAATTATCCCAGCCAGTTTATCAATCGGAACGAATCCCGCAAAAGATACAGTTATCCGATCATCTACGAAGCCGGTGTCGATCTGACCGATCATGTCATCGTCATTCACTCCGATGATCTGGCAGTCCTGCTTGAACGCGGCGGGTTCGAACGATCACTTTTTGTCTGTATCGGGAATAACCCAGATTTAAAACCGGACATGCCCCCTGTCATTATGATTGAGGAAAACATACCCCTTATCAGCGTCAACAACTTCCTTATCAAGACATACGATGAATTTGAAAAGTGGGATGACTCTCTGAATAATGTCATCAGCAAGGGCGGAAGCTTTCAGGATCTGGTCAATTGCTGCGAACCGATCCTTCACGAACCGATCGCGATCATTGACAAGGATTTCCGTGTCGTCGCAGAATCGGAGCAGGCCAAAAAACTGGATTACGACAATGAATCCGAAGAAGAAGATGCCTCGCCGGATAATTCCTACGCAATGGTCATAAATGAAACAGATCCCAGAGACATTAAAAACAAACTGGATTCGTATATTCTCCCGGCCAAAAACGGCCGTCATATCGGCAGGAACATTTTCTATAGAAACGAATTTGCCGGGAGGATCGCTGTCCATCTGCGTTCCGACGGAGAACCGCTGGAGAATTACTGCAATGCGATAATCGTGCATTTTCACACTTACGTCGTCAAATTATACAATGAATTTTCCTCTTTTGAAGTTCGAGAGGCCTCAGCCAACCGTCTTGCCACGTTCCTGCGGAACAAGCTGAATAACAAAAGGATTTCGGAAAAGCTCTGGGAAGAAGCTTTTGCGGAGAACGGCTGGGATAAAAACAACCGGTTCCTGCTCGTTCAGTTTCTACCGCATTCTCTGAATGACCTCAGCGTCCGGGATATTTATACAAATATACTGAATTATAAAACAGACACTGCCTGGAATGAGAGTCTCTGCTTTATCTACAGGGAGCGGGTTCTGCTGCTGATCAACATGGAGCGCTTCCCCAGATATGATAATCCGGAACTTTTTGAGGCCCTCGGTGATTTTTCAAAGAGCAATCATCTGGCGGCCGGGATAAGCCGTGTTTTCGTCGGCATGAAATACCTTCGTTCCGCTTATGAGCAGACCAAGACCGCAATCGAATACGGAACTACTGATCATCCGTCGGATTCCTGCTTCCTGTTTGAGAAATATGCGCTGGAATACATGCTCCGCAACTGTATCGGTTCCTATGAAAGCGACGAGATCTGCAGCAGTAAACTGTTGACTTTGATACAATATGACAGGGAAAAAGGCACCGATTATTATAAGACGCTCTATACCTACTTCCGCTGCCGATATAATGCGGTGGAGGCAGCAAAGCAGCTGTTTATCAATCGAAGCACCTTTCATTATCGTCTGGAAAGGATCCAGGAACTTGCAAAGATCGATTTCAATTCAGACGATGAACGGCTTTATCTGGCTATTTCCTGCAAAATACTGGAGCAGTCACAGGACATCCGTTAAAGCTGCCGGATCGACCGTATTTCAGCGGAACCGGCTTTCTGTAAAAATCTAATGTGTACAGGACGGTGCAGGCTTTTCCCTCCCGGACTCCTGTCAGTTCAATTTGCACCTATGCGACAATGTGTTGTGTGGGTGCAAATCATTTTACCCCATCTTGACGCATTTACATTTCAGCTGTCGTGTTAGTAATATTTAATTAGTGAAATGGAACAAAAATTGTAAGTGAAAGGAACGCGATGGCATACACAATGACTGAAAAAGAGAATATGAAACTGGTTCTGGACGGCCAGCAGCCGGAATGGGTTCCTGTTTTTTCACTGGGACCCAGGGCAGACGGCAAGCCCGCTCCTGTTTCGACAGTTTTTCCTTCCCTGCTGTTCGGCCATAATATGAAACCGGGACCGACGCAGGATATTTTCGGCGTAACCTTTGTTCCTGTGGAAGATGCCGCAAACGCAAAGCTGCCGGATCCGAAAAAATACATTCTGAAAGACATAACGGACTGGCGGGATGTCATTAAAGTACCGGATATCTCCGGGGTGGACTGGGAGGCCATGGCCAGAAAAGACTGTGAATTCTTCCATGTCAACCGGGAAGAATCCCTGCTTGCCCTCGGCTCCCATTTCGGCTACTTCCAGTATCTGATGGCCTTTATGGGATACAACGAAGGTATCTGCGCAATGTACGAAGAACCGGAAGAAACCATGGAACTCATGGAGTATCTCTGTGACTTCTTTGTAACGGTCATCGAATCATGCATCGATTATTATAAACCGGACATTTTCGACATGTGCGATGACATTGCAGCCTGGCTCTCTCCTTTTATCTCACTTGAAATGTACCGGAAGCTCATCAAGCCGTTCACGGCCCGTCAGGCAAAGATCGCGACAGATCGCGGGATTCCGATTTCGATGCACTGCTGCGGCCACTGCGAGGATTTCCTCGATGATTTTCGTGATTTCGGAGTCGTAATGTGGAATCCTGCCCAGACGATCAATGATCTGGAAGCGATCAAGAAAAAATACGGCAACAGCCTCATTATCTGCGGCGGCTGGGACAGCAGAGGCGATCTTCTGCGTCATGATATTACCGAAGCCGAAGTAAAAGAATCCGTCTGCCGGACCATCGACAAGCTGGCGCCGGGCGGCGGTTATGCTTTTTCCGGCGGTTTTCTCGGCCCCATCGGCGATGAAGAGACCCGGAAAAAGAACAAATGGGTACTGGAAGCTGCCGATACCTACGGCAAGACTTTTTATAATAAGTAATATTTAGACGGATTTAAAACTATAACCTGCAAATACAAGAAAGGAAATGACAGAAATGGACGAAAAAGTAATTTTGAAAGTTCGCAACCCCCGCAGTGAACTCAAAATCGATGAGCCGCATGCTCTTCCTCCCAGACTGGACTCAATGGACGGAAAACGCATAGCAGTTTTAATGATCAAACCGGATGCCAATATTTATCTGGAGTATCTGACACAGCTTCTGAAAGAAAAGTATCCGACCTCCGAGTTCGTCCGGCTTGACGGGAGAACAGGTAAGTTTGTAACGATCCACGACCTTCCCGAATATGACGCTTTTATCTATGGTGTAAAAAATACCGCCGGTTTCAATTCGGAGCAGGCCATCGAATGGGAACAGAAAGGAACGCCGGGCGTCACTCTGACGACCGCATTCTGCGAACCGCAGACCCCGCGTCACGCGATGTCCGCCTGCACGCCCATCCGGACCTATGTGGTACCCTGCGACAAATGGTTTGACGTACACGAGACCGATGACTTCTACAAGCTTGCCGTAGACTCCGTTGACGGTATCGTTCATGCCCTGACGGATCCTCTGACCGAGGAAGAAAAAAACCCGAAGAAACTGGAGTATGATCTCAGCGATCTGGAGTTCGAAGGCGCCGACTACACAGAAGCGTATGACAAGTTCCAGACCTACTTCATGGATCACAAGTTTACCGACGGGCTTGCTGTCGCTCCTCCCACCCAGGAAGCTGTTGATAAGATGCTCACCGGCACGACCCGTAAACCCGATGAGGTGATCGATGGTGAAGGCTGCCCCACCCACGGCATTGTCACGATAGAAAAGATCGCGATCAATGCGGTTATGGCCGGCGCCAAGCCCGAATACCTTCCTGTCATAATTACCGCTTATGAAATGCTCTGCGATACGGATTTTGATGCCTTCCATCCTCTGGCAACCGTTACCTCTTCACAGCTGATGATCGCTGTCGACGGTCCGATCGCCAAAGAGATCGGCATGAACTGCAAGACCGGTTATCTCGGACCCGGCACCCAGGCCAACAGTGCGATCGGCCGTGCCGTCAGCCTCTGCGCGATCAACCTCGGCTGGCTTGATTTCGACATTGACGGCGGAATGACCGGCCAGCCTTCCAGATACTGCAACCTCATCTTCTGTGAGAATGAAGAAGAGAGCCCCTGGGAACCGTTCCGTGTAACCATGGGATATGATGAAAAAGACAGCATTGTTACTATTGAAGAAGTAATGCATGTAGACGGCTACTGGTGGGCAGATATCACCAATATGCCTTCCGGATCTGTCTGGACCTATGGTCTGAAGAACGATCTGGACCGTGTTGCCGAAAGAGCCCAGGGCACGCTGGAAGACAAGCTGCATCCGGATCTGGAAAACATCAATAAGATCAATTTCTATGACAAATGGGGCAAGATCGCCGCTAAGGACTGGATCGGCGGCAAGACCTATGTGATCCTTATGTATCCCGGACAGGCACGTCAGCTGGCCGCCGCCGGATACACCAAGGAAGACGTACTGAAGTATATCGGTAATTACCGCAGATGGCCATGGGAAAAACTGGACAGTGACCTTCAGGCAAGCATGCTTGAACTGGCAAAGAGCGGCAAAATGCCCAACCTGACCGTTGACGACTGCAAGCCGGGCGGCTCTGTTCCCGTTTGCAACACAGATAAGATGACCCTTTACGTCACCGGGCCTCTGGGCGGCCAGACCCTCGGCTTCTTCTGCATGGGTTCTTATAAGAGTTTCGGAGCCAATCCCCCGAAAGTGCCGTTCTTCAGTAAAAAGATCACCGGTGCGACCCTTACCGAATCCGGCAGGTAAAAACGCTTAAAACATTTGTTTAATACAAAGGAGAGACATCAAAATGGAATTCAAGGGATTCAAGTATCAGATGCCGAAGGTGGAAGACATCAACGCCGTAACGGTCATGACACCGCGTCTGAAAAAGCTGAAAAAAGAATGGGAAGAAGCATCGCCGCAGATCTACGTTGACGATACGCTGCTGTTCACGGAATCGTGGAAAGAGACGGACGCACTGCCGCTGGACTACCGGTGGGCAAAGGCGTTTGAGAAGCGCATGATGAACTGCCCCCTTCTGCTGCGTGAGGACGAGATCATCATCGGCTCCACAACGAAATTCATCCGCGGCAGCAACACGCTGTGCGCCATGAAGCCGCTGGAGATCCTTGCGATGATCGAGAGCGGAAACTTTGCACAGAAGAACATCGCCGCCGGATCCAGCGACATCGACCCGGAGGACCTTGAGAAGCTTCGCCAGGACGCCCTCTATTGGAAACAGTTCCGTCCGGAGCACAATTTCGTGCTCGAGGCACTGGTCGAGGACACGGGCGACCGCGATTTCCTGAACACCTTCTTTGACCGTGCCTGCATCTTCGAGGGCAGGGCTCCCCGTGTCGACCCGGACCGCGGCCTCTTCCAGGGTCTCGGTGCCTTCGGCGGCGCAGACGTCGGCCCCACCATCAAGGTCGTCGGCCTTGGCCTGAACCACGTCATCAAAAGAGCGGAAGAAGAGCTTGAAAAGATGCGCAAAGAGGGCGCAGGGGTCCACCAGGGCGTCAGCAACGCGTGGGCGTTCCGCAAGTACTGGTTCCTCAAGGCAATGATCGTCACCTGCAATGCCCTGATCGGTTATGCGAAGCGCTATTCGGATCTGGCAAAGGCCCAGGCGGCTGAGTGCACGGATCCCGTCCGCAAGGAGGAGCTGCTGCAGATCGCAGAGATCTGTGAAAACGTACCGGCCAATCCCCCGAGAGGATACTGGGAGGCGCTGCAGTCCTTCCGTTTCCTGCACATGGGTCTGTATAAAGAGAGCCCCGAGCGTCCCGCTGTTCCCATCGGCCCGCTCGACAAGATGCTCTATCCGTACTATGAAAAAGATCTCCGGGAAGGCAAGATCACGCGTCAGTTTGCCGCCGAGCTGCTGGGCGCACTGTGGCTGAAGACCCGTGAGAACGAATGCATCGTAACGATCCGCCGCGACCTCGTTGCCGCTCCCGGCACACTGCTGCCCAATGTCACGATCTGCGGCATCGACGAAAACGGGCTTGACATGACCAACGAGGTCTCCTGGCTGATCCTTGAAGTCATGCGTCAGACCATGCTCTCCGAGCCCACCATCTATGTCCGTTACCACAGCAACATGGACCGCGGGTTCATGATGCACGCGCTGGACTGCAACAGGGACTTCGGCGGCGGCAATCCGGCCTTCCTGAATGATGCACTGGGTACGCAGCGTTACCTCGACCGCGGCATTCCCGCAGTCGATGCCTGCCACTGGAGTGCTTCTGGCTGCATGGGCTATCATCTGGACCGCTCCCAGCACATGGCCGGCAACATCAACATCCACCACAGCAAGATCCTCGAAGTCGCGCTGAACGACGGTATCGACCCGCGCACCGGCCTGCGCTGCGCCCCGGCCCTGTGCCACATCACCGACGCGAAGAATATCGAGGATGTGATCGAGGTGTACGAAACCTATGAGAAATACTTCCGCGAGAAGATCCAGCCGTTCCTGTTCCACTGGTGGGGCGGTGAAGACTACAACGGACCGATGTCCTCCTATGCTGCGCTGATGAACTTTGAGGATACGATCCCCGCCGGCCTGGGCCTGCGTGAAGGCGCTTCCCCGTACAACATCTGCCGCCAGCACTGGCTGGGCGACCGCGGCATGACCGACGTCGCGGACAGCCTGTCCGGTCTGAAGTATGTGGTATTCGATAAAAAGATCTGCTCCATAGAAGAGCTGGTCAAGGCAATGAACGCCAACTGGGAAGGCTACGAGGATCTGCAGATCGTCTGCAAGAACGCCCCGAAGTTCGGCAATGATGACGAATATGTCGACGACATCTATGCCAAAGTGACCCGCGACGTCAAGGACATCATGCAGAGCCTGCCCGATCCCTTTACCGGCGAAAAGATCATGCTGTTCAAGGGTGCGGCTGCCGGCCACATCGCCATGGGCCGCGTGCTGGGCGCCATGCCCAACGGCAGAAAATCCGGCGAGTCCCTGAATGACGCCGGCACCTCCGCCGGCCCCGGAATGGATGTGAACGGACCGACGGCCAACATCAATTCCGCCACGACCGGCCCCGACGTGATCTACGAATACTGCGGCTGCACGCACAACATCAAGTTCCAGAAGTCGATCGTGAACACGCCGGAGAAGCTGGAGAAGTTCATCGGGCTGGTCGACACGTTCTGCAAGCGCGGGGGCTGGCATATCCAGTTCAACATGCTGAGCAACGAAGAGCTGATCGACGCGCGCAAGCACCCGGACAAGCACAGGGACCTGCTGGTCCGCGTGGGCGGCTACAGCGCATACTACGTGGATCTGCCCGAAGCACTGCAGGATGAGATCATCACCCGCACCGTGCATTCCATCTGATCCATGATCTGAGGAACGAAACCGAACTGATTACAACAAACGTACCCGTTGCTCCGTCGAATACGGTGCAACGGGTGCTGTTATGACAAACTGAAACAGATAAGGTGGTTTTTATGGATGAAGTAAAGGGAATCGTATTCAATATCCTCCGGTATACGATCGACGACGGTCCCGGGATCCGAAGCACCGTTTTCCTGAAGGGCTGCCCGCTGCGCTGCCCCTGGTGCGCGAACCCGGAATCGCAGAAAAAACAGAAAGAGATCCTTCATCGGAAGGTATCCTGCCTGCGGTGCGGGAGATGCCAGGCGAAATGCCCCAACCATGCGATCACGGTGGGCGAAGACGGGGCAAAGATCGACCGTTCGCTTTGCGTGGCCTGCGAAACATGTGTCATGTTCTGCCCGAACAAGGCCCTGCAGACGATGGGGAAGGAAACCACCGTGGCGGAAGCGTACAGAACGGTAATGAAAGACCGGGAGTATTACGAATCCACGGGCGGAGGCGTCACGGTGTCCGGCGGGGAACCGCTGATGCAGCCGGAGTATGTGGCAGCACTGTGTGAAAAGCTGCAGTCAGACGGGATCCATACCTGTATCGAGACGACGGGGTTCGCCGACAGAAAAAGCATTGAAACGGTGCTTCCGCACCTGGATCTCTTCTATTATGATCTGAAACATATGGACTCCAGGGAACACGAGCGTGTGACCGGCGTTCCCAATGAACGCATCCTGGAGAACTTTAAATACATCGCCGCCTCCGGCAAAGAAGTGGTCGTACGCATTCCGTACATTCCCGGATTCAACGATTCCGACGAGAACATGGAAGCCACTGCACGCTTCGTGGCAGGGATCATTCCCGGCTGTGAAGTACACCTGCTGCCGTATCACAACTACGGCGAAGGCAAGTATGAGTCGCTCGACAGGACGTATCCGATGGGTGATCTGCAGAGACCGCCCACGGAGCAGCTGGAGCACAGCAAACAGATATTTGACAGGTATAACCTAAACTGCATAATAAAGGTCTGATCATACCCCGGGAGTTCATCCCCTGCAGTCCAGCCTTTTGCTTAACAAATACCCGGTTATGAACCGACAATCATGACCACCGGCTCAGCCGGTGGTTTGCTCTCCGGCTATAAGCCGCTGTTCCCGGCTTGCCCCTAAAGGGGCTCTGAAAAGTCCGCCTTCCGCACTGCGGCCACGGGCTGGCTCTAAAGAGCCTCTTTATTTGCCCTTTATTACCGGCTCACCCGTGAACGGGTCAATGTACTCTTTCAATGACAT
>JAFWOE010000038.1 GCA_017509985.1 Lachnospiraceae bacterium
GATCGAGGAGAAAGAGATCGCCGCGTTTTTTGAGAATTACACAGATCCGGACGGTTTCTATTTCATCGGAAACGCATCTAGAATTAAAGATAATACTTATCGCTGGACATATTATCCTCCAGAACGTTTTAAGATCCTCGTATATTTCCCGCAGAGCGGAAGGGTCCTGACCAGTGAAGTGCAGGAGCGCTTCGCTTTTGACAGCTACTATACCTGCGATCTGAAAGACGGAAGTGTTGTTCGAAACCCCCATTACCGCGAAAACCTCATCGGCTTCGGCATACGTGTTGTTCTGACGGTCGTCATCGAACTGCTGATCGGTCTGCTTTTCGGTTTCCGGTCCAAACGGTCCTGCTGGATCATCGTTATCACGAATCTGATTACCCAGACCCTTTTGAATGCCGTCATGGGGATCCTGGATTATTCTTCCGGCCTGCTGGTGTGGGTCATCTTCTTCCCGCTGATGGAACTTATCGTCATTCTCATCGAATCGATCATCTACGGCTTCGCGCTGAAGGAGCAGAAACCGGGACGTCGCGTCTTTTATGCCATCATCGCAAATATCGTGACTGCCGTCATGGGTTTCTTTACAGGCGTTTTTATCGGCTGATTTATCCGGCAAAAAGTCATACTATTATTTGAAATGCTTTGTGCTAAAATATTAAAGATGTAAACGATCATTGATCGTTTATACACGGAGAGTTATCGAAGTGGTCATAACGAGAACGACTCGAAATCGTTTTGTCGTCAAAAGCGGCACGTGGGTTCGAATCCCACACTCTCCGCCATTAAAATTCAAAGCCTTGGACAAGGCTTTTTTTGATTACTCACTGCATTTTTTCTCTATCGGCAAAGTGAGATCAAAGAAAATATCTTTACATAATCAATCGTTTGTACAAAAACATCAATTGCATAGTATTATATTGATGAGTACTTAATATTTTCAGTATGTAAAAATCACTTTTATTCTTTGATAATTTTGTCATGAGGATTAGTTACGCACCATTGTGGCGGACTATGAAGGATAGAAAGATCACGACCTATAAACTGATCAAAGACTACGAATTTAACGCAAGAACAGTCAATAATCTGCGTCATGATCTATCGATCACAATGGTAACTTTAGGGAAGCTTTGTGAGATCCTGAATTGTGCGCCGAACGACATCGTTGAGTTCATTAAGGAAAGCTGATACCATCAGACTTTCGCCCTTGATGCGCTCCGTGTCATTTCATTGAACCTGATGAAATGTTCAGAGATCCGGCACCGCGGGAACTGCTTTATTACGTCCCTTTCAGAAGAATCCGAAACTCCGGAACGAGTACCAGTGATAAGATCACGGACGGTTCACTTCCGGAGTTTTTGTTTTGCTCATAATGTATACGATCCCGAAAATACAAAAAAGATCTATCAAGGCAAAAGCTGAATACACTGCCGAATAAGAGCCGAAATAATCGCTTGCCCATCCGATCAGCAGCGAAGCGGCAGAGGAAACGAAAATGCCGACCGTATTTACCTGACTGAGTTTTCTGCTGTAGGATCCTGCATAGATCTCTCCGACGATCAGAGCACCGGCCATTGCTGTGACACTGAAGCACATTCCAAAAACGGTGAGCTGATACTCATGACGGCAGGATCTGCCGTTGAAAATCCCAGACAGGCAAGCATCGTCGCGCTGAAGGCAAAGATCAGGGTCTTCCAGGAACCGATCCTGTCGCTCAGTGTTCCCAGAACGATCTTTCCCAAAGTGTTTCCCAGCATTGCCAGCGAGGAGAATCTGGCTGCCAGAGCCAGTGGCTGACCGAGTTGTTCCGTCATCATCGAAAACTGATTGACGAGAGCTACCATACCATTCGGAATACATGCCAGAGAGAACGTGATCAGCAGAACAGCGAAAGAAGAAGTTTTGTCCGCGGATACGGGTCTTGCGTTTTCTTCCATCGCTTCTCCGTACGCTTTCATCCCCTTCTCTTCCGGCTTATAAACCATCAGCGCACTTCCGCTCAAGGTCAGCAGCAGTCCCGCCGCAGCAGTTGCCAAAACACCATTACGCCAGCCGTACTGTCCGATTATATGAGAGATCAGCGGATTCCCCAGCATCGGCACGATACCGGAAGCGGAAAGTGCGACACCAAGGGCAAGTCCCCGTTTTTCCCGGAACCAGTTGGTAATGAAAAGCGTGATCCCGACGATCGTTACTCCGCCGAGTCCAAATCCGGATATTGGAGCGATCAGATACCACTGCCGGATGTCATGGAATAAATACATTGCGGCGAAACTGAGTCCGAGCAGCAACGAGCAGAAGGTCATCGTTTTCCTTCCGCCGAGCCGGCGCAGCAGCGTAGATACGAACGCCATACCGACCGCCATGAAGACCGTCCGGATCGAAGCATACAGCGACATCTGCGCATTCGTGATCCCGAGATCCGTTTTGATCGGTCCGTAGAACAGAGACGCGGAATTGCTCAAAAGCCCGGCGCCGCCGGACTGGATCAGGATGGCGCCAAGCAGGATGATCCACGCGTAATGAAACTTCTTTCTGCCGGTCATATTCCGCATAATCAAATTATATTAAAACACCGATCCTCTGTAATCCCTTTTCCTTATTATGATATAATTTTGAAATTAAAGGAGATCACGCTTTATGTACAAGGAATGGAAGATCAGGATCCCGGAACTGACCGGGCAGGAAAAACGTAAAGCTTATATCTATATACCCGACAGCTATTATGCCGATCTTTCACAGCGTTATCCCGTCCTCTATATGTTCGACGGTCATAACCTGTTCAATGACGGGGAAGCTTCTTACGGCAAGTCCTGGGGCATCCTGAAATATGTCACCGAGAACGATATTCCGGTGATCATCGCCGCGATCGAATGCAATCATCACGAAGAGACTGACGAATGCGGGGGCAGGCTTTCCGAGTATTCCCCCTTTGACTTCGACATACCGGATTATTGTCAGATAAAAGGCCGCGGCAAAATTACGATGGATTACTTCGTCAACGAGTTCAAGCCCTACATCGACAAGCGTTATCCTACGCTTCCTGACCGCGAACACACTTTCGTTTCCGGAAGTTCGATGGGCGGCCTGATGACGCTCTATGCGCTCTGCGCCTACGGCGATACTTTCTCCCGCGGAGCAGCATTGTCTCCTTCTCTGGATTTCAACCCTGCAGAAGTGCGCAAAATGCTTTCTGAAGCCGGACTTCGCGGAACCGTTCTGTACATGGACTGCGGTGACAAGGAATTCCGCAGCGCATCCGAACGGAAGCTTTATGCGCAGGCAGCAGCTCTGCTGATCCGCAAGGGTGCGCACCTGACCAGCCGTATCGTTCCGAACGGCATTCACTCCGAATCATCCTGGGAAAAACAGCTTCCCTTTATATTCAATACGCTGTTGTATGAGCTCTGAGAGGCAAGATTATGGAAACCAATTATTTTGAGCATTACTCCAATGAACTGAACCGCGTCATGCCGATGAAAGTCTATGGACACGCCGGCAGGCCGGTGCTGTTCATCCCCTGTCAGGACGGTCATTTCTATGACTTTGAAAACTTCAGGCTTACCGACTCGTTCCACGACTGGATCGAAAGCGGCAAATGCATGGTCTTTGCCATCGACACGATCGACATCGAGACCTGGAGTGCCAAAGGCCAGGATCCTGCCTGGCGCATGCATCTTCATGAACAATGGATCAACTACATCACCCGTGAAGCCGTTCCGTTCATCCGCGAATGGACGAACCAGAAAAACAACTGGGACGGTTATCCGGGGATCATGACCTTCGGCTGCTCGATGGGCGCGACCCATGCGCTGAACCTGTATCTCCGTTTCCCTGCCCTGTTTGACCGCTGTCTGGCGCTGAGCGGCGTCTACAATGCTTCCTTTTTCATGGGGGATTACATGGACGAGCTCACATACCGCAACTCGATCACCGATTATATGGCGAACTTCCCTGCGGATCACCCCTTCATCGCGGAGTACAACCGTCACAAAGCTGTCGTCTGTGTCGGCCGCGGTGCCTGGGAAATGCCGGAAAGCACCGAGATGCTGGACAGACGTTTCAAGGAACTGGGGATCAATATCTGGGTCGATTACTGGGGCTATGATGTCAATCATGACTGGCCCTGGTGGTATAAGCAGGTTCCATACTTCCTGCCTTACCTGATAGATTAAGAGGAGTCAAAGAATATGAAAAACTTCGTGTTTATCTCACCGAACTTTCCGGACAATTACTGGAACTTCTGCCGCCGTCTGAAAGAGAACGGCCTGCGCGTTCTCGGCATCGGCGACTGCCCCTATGACAATCTCACGAACGAACTGAAGAATTCGCTCGACGAATACTATAAAGTCTCCTCGCTTGAGAACTACGACGAGGTCTACCGCGCCGTCGCCTTCTTCATCCATAAATACGGCAGGATCGACTGGCTTGAGTCCAACAACGAATACTGGCTGGAGAGAGACGCCTATCTGCGTCAGGACTTCAACATCAACAGCGGCTTCAAACCTTCAGATATGCCCTGCGTAAAATTCAAATCCAAGATGAAGGAACGCTATCTGAAAGCCGGCATCGCCGTTGCCAGATACCATATGGTCGATAATTACGATGCCTGCAAAGCCTTTATCGACGAGGTCTCCTATCCGGTCATCGTCAAACCGGACAACGGCGTTGGAGCTACCCGGACCTATAAACTGAAAAACGACGACGATCTGCAGGAGTTCTTCGAGACCAAGGATGATATTCTCTACATCATGGAGGAATTCATCGACGGCACCGTAAA
>JAFWOE010000007.1 GCA_017509985.1 Lachnospiraceae bacterium
CACTGTATGCGGGGAAACAAAGACGGAGGAGATCGATAAACTCGAACCGGAAGAGCCCGAGATCGAAGTCAAACACAGCCTGAACCTTCAGGACGAGATCCTTGTCAACTTCTACTACATCGGAGTGGATGCAGACCAGGCAGCGGACTCTTCCGTTAAGTTCACCTTCGAAGGAAAAGAGACTGTCGTTACGGGCGGTAAGGCGACAAAAGTTGGCGGAAAGCCGACAGTAGTCTATACCTTTGCGACCGCTGCAAAGAAGATGACCGAGCCGATCAAAGCCGAGCTCACGATCGCGGGAGAAGTTGTCGATACGCATGAATACACCGTAAAGCAGTACTGTGACGACCAGCTCGCGAAAGCAGATATTGATGCAGGGCTGAAGAAGCTCCTGGAAGCCACGCTCAACTACGGCGGGTATTCGCAGGTGAACTTCAACTACAACACGGACAAGATGGCGAATGCCGGCATCGACAGCACGCTTGCCCCGCTGTCTCCTTCGGCTATCGAAGCCCCGGCCTTTGACAAGGCAGCGGTGAACACGGGCGTAAAGGCTGCAGGCCTGACCTACGAAGGCGCATCACTGGCGCTTGAGGCAAGTACGAACCTTAAGTTCTACTTTAAGCCGAGTGGCATCACCCAGGACGCGGCGCTGAAGGTACCGGTAAAGGTCAACGGAAAAGAGGCGCAGCTTGAGAAGAACGGAAAGTATGTCTGCCTGACGATCACCGGCATCAAGGCGAAGTATCTCGGCCAGGCGTATGATATCACAGTGGGAAGCTACACCTTCCGCTACAGCCCGCTGAACTACATCAGGACGCAGCTGGACGGAACGAACACGAACCTGAAGAACGTGCTTACGGCAATGTATTATTACTATCAGGCGGCGAAGGAATACTTCAATGCATAATTAAGCATTAGCAGAATTATTCCTGCTCATTTGAGACATTCCGGAAAGCTATTAAGCAAAATAGTAATAATACTGCGCCGGTGTTTGCACCGGCGCAGTACTTTTCAGGAAGGCTCTGACATATCTTATATCAGACGGAGTCGGACATATTACGAATCGATCCTCAGACGGAACGATCTGCTTATCCGACTTTTATCAGAAGGGCCGCAGCGGAATCTCCTGCGCAGCATCCGGATGCGGAAACGTAACCGCCGCCCTTGAGAACGGCTTCCTCGATGCCTTCGATGAGCATACGTGCCATTGTCGGGCCTTGGGGATGTCCGTAAACAAGGGAGGTTCCGTAATTGTTTACGCGTTCCCAGGGAAGGTTCAGTTCCTTTGACAGATGAAGGTCGTTCGCAATGAAAGGTGTGTGGTTCTTGAAGACGGAAACATCATCAATGCTTAAGCCGGCCTTCGCAAGGGCCATTTTGACTGCGCCTGCCGGAGCTGCCGGCATGAATACCGGTTTGGTCCTGTTGAAACCGTAGCTTAATATCTGGATCGGGATATCTTCGCTGCTCATGGCCTTCGCACGTTCTTTCGTGGTTATGATTATTCCGGCAGCACCGTCGGCAGGATGCGTCTGCATGCCGTAGGTATGATATCCGCCTTCCAGCACCGGCTTAAGAGCCGCGAGGCCTTCGGCTGTGGTATTTGTGACTCCTTCGTCTCCTCTGATGACCACCGTGTTCTTCTTCTGGCGGATCTCCACATCGATCATGTAGCGCTTCTGGAAAGCCCGGTCGTCCTTTAACGAATCTTTATACTGCTCATAACGGAGCAGTGTGAGATCGTCGCCTTCAGCCCGGGTGAATCCGAATTCCTTTGCGACATTTTCGGCTGTGGCAAGCGTCCCCTGACCGGTGGACGGATCGCAGTTGATATTGTCCATATTTACGTTTTCGGAAAGAACTTCCCCGCCCGGACCTTTGGGATTCGGCCATACGATATGGGGACCGTTCGAGATCCGGTCCGTCAGCATACAGTAGGCGGTATCCATCATTCCGGCTTCTACAGCTGCAGCTGCAGTGAATACGGTGTTTGTGGAAGTAGCACATGCGTGGCTTACGAACATGCCCGGTACATTGATGCCCAGAAGGTGTGCGGCCCAGGATGCCCCGAAAAAGGAGCCCTGCTGGACAATGGTGTGGCCGAGGTAGACAAAGTCTACATTGTTTACATCCAGATCCCGTTCCGCGAAGAAACGCCTGGATGTGGCTCCGGCAAGACGTATGGAGTTTTCATTCTGAAGACTTCCCTGCCATTTGCAGAACGGCGTGCTGTAATATCCCCGATACGGAATAAAAGCATTTGTGAACATTTCATTCTCCTCTCATATATCGTATGCAGTATACACTGTCTGGCGGTGATCAAAGGTCGCTGTCAAGAATTGCAACGGCCCGGGTCCATCCCGCAGACGCGCCCTTTATCTTGACCGGGAAGCAGATCACCTTAAACCCGAAGCGAGGCAGAATGTCCAGATTGGTGAGCTTTTCCATGTGGCAGTATGCCTTGATCCTGCCGGTCCTGTGGCCTTCCCAAAGAATGCTCGGATCGTGGGTTTCCGCAAATCGTTTCGCTGCGACAGGCATGGGTACATCCCAGCCCCAGGCGTCGGTGCCCATTACATGTGAGCCGTGGTCGATCAGCCAGAGGGTTGCCTTTTGGCTGATACCGCATCCGGACCCGAGAAAATCAGGCTGGCCGTAGCGTGCTCCCGCACTGGTATTGATCAGGACGATGTCGCCTTCCTTGAGCGTGTACCCTATTTTTTCAAAGTATTCCTCAAATTCTTCCGGCTGGACAAGATGACCGTCCGGCTTGTCGCGGAAGTCGACGACAACGCCGTCGCCGATACACCATTCCAGAGGCACCTGGTCGATCGTCCAGGAGGGTTCGCCCCCGTTCATTGTGGGATAGAAGTGATAAGGGGCGTCCAGATGTGTTCCGGCGTGGTCTGTCAGCGTCAACTGAGCGCTGGCAATGCCGTTCCCTTCCGGGAGATTCTCTACACCGCAGTTCCCGAAAAGCTGTGACATTTCTTCCGCGCCTTCTTTATGCGTTATGATCTTTACTTTCGGGCGAAGCGGCGGCGGGTCACTGGGAATACCTTCTTCAATGGGAACAGACAAATCGATAATTTTCATATTCAACATCCTTTCGTGACGTATTATTCGGAGGTGTCATAATTCGGTATTTGAGATAACCGATCCCGGGCAGGATAATGATCTGGTTCTCACTTAATATTTATATGCAAATTTTATGCCAACTGAAAAGCATAAAAAACGTCACCGCCGTATCCGGGCGGTGATGTTTTTGCCTGTAATGATCCGGAATCATCAGCGGATATGGTATTTTTCCATTTTTTTATATAAAAGGCTTCTGCTGATCCCGAGCTTTCTGGCGGCTTCTGCCTTGTTGCCGTGGCTGTCCAGCAGGGCACTGCGGATCGAGGATATTTCCATGTTTTTCATCTGCCCGCGGTAATCATAGGAATGATTTTTCGTATTGGAAGGTGTGTCGATTTCCAGATCAAAATGTTCCGGGGTCAGGACACCGTCCCATGCCCGGTTCATGGCAGCCTCGACCGCGTTCTGAAGCTGGCGGATATTTCCGGGCCAGTCGTATTCCATGAGCATGTTCAGCGCGTCGTCGCCGGCCATGATGATATTGGTTTCGAGCCTTGAATTGAGCTGGGAAATAATACTGTCCACGAGGAGGGGAATGTCTTCTTTTCTTTCGCGCAGCGGCGGAGTCTTGATATGAACGACATTCAGCCGGTAGTAAAGGTCGGAGCGGAACAGCTTTTTTTCCACCTGTTCCATCAGCAGGGTATTGGTGGCTGCAATGCAGCGGAAATCGACAGGGATCGCCTTCGACCCTCCGATGCGTTCGATCTCACGCTCCTGCAGCACCCGCAGGAGTTTGGGCTGAGCAGGCAGGGAGAGTTGGTGTATCTCGTCCAGAAAAAGAGTGCCTTTATCGGCCAGTTCGAATTTACCTTCTTTTCCGCCGCGCTTGGCACCCGTGAAAGCGCCTTCTTCATAACCGAAAAGCTCGGATTCGATCAGGGTATCGGGAATGGCGGCGCAGTTGACAGGCACGAACCGGCCTGCACTCCTCTTGCTTAATTTATGTACAGCACGTGCGATCAGCTCTTTTCCGGTACCGGTCTCTCCTTCGATGAGGACGGTTGAATTGGTGCGGGCTGCTGCCAGGATGTCTTCCTTGAGTGTGATGACTGCCTGGCTGTTCCCGATGATATTACCCATACGGCTGTCGGACATAAGCAGGTCCCGGAGATCCGAGCCGGCGCTTTTCTGCAGATCCTGGAGCACCACCATCTGCTTGGAATCCCTGGCCGTTTTATAGATGCTGTCAGCCCCGCGGAAAAGCTCCCACATCAGTACGCCCTTAAACTGACCGTCCTTCATTACCGGACAGTAGGATACATAGGCGTACTGTCCGTCGACGGTGATGACTTCACCGATCAGGCTTTCGTGAGTTTTCAGGACTTCTTTGACCCTGCTGTTGGGGACCAGGTCCCAGGGATACATCTGATCAAGCCGGTCAATAAAAGCTTCATCTTTTCCGTGAAGGTTCTGGATCCAGGGCTTGTTGACATAGATGTATTTCCCGTTTTCGTCGAAAAGGGCAATAGGATCCAGAAGATCCAGTATCTGCAGGGCAGTTTCCAAAGAGATCGGTTTCATCGGTGTCCCTCCCGTCTGGCTGGTGTACAGATCTTCGTGAAAGAAGTTTCCGTACCGGCAGTGTACAGCAGTCTGCAAATCCTTCCGGACAGAATAAAATAAGCCGGATCAAACTCGTTTCACCCCTCTTATATCATTGTCCGCACGACTTATCAATCCTTTTTTAATAATGACTCCCAAAAGTGTCACTTTTTTACACATGTCTACAATTGAGGACACTTTTTGTGACACTTTGTGACACTTTGTTTTGCCGGATCCGTACCCCATGCATATGTCCTTTCAGGACGGGAAAAACATGCCGTACAGTTGGCACACAGTTTGCATATTAATTTAAGTATGGGCAGGAGAGAGAGGTGGTTTCAAAACATTTAAATCTGTTAAAACTAAAAACCTGAAGTTGCAGTAATTGTTTTTAGGAGGAATTTTCAATGAGTCAAACGAAGAAAAAAAGTTTTGGATTGGGGTATTCTCTGATCTTCCACTCCATGTTGAGTTACTGGCTTTACAACTCAACTGCGAGTGCCGGTCTTAACATTATCGTTCCCATGTTCGCGGAAAAGAACGGTATTGAACAGACGGCGGTCCTTTCCGCGAACAGTGTCGGCGCCATCGTTTCGTGCGTAGCCGTCCTGCTGCTCGGCAAACTGATCGCAGTAAAGGGTATCCGTTTCACGACGGTCATCAGTGCGATCTTTGCAGGCCTGATCGGTGCCGGCGGAATGGTCTTTGCGCACAGCCTTGCTTCATATGCGGTATGTACGATCTTCGCACAGAGCCTCTGCTATGGCTACAGCTTTACCGCTACCAACGCATTGATCACGAACTGGTTCCCGCGTAAGAAGGGAATTGTCATGGGTATCACGACCACCGGTATCATGATCGCTTCCCTTACACTTATCCGCTGGATGTCTGCTGTCGGCGGCAAATACGGATTTGATACCATGATGTACATGGTAGCCGCGATCCTGATCGGATTCGGTGTCATCAGTATTTTCTGGATCAAAGACCGTCCGGAAGATGTCGGACTGGATCCGGATAACATTCCGCTTACAGAGCAGGAAAAACAGGACGCTTATTTCCTCGCACAGAGCCAGGAACAGGCTGCAAAGCGCTGGCCTGTCAAGGAACTTGCCCAGAACAAGACCGCATGGCTCATCGCCATTGCTTTCGGTTTCCTGGTAATGTTCACCAGCGGCGTCGCAAGTACGACAGTACCGTTCGGTATCGAGTCCGGCTTTGCTCCGCCTGCTGCAGTTAACTCTATGTCACTGACCGCGATCCCCGGTGTTGTTGGAAGTATCATCACCGGAGCCATCGATTCCAAGTGGGGGCCGAAAGTAGCTTCGCTGCTGTGCTCGATCTGGATCGCGCTTTCCTTCTTTTCACTGCTTGTATTCCATGGAACCACCGGAGCGATCGTCTGCGTTACCATGGCAAACGTAACCATGGGTTCCGTCGCCAACCTCGCACCGTCGCTTATCGGTACCTGCTTCGGACGTGACTGCTTCACCCAGTGCTACCGTGTAATCTATACGGTTACCTACCTTATCAGAAGCCTTTGCTTCCTGCTTATCGGTACCGGCGTTAACGTCCTCGGATCCTATCGTCTCGTTTATATCGTATTCGGTTTCCTGGCGATCGTTTCCATGATCTGCATCCTGCTGATCAGCGACAAGGTCGTTCAGCAGCCGAAACACTCGGAAGCAGCCTGATACACCTTTTAAGAAAGGATGTAAAGATATGTCTGAGCTGAAATTAGTATCGTCTGACGGAATGAGGATCGCGTGGGATGTCCCGATCCTGATGAGCGACGGCGTTACCCTGCGCGCGGATATTTTCCTGCCGGAAAAGGAAGGAAAGTACCCGGTGCTGATGGGGCAGTCTCCCTACGGGAAAGGCGTGCAGTTCCAGGATCCCAAAGGCAGCTATGCCTTTTTCTGGAAGATGCTTACGGATATGAAACCGGAGGTACTGGCAGGCAATACGAATAAGTATCAGGCCTGGGAACAGTGCAATCCGGAACGCTGGACAAAGCATGAATACGCTGTCATGCGTATCGACAGCAGGGGGTCCGGCCGGTCGGAAGGCATACTGGACGTCTATTCGGCGAGGGAGACCCGCGATTATTATGAGTGCATCGAATGGGCTGCCGCTCAGGATTTCTGTACCGGGAAAGTTGGCCTTCTGGGCATATCCTATCTTGCCATAAACCAGTGGCAGGTGGCAGCGATGCGCCCGCCGCACCTGGCGGCAATATGCCCGGTCGAAGGCTGCTGCGATTTTTACCGCGAGTGGGCTTATCACGGCGGCATCCGGCACAGCTTTACCCGCAGATGGTATCCCGAACAGGTCACAAACCTCCAGCACGGAGTAGGAGAACGTTACCAGGTCGTAAACCCGAATACGGGCGAACTGGTATCCGGTCCCGAGACCCTGAGTGATGACGAGCTGAAAGAGAATCATAACGATCTTGCGACCAATATGAATGCTCATACGCTCTGTGACGGATACTATAAGGAGCTGAATGCGGATCTCTCGAAGATCGAAGTACCTCTTCTTTCCAGCGGGAACTGGGGAGGACAGCATCTCCACCTGCGCGGAAATATTGAAGGCTATCTGAACGCAGGTTCCAAACAGAAGTGGCTGGAACTGCACGGTCTTCAGCATTTCACGGAGTTTTATACGGATTACGGCGAAAGCATGCAGCGCCGCTTCTTCGACCACTTCCTTAAAGGACTCGATACCTGGAGCGACCAGCCTCCGGTCAAGCTGAGACTGAGAAAAGTGGACGGTTCCTTTGTGGACAGAGGAGAGAACGAATGGCCGCTTGCCCGTACGCAGTGGACGAAATTCTATCTCAATCCGGCGAAAGGCACCCTTACAAAAGATATTCCCGAAGATGTTCAGGAGTGCAGTTTCAAGGCGACCGAAGGCGGGATCGACTGCTTTTCCGAACCGCTGACCGAAGAAATGGAGATCACGGGACCGGCGATGACCAAACTGTTCATTTCGTCCTCGACCTCTGATGCGGACATTTTTGTAACGCTGCGTGTTCTCGATCCGGAAGGAAAGGATGTGACCTTTATCGGCACAACGGATCCCCATACGGTAGTCGCGTCAGGGTTCCTGCGCGCGTCGCACAGGGCTCTGGACGAAAAGAAGACACTGCCGTACCGTCCGTATCACAAGCATACTTCGGTGGACCCGCTTGTTCCGGGAGAGGTATATGACCTCGATGTTGAGATCATTCCCACTTCGGTGATCATTCCGGCCGGCTACCGTTTCGGAATATCCATACGCGGACGCGACTTTGAACTGCCCGGGGACGGCCCATGGCCGGTCGGACTCGGCGTCACATTCAGGGGCAACGCGTCTCACGTTCATGATGATCCGGACGACCGCGACAGGCCCGAGATGCAGGGAGTAACGACCCTGCACAATCAGCCGGAAAAGCATCCTTACCTGATGCTTCCGGTAATTCCCGGCTAATTGCTTACAGAGCCCTCTTCTCTGACCAACAGTGACAGAGGGCTCTGAATTAAAGGAGATTATTTATGCTTATCGATGTGCACAGCCATTTTATTCCCCCGGAAGGATTGGATTTTCTGCTGAGCAATCCGGAAGTATTCGGAACGACAACCACAGAGCTTCACGGAATGCCTTTCCTGCGTTTCGCAAGCGGCGGGGTACATCCCCTTACGCCCGGATTCACGGATATTGACCGGAGGCTTGCCGATATGGATCGTCAGGGGGTAGACGTCCAGGTCTTATCGGTCTCACCCGCCATGTTTTATTATGAAGCAGATGCCGAGTGTACAGATCAGCTGGCACGCATCTGCAATGATTATGCCTATAAGGTCACACAGCAGTATCCGGACCGCTTCCGTGCCATGGCCGACGTTGCCATGCAGGATATGGACCTGGCACTGAAGGAACTCCGGCGCGTTCATGAAGAGTATCATATGAATGCAGTCGAAACAGCTGCCATTCTGCCCGGAATCATGCCTGATGATGAATATATGATGCCTTTCTACGAGTATTGTGAAAAGGAGTCTGTCACGATATTCCTTCACCCGACTTTTACAGGGACGGAGCCGCCCTATGACCGTTATTACAATATGAATCTGATCGGCTATGTCCAGGAGACCAACTGGGCGCTGAACCGGCTGATTTTCGGAGGTATCTTCGAAAGATTTCCGAACCTGCGCATCCTCGCATGCCACGGCGGCGGGCTTTTCCCGTATCAGTTCGGGCGTCTCGTACACGGATGGCAGGTACGGCCGGAAACAAAGGTATCCTGTCCGAAATCTCCGGAAAACTATTTAAAGAATATTTATTATGACTCTGTGACGCATTCCGCAAAGTCTCTGCGGTTCCTGATCGACGGATTCGGAGCAGACCGCGTAGTAACCGGGACGGATTATCCTTATGATATGGCTGACGACGATCCGGCGCAGACACTTCAGTCTCTGGAACTGGATCCGGATACTGCGGCCATGATCGCCCACAAAACGGCAGAAGCTGTTATATGCTGAAACTGACTTTTTACAGAAAGGATAAATAAATGGAACCAAAGTTTGATAATGTACGAATAATTACAGTTGCACCGGTCGGTGCCTGGCCGACCAAAAAAGAAAATCCGAATGTTCCGCTTACTCCGGAAGAAGTTGCGGAAGAAGTTTATCAGTGCTGGAAAGAAGGGGCTGCAGTAGCCCACATACATGTTCGGGACAAAGACGGAAAGCCCTGTATGGATTTTGACCGTTTCTGCGAGACAGTTGAACGGATCCGGGCGCATAAGGACTGCGACATCATTCTCAATCTGACATCAGCAGGTGCTTCCAATGTACCGGATGAAGACAGGATACGTCATATTGAAGCCCTGAAGCCGGAGATCGCGTCTTTTGACTGCGGAACGATGAACTGGCAGCACAGTTTCATTGCCGATAATTCTCCTCAGTTTCTGGAGAAGCTGGGACTCCGGCTCCAGAAGGCAAATGTCGTGCCGGAAATCGAGATCTTTGACTCGGGCATGATCTTTGAAGCGCTGTATTATCTGAAGACAGGAGTCCTGAAGGCACCTCTGCATTTTCAGTTCTGCCTCGGCGTGCCCGGCGGAATGCCGGCATCGGTGGAAAACCTGCTGTTCATGCTCAGCAAGATCCCCGAGGGCTCCACTTGGTCTGCATTCGGTGTGGGTAAAATGAGCATGCCCATCACCCTGGCGACGATTGCCCTGGGCGGGCAGCTGCGTGTAGGAATGGAAGACAATGTAATGATAAGCAAGGGGGTTCTTGCGGAAAGCAACATGCAGCTTGTTCGCAGGGCAAAAGATCTGCTGGAAGCCGCCGGATGCCGCGCGGCTACGCCTGCAGAAGCAAGAAAGATACTCAGCCTGGACTGAGAATAAGATGCTTTACGAGGCATGGCTTATGTGATATGTTACCCTTGAGTTCATATTGACCGCATTTTATGTTCTATGAGACGGAAAGGAATAACGGCCTATGGAACTGGGGTTGACGCTCGACCTGTCACAAAAGCCTGCCCCGCAGCTGATACAGAGTATGCGGCTCCTGCAGATGAATATGCAGGAGCTTTCTGTCTTTATCGACGAGCAGGCCTGTTCCAACCCGATGCTGGAGAAATCCGATCCGGAAGCACAGTCTTTCGAGCAGCTCATGGGGCATGAAACGGAGAAAAAATATGCCGAAACCAGACGGTTTCACGACGATGAACGGGCGTATTATCCGGATAATCAGTTCGGCTCCGTGAACGGTCCGGGAGATTCGCTGGAAGATCAGCTGAGGATCCAGATCGGGCTTAGCGGCGCACCGGAAAAAGTCAGACAGGCCGCAGCTTATCTGGCGGAGAATCTGGATGAAAGGGGCTATCTCCGGGAAGACCCGTCCGAAATGGCCGAACAGATCGGGATCCCGGAGAAAATGATGCTGGAGGGACTTGAACTGCTGCAGTCAATGAATCCTGCAGGGGTAGGCGCGAGGAGCGTTCGGGAGTCGCTGCTGATCCAGCTGGAAAGGGAACCGGTACGGGATCCGGCCGCAGAGCTCATCGTGAGGAATTATCTTGAGGATCTGGCCCGGTCCCGCTATTACAAGATCGCCCATGACCTGAAAATGCCTGTTGAAGAGATCTATAATGCCTGCGATCATATCAGGAATCTTAATCCGTTCCCGGCGGATAACGGAACCGTGGAATCGGATCCGGAGTATCTGTATCCGGATATTGTGGTGGAAAACACTGATGACGGTTTCAAGATCTCTTCTACACATCCTTTTCTTCCGCGCCTTTCCATCAGCGAATACTACTTCAGTCTGCTGAAAAGTACGTCGGATCCGGAGGTCAGGACCTATCTGAATCAGAAACTGAACCAGGCCCAATGGGTCATAGGGGGCATTTCCAGACGAGCAAACATGCTTACCCTGTGCACCGGATTTATTGTCGGGCATCAGAAAAAGTTTTTCTCTGAAAAAAACGGCGAGCTGATCCCGCTGACCCGACTGGAAACCGCTGCCGCCCTCGGGGTGAATGTGTCGACCGTAAGCCGTGCGGTGAAAGGCAAATATCTTCAGTGCCGCCGCGGCGTATTTCCGCTGGATTATTTCTTTTCCAGAGGCCTGGGCACGGAGGAGGAAGGCAGCAGAGTTTCATCCGAGCTTATAAAAGCAGCCATCCACAGCCTGATAAAGGAGGAGAAAGCGGAAAGCCCCATATCCGACCAGGATATTTCGGATACCCTGCGTGAGGACGGATATATCGTTTCCCGTAGGACGGTCGCGAAATACAGGCAGGAGCTGGGAATTCCGAATACGGCCGGCAGACGTGCCGTACGGAACAGGACAGTAAAGACGGACTCCGGATCTTCCGGAAATGAACCGGAGAAGCAGATGAAGTAAATCAGTGAGGATCGATCATGAACAAAGCGGAAATCGTAAAAGAAGTTTTAACAGAGCGCCGGTCTGTTCGCGGATTCACGTCGGAAAAGATCAGCGAAGAAGCCATAGAGATGATCATAAACGCGGCCCTTACCGCGCCGCTGGCCATGGGGGATGCGCAGACCACGCATTTAACAGTCGTGAATGATCCCGAGATCGCAGAAGAGATCCGGAGCGCAGCCATGCTGAAATCCAGAACTACAGGAGAACCGGTGGACCCGTTCTACGGGGCACAGACGTTCTTTTTTGTTTCGGCGACGGATCTTTCGGAAGACAACATAGAATTCTGCAATGCAGGCTGCGTGATCGAAAATATGATGATCCAGGCGACGGCGCTCGGCCTCGGCAGCTGTTATATCTGGGGATGCCTGCGGAAACTGAAGAAGCATCCGGAAGTGCTGGAAAAGCTGCATCTGCCGGCAGGATATGAGATCCTTTCAGCACTGGCAGTGGGCTACCGGGATCCTGAGTATGTATGCAAAGACAGGAGCGTGATGGATTATAACAGATTGTAACGCCCTTGCGTTCAATAAAGGTAAAAGAAAAAAGACTCGTAAATTTGTGTTTTAAAGAATGCACAAAGCATTGATATTGACAATAAAATACTGTATTATAAAATACGATATCGGGTTTGTTAGCTCAGCTGGGAGAGCGCCTGGGTCACAACCAGGTTGTCGAGGGTTCGAGTCCCCCACAGACCATGGAGAAGCAGCTCATCACCGGTGAAGCTGCTTTTTCATAGCAACCGGTTAGCAGTGTACAACTAACCGTTTGTTGCGGTAAGAGGCTGTACATGGTTATTTTTCAGCAAAAAGATATAGCATAGACAAAGGAGGCAACATGAAGAAATTTACAGTTTTTTCCGGATTTCTGGGTTCGGGCAAGACGACCACGATGATGAGACTTACCAAATACTGTACTGCGAACGGTCACAAGGCTGCCATGATCTCAAATGACCTGGGCCACGGGGTGGCGCTTGCCGATAACCGTTTTGCCGGATTCTGCGGGTGTGACGCCTCCCAGATCACGGATGACTGTATCTGCTATGTCAATGAACAGCTGGCTGAACGCCTCGATTCCTATTATGTAGACGGCTGCGAGCTGGTGGTCTCGGATATCCCCGGCTTCGGAGTAGGCGCGCTGGAGCATGTATATCACGGTCTTACGGAAAAATTCCCCGGACAGTACGAACTGGCTCCCTTTACGGTCCTGGTCGAGCCGAAAACCGTGGAAATGCTGAGAAGCGGTACGTCAGGAGACCTGAAGTATCTTTATGACACGCAGCTCGTTGAAGCCGACCTGATCGTCCTCAACAAATGCGACCTGATCGGCGAAGAACAGGCCGAAAAAGACGCAGAATGGCTTGCGGAAAATTATCCTCTTGCAAAAGTGGTCCGGATCAGCGCGGCCACAGGCGACGGGATGGAAGAGCTAGCAAACGCTCTTTTTGAAGGCAAAGCCTCGATGCGCAGACCGGAGATCGGATACGGCGGCAGTGATTTTGCCTTTGCAATGGGAAAAATGTGCGAGTATTATCTTCAGTACCACGCAGTCGTATGCTGCAATGATTTTGACGGCAATGCATATCTTCTGGATATTGCCGAAAAGGTTAAAAAAGACATCCGGGAAGCCGGCTGCGCAATCCCGCACTTAAAGCTCCTTGCCTGGGAGCCGGAAGGGGACTTCGGGCGCGTCGACCTTATCGGCACCGACAGGGAAACAGAGGTCAACCACCGCTTTGCAAGGCCCTGCACAGAGATCGCCGTGATCCTGAACGGCAGCGGTGAGTGTCCTGCAGGAACACTGGACGAGGTCGTGACCGGCGCAGCAGAGGAGGTCTCGAAGAAGTACGATCTGGAGATGACCATACATAAGAAGGAAGCGTTCGGGATGATGTAATGATGAAAAACGCACTGATCCGAAACACAAGATCCATTTGTCCGGTATGCGGGAAAAACATACCGGCAGGCCTCTGTGAGGACGGCGGCAAGGAAGTCGTCCTTGTAAAAACCTGCCCTGAACACGGCAGTTTTTCAGTGCCCGTCTGGCGGGGCAGGATGGATCTTGAAAGCTGGTGCGCGGGAGCGCAGGAGCTTTCCGAAGGACAGGGCGCAAGCTGTCCCGAAAACTGCGGCCTTTGCGGGGAGCATGAGTCCAGAACCTGCTGCACGCTGCTGGAAGTCACGAAGCGATGCAACCTTCGATGCGCTTTCTGTTTTGCTGACGGCGGCTGCGAAGAGACGGATCCTTCCGAAGAAGAGATGAAAAGAGCAATAAGGGACATCGCGGAAAAATGCGGTAAACCGCTCCTGCAGTTTTCCGGCGGCGAACCGACGCTCCGTGACGACCTTCCGGAACTTGTACGATACGCGAAAGAAGCCGGCTGCAGTTATACCCAGGTAAACACCAACGGGATCCGGCTTGCCGAAGATCCGGAGTATGTGCAAAGGCTTGCGGAAGCGGGGCTGGATATCGTCTTCCTGCAGTTCGACGGGACCGATGATGAAATCTATAAAACACTCCGGGGAAAGCCGCTGCTCGGAACCAAGACCGAAGCAATACGGAACTGTTCGCAGCGAAAGATCGGCGTTACCCTCGTTCCTACCGTGGTCCGGGGAGTAAACGATAAAGAACTGGGAAACATCATACGATTTGCCGCTGCGAATACGCCCGGCGTACGCGGCGTGCATTTCCAGCCGGTGTCTTTCTTCGGAAGATTTCCGGAAATACCTGCGGATGAAGAACGGTATACGCTCGATGAGCTCGTGACGGATATCAGCAGCCAGGCCGGCATTCCGCTGGACAGCTTTCTGCCTTCAAGATGCGACCATCCTTTATGCGGGTTTCACTCATCATTCCTTATTGAAAAAGACGGGTCGCTGAAAGCACTTTTGTCCGCGGCAGATTCTTCACGCACCGGATGTAGCGCCAGAGACAACCGTGAATATATTGCAAGGCACTGGATGCGCTCAAAAGACGAGGAAAGGCCAGAAAAGGATCTTTTCGGGGAAATGGATTTTGATACGTTTCTTTACCGGCTTCGGCATATGAGCCTTACGCTTTCGGCCATGGCTTTTCAGGACGCGTTCAATCTGAATATAGAAAGGCTGCACCGCTGCAGCCTCCATGTTTATGACAACGGACGGATCCTGCCGTTCTGCGCAAAGTATATCACAACAGAGGGACGCTGACAGCAGCGTCCCTCTTTCATCACCGCAGCTGCTGTACCGCAGCCGCTGTGGCAAAGCAGATCGTAACGGTAAAGGCAATCACGCCTTTTACATGTTTTCACAGATAGAGTTCCCTGATTATATCTATAAATTTTTTTGTATTCGCCGAAGGTGTTTTGCTGTACAGTATTACAGCTTCGGGAATATGGTCTGTCGAAAGCGGAACGGGGATCAAAGGCTCCATGGCATTCAGAAAATAAGCCTTGGATATGAATACGCCTCCGTTATAACAGATGTTGGTGATCTGCTGTACGTCATTCCCTATGGTTTCGAAAGAGATACCGCTTCCGTCTCCGTACTGGCTCATTTCGACTATAAGATTGTTTTCCCCGCGGTGGATATAAATGTTTTTTTCTTTCAGATCATCCAGGGTAAGCTGACGTTTTTTTGCAAAGGGATGACTGGGAGCAACAAGGCAGCGGTAGGGCAGTTCAAAGATCTTCATAAACCGCAGATCCATGTCTTCAAGCACCGGACGATATATGTATTCGGCTACATCGACTTCTCCGTTTAAAATGCTGTCCAGGGCATTGGAAGGCGATTCCAGGATGACCTGCTGCTTAATGGATGGAAACTTGCGGTGAAATTCTGCAAAGGCATCTTCCAGCAGAAGCCTGTAATGATATGGCGAAGCGATACGTATTGTGTCCTCACGTACGGTCATGTCTCGGCAGCGCTTGATCACTGCATCCGTGGAGGTGATTATTTCTTTTGCATGACGGCAGAATTCTTCGCCGGCAGGGGTCAGGGCTACACCGTGGTGAGTACGCAGCAGGAGTATAAAGCCCAGTTCTTCTTCAAGAGCGTCGATCTGTTTTTTTAATGCCTGTCTGGAGAGAAACAGTTCTTCTTCCGCCTTGGCAAAACTTCCGCATTCCACAATGGTTATCAGTGATTTCAGCTGCTTGTCATTCATAACAGGTTCTCCTTGACTGCCAGAGAATTACATATTAATTATACCATGTTTTGAAAATAATATAAACCATCCAAAAACTGTGCCGGATATTGTGCAGATTACCGGTGATAGTAAAAGAGAGGTTTACACCAAGGTAATTTAAGTTACTTCCGCACGCTATCCTTTCTCTGTAAAATTAAATCATGTTAGAAAAGCTTAACTGCGCTTTAAAGCAGCCGGATAAACATTAATCGACAAGGAGTGATTTGTATGGCGAACGGACCATTAAACGGTGTTAAAGTACTGGAGTACTGTGAAAATGTGGCCGGACCCTACTGCGCAAAGCAGTTCTCGGATCTTGGCGCACAGGTGATCAAAGTCGAGCGCCCGGAGGGCGACGAGGCCAGAAGAAGAGGACCTTTCTATCATGATGAGGCAGATCCGGAGCATTCAGCCTGCTTCCTTTTCAATAACACCAACAAGAAAAGCATTACCCTGAATCTGGAATCCAGGAAAGGACAGGAGATCTTAAAGAAGCTTATAGCCAAAACAGATATTTTCCTGGAGGATACCCAGCCCGGAACAATGGAACGGCTCGGACTTGGATATGACACTCTGAGCAGTATAAATCCCGGCCTTATCATGGCGGCACTTACGCCGTATGGCCAGACCGGACCGTACAGGGATTACAAGGCTTATTATCTCAATACTTTCCATGCAAGCGGGGCAGGATATCTCCTTCCGGCGGACTCTCCGAATACAGACAGAGAACCCATAAAGATGGGCGGGAGCATGGGAGAAAGCGACATAGGCATCTGCGCGGCAGTCGGTATACTCGGCGCTTATTACTGGAGAGAGTTCAACGGAGGAAAAGGCCAGTATATCGATATCTCAAAACAGGAAGCCGAGATGGCTATAGAGCGTCAGAATATCGCTCTTTATCACGAAACCGGAAAGAGCAAGACGCGTACAAGCAACAGCGCGGTGCGCGATATTCTTATAAAATGCGGAGACGGAAGCTACATAAAGATAGTTCTTCTCCCGGAGAACCAGTGGAACGGCCTGGTGCGTGCTCTGGGAAATCCCGAATGGACAAAGAAAGAAGAATTCAGCACAGATGCTCTCAGAATAAAGAACTACAGGCAGATGGAAAAATATCTTACGGAAACAGCTAAGGAGTATAACTCTTATCAGCTTTTCGAAAAGATCCAGGCGGAAGGCACGGCATGCGCTCCCGTGTGCAACGCGGAACAGGTATACAAATCACCTCAGGCCGAAGTCCGCGGCTTCTTCGTGGAAATGGATCATCCTGCCGTAGGAGAGATAAAGTACCCCGGAATGCCTTTTACGTCCAGTGCGGTTCCGCCCACGGACAATCAGGCGGCTCCGCTGCTGGGACAGAATAACGAAGAGATCTACAGTGGGATCCTCGGATATTCCAAAGAAGATCTGGTTAAATTAAAGGAAGCCGGAGTCATCTGAAAGAAGCAGGGAATTCAATCTAAGTCAAGGAGGATACAGATATGCCGGAAAAGGCTTTAAAAGGAATTAAAATAGTGAACTTCGGCTGGGTCTATGCAGCTCCGTACTGCTCGATGCTTCTTTCTTTTATGGGAGCTGACGTTGTGAAGGTAGAGAGCAGGCTGCGCGTGGATCAGACCCGGCGCACAGGAGTTTTTGTAGGTGACGGTGCAACAGTCGGACTTGAAAGCTCACCTATGTTCAACAATATAAATCTCAATTCAAAAGGCGTAACGATCAATCTGAAGAACCCGAAAGGCATCGAACTGGCAAAACGTCTCGTAGCCGAATGCGACGTGGTTATGGAAAACATGCGTCCGGGAGTTATGGATAAGCTCGGACTCGGATATGAGGACCTGAAGGCAGTCAAACCGGATATCATCATGCTTTCCATGTCAGGCTTCGGTTCAAAAGGTCCTTACGGCCACTATGCTGGATATGCGCCTGTGTTCGCTTCTTTCGGAGGAGGAGCTTATCTGACCGGTTATTCTGACGGAGATCCCAATACCGGGTCCGGTGTCATGGATCTGCGGGCCGGAACGGCAGCCGCTTTTGCAGTATTAAGCGCTCTTGTATATAGAAACAGGACAGGAGAAGGCCAGTACATAGATCTTTCCTGTTCGGAGAGCGTAGGCGTCCTGGTGGGACCGGAACTGCTGGAATATCCCCTTACGGGAAGATCGCCGGAGCGCTGCGGCAACGAAGATGTCATTATGGCCCCGCATCAGGTATACCGCTGCAAGGGCGATGACAAGTGGGTAAGCATAGCCGTTGCCACAGACGAGGAATTTGCTGCGTTGTGCAAAGTCATGGGAAAACCTGAACTGGCTGAAGATCCGGCTTATGCGGACCGTTACAGCCGCTGGGAGAACCGTAAGGAGTTGGATAAGATCATAAGCGGGTGGACGCCCGGATACAGTCACCTGGAGATCACCAGAATGCTTCAGGCTGTCGGAGTTGCGGCAGCGCCTTCCTTCACTGCAGAAGAGCTTGTCAGCGATCCTCATACGATAGCGAGGGAGAAGTTCATAACGGTGGATCATCCCACTCAGGGCAAAAAATGGGTACTTACACCGCCCTGGAAATTCTCCGAAACTCCGGCGACCATAGAGAAATGCTGCCCGGTTATCGGCGAGGATAACGATCATTTCTTCCTTGATGTACTCGGACTCAGTCAGGAAGAATATGCGATTCTTAAGGAAGAAAAGGCCATAGAATAACGATTTGGCTTTCATAATTAATCATATAAATCCCCCTTTGGAAGCCCTCCGGAACTGACTGCCGGAGGGCTTTTCTGTATGAGAAAAGTGTTTTTTCAACGGCGTTTATCGGATGATGTCGGAGAAAGAAAGCAGCTGCTTTCCGGAAGGACAGCAGCTGCTTATGAAAGGAAGGGTATCAGATTGAGTTATGAACAGTAATTTGTTTTCTGTAATTGCCGCTGCAGCGGCAGGACCGGTCATTCTATCACAAACAGTACCTGACCGGATTTGACTTTGTCACCGACTCCGACATTTACTGATTTCACCGTGCCTTCCACATTGGAAAGGATCGGCTGCTCCATCTTCATGGCCTCCATCTTGCCTAAAGGCTGGCGTACTTTGACGGCATCACCTTCTTTTGCAGTTATCTGTACAATAGTTCCGCTGATTCTTGCTTTGATTTCCATTATCTTATCCTCCATTATTGATTTTAGATTCTGATCAGTGTACCAGACTTACGGTGGCTACAAATATACCTGCACATATCGCGCTGGTGATAACTCCGCTGATGTTTGCACCCATTGCGGCTCCCAGGACCATCGAGAAGGGATCTTCCTCAGAAGCTGCATGCTGGGCAAGCTTTGCGGTCGTAGGCACGCAGGAAACTCCGGCTATGCCGACTACAGGATTGAAACGTTTTTTAGTTACATGGTACATTACCCAACCGCCGATCAGACCGCCTATGGCAGAAAAAGCCAGTGCCGTAATGCCGAGGACCAGGATCTTGAATACGACGGGGTTTAACAGAGTATTGGCATCGCAGAGACAACCGAGCAGCAGGCCGAGAAAGAAAGTTGAGATGTAGGAAATTGTTTCTTCAAGGATCTTTACATAGTGGCCGATATTTGCTTCTTTAACTGCCATTCCTATGAAAAATGAAAGGAACAGAGGTGAGGCTACCGGAAGCAGAAGGCAGAGCAGAGTACATACGACTATGATGAAGATGAACTTGGTCCGCGCGGGTACTTCAGGCTCTTCAATGTACATATCTATTCCGCGGTATTTGTGCGGTACAAAGAGCCTGATGAGGTAGGGATATCCGCCGTAGGTCAGGCTCAGGTAAAGGTAAGCAATGATAGAGATCGGGACGAAGAGATGCGGAGCCAGGTGAAGGGAAGTAAAAAGCACCATGGGACCGTCTGCGCCGCCGATCGTGGCTATCGCTGCTGCAGCACCGGCATCAAGGCCGAAGAATTTGAATCCTAATATCAGTGTAACAAAAGTACCGAGTTCAGCAAATATGGCAATTATTATGCTCTGCCACGGGCGGGCAAGCATGAAGCTGATCTCGCTTCTGGCGCCTATCCCCATGAATACCAGGCAGGCTATAAGGCCATTGCTGAAAGTGAACGTGTAGATCGGCTGCAGAAAATCGATCTGCAGTATGTTCATCAGACCGTTTGTATCGCTTACGAGGGCATCCAGAAACATCGTGCCTGTGCTGCCGTCGGTAAGAAACAGCATTCCGGCGTTTACAGCCATCATGCCAATGCCCATCGGCACCATGATCAGCGGTTCCAGAGTACCTTTAAATCCCAGATAAGCCAGGATAAACCCGAGTACGATGAGTCCGATACGTGCCAGAACTGTTGCGGGATCCTGTGTCAGAAAGGTGCCTATGCCCGGGAAAAGCTGAGTGAAATCAATCATTTTCGTCAGCCTCCTTTCCCTGTTTGTTAAGCACGTGATTAAGCAGAACGATAACTCCGACGACCGCCAGAGAGATCACAGCCATAAGTGCGTATGCAAAAGCAGCGTAAGTAAAAATATTCATTATGGTCCTCCCTTGTCCGGTTAAAAATCTTCCTCCTCCTTGCGGTAGAGGTTATCAAATTCGCGTATGCATCGGGGCAGAAGCATCTGGTGTACCGGGCAAATGGAAGCCGGGTTCTGATATGCGCTTTCCGTAAACGCTATGCAGTAGCTGCGAAGTTTTGTAAGATCAACTATTTCGTCGATCATGCCCATCTGCGCACAGAATTTCGGGCGAGATTTGATGTGGTACTGCTCGATCATGGCGTTCATGAGATCCATTGTCTCATCGAGAGGCTTTCCGGCTTTGTAGTCTTTTACCAGGCGGCGGACATACATTGCGGATGCGGCGGTCTCACCGTTCATTACATAGTATTCGCAGGCGGCTGTGCCGAGGGAGAAGGCATTGGTCTTCTCACACTGCGGTCCTCCGAGAACGTAATGGGCTGCCGCGCTGCCCTTGCGGAGAGTTATCTCCATCTGCGGAAGATCACTTTTCTGGATTGAGTAGATCAGGGATTGGCCGAGACCGAGGACCTCCGCTTTTTCAGCTTCATCGCCGACGTCTATTCCGCTGGAATCCTGAAGCCAGATGATCGGGATGCGGTCCCTTGCGCAGAGAGTTACAAATTCATTCATCTTGATCAGGCCCTGACGGTAAAGCTTTCCGCCGACGCCCATGGCGTCTTCTCCCCGGTATTCCGGGTAGTCAAGCAGGAAATCCTGACGGTTTACGACAACACCTACCGGAAGTCCGTTGAGCTTTGCCAGTCCTGTAATCATTTCAGGACCATAGGATTTCTTGTATTCCTGGAATTCGCTGCCGTCAAATATGCGTGCGAGGACCTGATAAACATCATAAAACTGTTTCTGCTGCAGAGGAATGATGCTGTAAAGCTCCTCAGCGGGGAAAAGCGGTTCCGCAGGCTGGGCTACACGGAAAAATTCCGGATGGTATGCGGGTATATAATCAATGTATTTTTTAAGGCCCTCAATAACGCCGAAATCATCGTCATATACTTCACGGACAAAACCGGTAACATCATGATGGATGCTCATTGAACCGGGAGCAGCGGTTTTCGGCGCATTCAGCTGGGCTTCGACCATAAGCTGGGCATCTTCCTTATCCACATGTCCCTTGGGACTCATTCCGGAGAGAATGCCTGCGCCGCCTACGGCCAGATTGGAATTCTTATGGCCAATGAGCAGCGTGGGGCTGATGGCGTGGTATCCTCCGCCTGCGGGGTTCGTGCCGTAAATGCCCACGAATACCGGGATGCCAAGCTGTGCGAGTTCGGCATTTCTGTAGAAGGGAGCACCTCCGCCTCTGCGGTTGGGATAGACCTTTTCCTGTACATCGAACTGTACGCCTGCACAGTTCAGAAGGTAGATAAGAGGTATACGGAGGACTTTTGCGGTATCGGAAGCGCGGAGCAGGTTTTCCGACTGCCCGGGGACCCAGGTGCCTGCCAGCTTTTTATTATCGGAAGCAACGATCACAGCCCATTTGCCGTTTACACGGCCGAGACCCTTGACGATGCTGGTGGATCCGCTGGCATTTCCTTCCGGATTATAAATACTGTCAAGAGGACACCATGTTCCGAGATCAATCAGGGCATTAATGCGCTGCATCGGTGTAAGCTGCCCGCTTTCATTCAGCGATTCATCACTGCGGCCGGCATCAAGGGCTTTATTTTTCAGGCCGGTTATTTCTGCTTCGATCTTTTTAAGCTGTTCTTCATTGTCCGGGTCCGGCATATAAAGATCTTCGCCGATCATGGGCATGTTCCGGAAATAACCCGGCATGGAGTATTCGTTCATAATTATATTACCTCCTGGAGTATTGTCTGTCTGCCGGCCGGATCTGCGTTCTGCGTACCGGCATTTTGAAAGTGCCTTTTTTTCTGATAATAAGTTTATCATTGCCCTGTTAACAGGCGGAAGTAACTATGTTTTCACAGGTGTAAACGTAAAGTAACCTGATTTTTACAGCCGTCTGGCTGTGTTAACTTTTGATTAACAATTGTCACATGAAAGATACTTCCGCGGCGATATAGGGCTCTACTATTATGAGCTTAGGAATCAGGTAGTCTGACCTTTTCCGGACCTTCTGATTTTCGCATTGCTGCGGAAGTTCATGCTCTGAGAGTCCGCAATACGGGAATCGGTGTATGAGCCAGGCACACTGCAGGAAGGAGGAAGGAGCGGGATCGGCAGATACCGTAAATAAAGAGTAAAACACTATCGTCCTAGTATTAATGAGGAGGAAGAAAGAATGAATTCAGTTATTGGCTCATTGATTATTGTCATCATTGCCATTGCGATCTACATTCTGCTTACTGTAAAGGGAACCAGCCCGATCATCGGAGCACTTGTAGCAACGGCATTTCTTTCGATCTTTGCCATCGGCGGATTCTTTGAAAACTTTTTCACTAACTTTACAAGCGGTATGTCCGGAATGCTGGGAGGTTTCTTCCTGCAGTTCGGCTTCGGTACATTGTTCGGCAAGTTCATGGATATGACCGGAGCTGCCGACAGGGTAGGTCACACCCTTATGGTCAAGATGGGTGAGAAGAGACTGGTCTATGCTCTCATGATCGCCACAATGCTTCTTGCCATGACTGGAGCCCCGCACTTTGCACTTATGCCGCCTCTCTGCTACGCTCTTATGAAGAACGCCAAGCTGCCCCGTTATATCGGTCTTACCGCGGTTGCAGGCGCAGGAACAGCAGCTACCTGTCTTCCCGGATGTATGACAGCTGCAGACGTACTTCCAGCTACGATCCTCGGAACCACAATCTATGATGGCGCTGATATCGGTATTCTCTGCTGCGTAGTACAGCTGATCCTGGTTGTCCTCTTTGTAAATCATCTCATTAAAAAAGCAGAAGCCAAGGGAGAAGGATATGATCCCAGAGCAGATGAACCCGCAATGCGTGAAGACAATGATATGCCGGGATTCGGAGCGTCTCTTTTCGCTATCATCCTGGTAATCGCTCTCTGCGCGGTATTCGTAATGATCATCGGATTCCAGACCCTCTGGGCAGTTGTTTTCTCAACAACGATCGGTATGGTTTATCTGTATCTCGTAGGACGCAAGTACATTCACGCCAACATCTGGACAGAGACAAGGAACTCCATCGAAGGCGTTATGCCGGTAATCGTCAGTGTATGTGCGGTTATGGGTTTTGCAACAGTTGTTTCCATGACATCTGCATATCAGGCAGTTATCCCTGTAATCCTTAACTGGTCCATCCATCCGGCAGTTATCGCGGTACTCGGCACGATGCTTATCACTGCGATGTGTGCAGATCCTATCAGCGGCGGCCTTGCATTTGCAGGCACTGTTGGTCTTCAGCTGATCGAAAAGGGTGCGAACGCAGGCATGGTATACCGTCTCTGCGCGATCACAAGCTACACATTTGATACGATGCCTCATGGCGGTGCAACAACGATGGCTATGAGAATGTTCGGTTATGATATCAAGACCGGTTACAAGTATCTGTTCGCAGTTAACCTTGTTACTCCGACCATCTACGCTATCATTGCAATGTTCTACTCAATGATCGTATATTAATTCATTGGATCGATATTCCCGCCTGCTTTCCTGCAGGCGGGAATATATAACTACAGGAGGAATAATGATATGGTAGAAATGCAGGCAGCACAGGCCGTATTGGATCAGCTGAACGCGTTGTGTTCAGATACCTCATGGATCCTGATCAGGTTTGATGAAGCATCCGGCCATGGCCTCGTAATCTCCAGGGATTGTGTGACTCAGAGAGCATACAATGCACCCGAGGTAGTTACCTGGGAGACAAGCGACTTAAGGGAATGGCTCAATGGCGAGTATTACAGGAGCCTTCCGTCTGTTTTCCGGGAGAGAGTCGTAAAAACACATGTTACAACCCCGCCAAACTGTTCCATACCGGGTGGAAACGATACGGATGATAACCTTTTTCTGTTAAGCATAGAAGAATATACAGACCTGCTTCCTGAAGAACTGCGTGTGGCCCGGTTCCACGGCGAACCCTGCTGGTGGTGGCTCCGGTCTCCGGGATACAGTACCGGTGACGTAGCGGATGTTTATCCTGACGGCAATCTGGACGGAGGTATCGCCGCACACGGTTTTTATGCCTTTGCCGACTGCGGAGGCGTGAGACCGGCCATGGTCCTGGATCTGACGCAGTAAACCGGGATCCGTTTAGTTAGGAGGTTGAAAACAAATATTATGACGAATATTACTGATGCTCAAAAAGCACTGGATCAGCTGAATAAAGCCGGCGGACCGGAATGGATCCTGCTGAAGCTGGATCCGGAAACCGGGAAAGCGTTGGTTCTTTCCAAAGATGTTATACGCATGCTTCCGTATGATCTTCCCGGAGGAACTCCCATCACCTGGGACAAATGCACCAGCCGCACCTGGCTGAATACGGAGTTCTTTGACAGCCTGCCCGAAGCGATTCGGGGAAAAAGTCTGGAAGCAGAGATCGTTACAGAAGACAACTGCGGAATTCCGGGCGGAGAGAATACAAAAGACAGGGTATTCCTTTTAAGCATTAAAGAATACGACGAACTGCTTCCCGAAGAGCTTCGTCCCGCAAAGCTTGACGGTGTTCCCTGCTGGTACTGGCTGCGTTCACCGGGATATGCCGCAACGGATGTGGCGAATGTCATGCCCAACGGCGTGCTGGACGGCGGACTGAAAGGTCACGGTTTCTATTCACACTGCGACTGCGGCGGGATCCGTCCCGCAATGGTCCTGGATCTCAGCTGAAAGGAGGCTGTTGAAAAATGATAAAAGAAGATGCTTTAAAAGCACTGGAAACGATCAATGCCTCCGGAAACCTCGAATGGCTCATGCTGGAGCTGGATGAAGAAACGGGCCGCGCCCTGGTGGTAAGCAAAGACTGTGTTGCGAAGATGCCCTTCAATGTGGAATGGGCAAAGATCACCTGGGAGGAGTGCACCCTTCGAAAATGGCTCAACGGCGAATTTTTCGACAGCCTTCCGGAAACGGTACGCACAAAGATCCCGGAGGTCGAACTGGTGAACCGTGACAGCTGCACCATCCCGGGCGGCAATAATACCACGGATCATATTTTCCTTCTCAGCGTCGATCATTACAATGCGATGCCGGACGAATGGAAAGCTTCCAGCTGGAATGGCGCAGGGTGCTGGTACTGGCTCCGGACTCCCGGATATGACAGTTATAACTATGCCAACGTGAACCGCTGCGGCGGTCTGGACGGCGGTCTGGACGCAAACGGAAAATACGTAGGACACGGTTATCATGTGGACAGCGACAGCGGATGTGTCCGTCCCGCATGCTATATCGATCTTGACTGATCAGAATAATTATTTTTAGAAAGGAAGAGAAAAAATGGCAAGCTGCTGTGAATACAAGCCCGATACGGATATCGGAGCAATCGATGGAAGAATAAAAAGACTGCGTGAAGCGATGCTCGTAAAGCCGGAAGTCTGCATCGAACGTGGTTATCTCTATACAAAAGCCTATCAGGAAAATGAAGGGCAGCCTTACGTTGTAAAACGTGCCCGCGCCCAGGAAAAAGTGCTGAAGGAGATGTCCTGTATCATTTTTGATGATGAACTTATCGTTGGACGTGCCACCAGCAAACGCCGCGGCGCCCCTCTTATCGTGGAAGTAAACAATGCATGGTATATTTCCGCTCTTGCGGATATGTCCACACGTGCATGGGATACTTTCCAGCAGATCTCCAAAGAGGATGAAGAAAAACTTAAAGAGTTTGTTCCCTACTGGGATGACAAGAGTGCTGCCAGGGTATGGCGCGGCCAGGTTCCTCCGAACCTTTCCGACAACTTTGATGTTACCAACGTTCCGATCAGTTCCCCGAACGACGGCCAGCACCGCTGCCACATCAGCCCGGGCGTAGACCTTGTGGTCACAAAGGGTATCGCCGGATTAAAGGCAGAAGTTCTGGAGCGTAAGGAAAGACTCCTTAAGGAAGATATCCCCGAGGACGAGAAGAACGAGAAAGCTACCTGGCTGGACTGTGTAGTCATTACGCTGGATGCTCTGGTAGCCTATGCGAACCGTTATTCCGATCTGGCGAAGAAGATGGCGGAAGAGGAGACAGATGAGAAACGTAAGGCTGAGCTTCTTAAGATCAGTGAAGTATGCGCCTATGTTCCGGAACATCCGGCGCGGACCTTCCACGAGGCTGTTCAGTCCATGTGGTTTACCTATGTGGCCCTTATGCTGGAAGGCTGGGGCATGGGCATGAGCTTCGGCCGTATCGACCAGTATCTGCTTCCGTATTATGAAAAAGACCTTGCAGACGGTATCATCACGCGCGATCAGGCGATCGAACTTCTCGCCTGCCTCATGATCAACATGAACGGACTCTGTAACTTCTTCGATACCAACAACGCGAAGAATGCTCCCGGTTTCCCGATGATCTCCAATATCACCATCGGCGGCGTTACCGAAAGAGGACGCTGCGCAGTCAACGAAATGTCCTACATCGTACTGGATGCCGAAGACAAAGTTCGTCTGACCAGTGAAGATATCATCATCCGTGTTGCCCGCAACACTCCGGATAAGTTCCTTCTCCGCGCATGTGAAGTAGCAAGAGACCTTCACGGAAAATTCAAGTTCATCAGCGACGATACCGCCATCCAGATGCTTCTTTCCAACGGAAAGCCCATCGAATATGCCCGTGATTACGTTGTTGTCGGATGTACTTTCCCGACCGTAGCCCGTCATTCACTGGACCTTTCCGGTGATACCCATAACATGCCCATGATGCTGGAGCTGGCCCTGAACAACGGTGTTCACCGTAAATCCGGCCGTCAGGTCGGCCCGAAGACCGGTGATCCGCGTCAGTTCAAGAGCTACGAGGAAGTATGGAATGCTTACACGACCCAGCTGGAGGCTGTAGTCGATGCTATTTATCCATATCATATCCTTTCCCGTAAGGTTTACGGCGAATACTGCCAGTGTCCGTTCCACAGCGCACTGATGGACGGAGCAATAGAGAAATGTACGGATATCATCTGCGGCGGAACCGAATACCGTACTGACCCGATCAACGGCGGCGGCGCTATCAACGTCGGCGACTCTCTTGCAGCCATCAAGAAAGCCGTATTCGAAGATAAGCTCATCACCATGCCGGAACTGATCGATGCTCTGGATAACGACTTCGCGGGCGAAGACGGAGAAAGGATCCTTCATATCCTTGAAAAATGTCCGAAATTCGGCAACGACGATGACTATGTAGATGATATAGTCAATGATGTAGTAGTCAACTTCAGCAATATCGCAGCAAAGCAGAAACCCTATTTCAATGCATTCCCCAACTCCTACATGGGTTATGCGACGATGAGCTTCAACTTCGGCGAGATGACCGGGGCTCTTCCGGACGGACACAGAGCCGGCGCGCCTCTTGCAGACGGCGGACTTTCACCCAGTCAGGGCAAAAACGTCAGCGGGGCTACTGCATCCATCAACTCTGTAGCAAAACTGGATCATGTAAAGCTTACCGCCGGTTCTGTATTCAACATGCGCTTCAATCCGAGCGCTCTTGCCGGCGACAAGATCAAAAAGTTCGCAGCCCTTATCCGCTCCTACTGTGAACAGGGAGGTTTCCTGATCCAGTTCAATGTTACATCTACAGAGACCCTTCGTGACGCCATGAAGAATCCCGACAAGTACCGTGACCTGCTGATCCGTGTATCAACATGGAGTGCATACTTCGTTGAGCTTCCTCCGGAGCTTCAGGAAGACGTTATCGCAAGACTGGAGTTTGATCAGATCTGATCCTTGAGAATTGATCCTGATGTGACCCGGGCAGGAGTTTAACAGCTTCCCGCCCGGGTTTGCGCAAAAGAAAAGGAGATCAGAACAGTGGAGGAAAACAAGGTATTAATATTCAATATAGTCAGGGGTTCCCTGGTAGACGGCCATGGCATACGCACCACGGTATTCCTGAAAGGATGCCCGCTTCGCTGTATGTGGTGCTGCAACGTGGAAGGACAGCTGACATGCAACGAGATGAAGGTCACTCCGGAATACTGCAACGGCTGCGGAGCATGCCTTAAGGTGTGCCCGAAGAACGCCATTACGGTTACAAAAGAGGGAGACAAAGCAGTACTCGAACTGGACAGGAAACTGTGCGACAGCTGCGGCAAATGCACGGATGTCTGCTACCGGGAAGCCCTTCAGACTTTCGGTAAATACTATACTGTGGACGAACTGTTCAACATTGTGAAAAAAGACGCAGCTTCTTACCGGATCTCCGGCGGAGGAGTCACCATTGCCGGCGGAGAAGCCACCATGTTTCCGGATTTTACCATGGCACTGATCAAAAAATGCCAGGAAGAATATATACATACAGCAATCGATACCTGCGGATACACCGTAAATGAGAAGAGCCTGGAGTGCCTGAAGGAGGCGGATCTTCTTCTTTACGATGTAAAGCACATGGATTCCGATATGCATGAAAAGATCACGGGAGTGAGAAATGAAAAGATTCTGGAGAACTTAAGGCTCCTGAACGACATGCGGAAGGATATCATCATAAGAATGCCGCTGATCCCCGGATACAACGATTCGCCGGAGAATTTAAAAGCGACTGCGGAATTCCTTTCCGGACTGAAATCGGTGGAACGTCTGGATCTGATCGGTTATCACAACTACAGCCAGAAGAAATACCAGCAGCTGGGCCGTAAATATCTTATGACGATTCCCGCGGCAGAAGAGCCTTATGTCAGGGAGATCAAGAGTTTCTTCGACCAGTACGGTCTTAACGTGCAGGTCGGAGGCTGATTCGCTAAGAAAGGAGATAAGCAGTGTTTGCATTTGTTAATGCCAATGTGATCGACGGCACCGGCGCAGCGCTCAGAAAGCATCAGCGCGTGCTTGTGGACAAAGACCGCATCCTCGCAGTGGGGAGCCGGATCGGTATCCCCGAGGGTACCAGAATCATCGATATCGACGGTAAATACCTTATGCCCGGACTGTGGGAAGGGCATGCGCATCTGGGCGGAGTTCCAAGAGGAGGCCTGGAGGACAAAGAAGAGTCCCGGAACTTTAAAGATATGCGCAATGTGTGCCTGGAACACGGTATCACCACCGTCCGCAGCTTTGGCGATTACCAGAAAGACACCCTGGAACTTCGGGATCAGATCGACCGCGGTGAGGTCAGGGGACCGAAGCTTTACTGTTCCGGCAGAACATTCGTGCGCAGGGAAAGCCATCCTGTCTGCACAGGCTGGGCAGGCAAGGAAAAGATCATGAACAACTGCGGATATATTCCGGATACGCCGGAAGAAGCCCGTGACATGGTCCGCGAAGGTGCAGACGAAGGCTTGGATTTCTATAAGATCATCGTTTCCAACGGCCATATTTCCATCTACCCCAAAGTGGTTCCCACTATCAAGAGTGAGATCGTTGCAGCAATCGTCGACGAAGCGCATAAACTGGGCAAGATCGTTGCCTGCCACGTGGATACGCTGGAGCAGGCGCAGATGGTCGTAGACTGCGGCGCGGACGAAGTGCATCATCTGATCGCGGAAGGCAGCAAAAAATATGAGCTTCCGGAATATGAGAAACTCTTTCGGGATATGTGCCGTCAGAATACCTGGCTGGTGCCCACCATCGCTATCGGTTACCAGAACGATCAGAGCCGTATTTCCAAAGGTGCTCCCAACGGCGGAGACGATAAAGCCCCCGTGTTCAGGATGGCGTATGAGTATGGCGTAAGATTTGCCGAGGGCTGCGATGCGGGTATCGCTGTAATGACCTGGGGCATCTGTACTCATGACGAGATCATAAAAATGGTAGAAACCGTAGGTATGACTCCTTTGGAGGCGATCCGCTGCGCCACATCCGCCAGCGCGGCCACCATGGGAAAAGAAAACGAAAGCGGCGTTATTAAAGCCGGTGCCGCTGCCGATATCCTGATTTTGGACAAGGATCCCTCAGTTGATATTCGCAACATCACTTCCATCAATCGTGTCTTAAAAGGAGGCATCACAGTTGCAGGAGAAGACGCGGAATGGACTGAAGAATATACACCCTGCCACGACTGGCCGAACTATGTTATCTGGTAAAGAAAGGAAGAATAACATGGGAAATACATTTCCAACCATTAAACTGAACGATGGAACGGATTTTCCCGTCATGGGTTTCGGCGTTGCCGGACTGAACAAGGGAGAGATCCTCATCAATGCAGTAAACCAGACCCTCGAGGAAGGCTACCGCTTTTTTGATACCGCACCCTTCTACGGCAACGAGATGGAGATCGGAGAAGCTCTCCGGGGAAGCGGATATAAAAGAGAAGACTATTTCTTAAGCGGCAAACTGCCCAACGACTGCCACGCCTACAATGACGCCATCAACGCATTCCATAAGACCAGAGAGCTTATGGGCATGGATTATCTGGATATGTACCTGATCCATCATCCCATGCCTATGTACGGCAAGTATCTGGAAGCCTGGAAAGCGCTGGAAGATCTGCATGAGCAGGGCTACATCCGCGTGATCGGTCTTTCAAACTTTAAGGAGAGCCATATCGACAACGTGCTGGCCCACTGCAATATCGCTCCGGCCACCAACGAACTGGAGTGCAATCCCTATTTCACCATCGAAGGGCTTCGCAGACACTGTCAGGAGAAGGGAATCCGCGTAATTACCTGGTTCCCGCTGGGCGGACCGTTAAATCCGCCGCCGCCGATTCCGCCCCGTCCGGAGAACTTCATCCAGATGCTGAAGGACGAAACTCTGAATGCGATCGGCGAAAAATACGGAAAGACTTCCGCACAGATCGCCCTTCGCTGGGCCGTGGATTCCGGTATGACACCGGTGCCAAAGTCCGGCAACCCGAAGCGCATTCATGAGAACGCGGACATCTTTGACTTTGAGCTCACTGCCGAAGATCTGGCCCGGATCGATGCTCTGAACATGGACCGCCGCCTGGGACCGGATCCCGAGTACTACGATGAACTCAGCCCCGTGGCGATGGATGTGTAATAAAACTTACTTTTGATGCAATACAGCCGGTCCCGCCAGCATAAGGCGGGACCGGTTTACTATTGATTCGGGAGTGAATGAATGGAACAGTTTCATGTCGTTCTGACCCAGATCGGGATCTTTCTGATCCTTATTATTCTGGGAATAATCGTAACAAAGTTAAAAATACTGGATGAACATTCGCTGCACGGGGTCTCGAAGTTTGTCGTTAATGTTTCCCTTCCCGCTTTTGTCTTTACGAATGCCGTGGAGACAATTACAAAGGAACGCCTGATGGACAGCCTTTTTGTCATACCGCTGGAGATCCTGATCTACGCCCTGATGTTTGTGACCATATTTATTCTCGAGAAGGTTTTCAGACTGAAGGGAAACAGGCAGAGAGTATATCGGGCATCGTTCCTTTTCGGAAATCTGGGCTTTATGGGGATCCCGCTTCTGGCGGTGATCTACCCGGAAACAGGCATCCTCTACGTATCCATTTTTACGGTCGTGGACATGGTGATCCTCTGGACATACGGAGTGACGCTTACCTGGCCTGTGACGGAAGAAAAAAAACCTTTCTCGTTAAAAGGTTTAAAGAATCTCATATCCGCTCCGGTCATCGCGATGATCCTGTCGGCAGTATTCGTGATCTGCGGGTGGAAGCTTCCGGGCGTGCTTTCGTCCACCCTTTCTTCGGTAGGCTCTACCAGCATGCCGCTGGCGCTGATCTACATAGGAGGAGCATTGTACGGATCGGATTTCCGTTCGATGCTGAAGCGCCCCGAACTCTATGCCGGCATTGCGGTAAAAATGGCAGCGCTGCCCCTGGCTGTCTTTGTGATCCTGCGGGCCATCGGCTCCGGCAGTGAGATCGCAGGAATGTTTGCCATCGCCGTATCGCTGCCGGGAATCGAACTCATTCCCATGATGGCAAAAGCAAACGGATCCAACGGGGAATATGCCCTTGGGGCGATCATGCTTTCCACCATCGCGTCCCTGGCAACCATACCCCTGGTTTCTCTGGGCATCAGTCTTTTACAGTAAATAGCGAATAAATCAATCGTTTTGATCAGACAGGAGGAATAAAGATGAAAGCTGCGGTTTCGACAGGGATAAGAAGTATTCAGATAAAAGAGATGGAAACACCGGTTCCCGGGAAAAATGAGGCACTGATCCGGGTGGATTACTGCGGAATATGCGGCAGTGACCTGCATGGTTTTCTGTGCGGAGATCCTTTTGCTCCTTTTCCGCACGTTTTCGGGCATGAAGGGTCCGGAACGATCGCCGCGATCAATGGTGAAAGCGAAGACTTTGCCGTTGGAGACCGTGTGGTATTTGAAACAACGAAAAGGTGCGGCAAATGCAAAGCCTGCCGCGAAAACCGTATCGGAGACTGTTCGGATATTAAACTGATCGGGGGCCATCTGCCCGGCGCCTTCGCGGAGTATGTGGCCATTCCGCTGGAACTGCTGTATCATGTTCCGGAAAACATAAGCCAGAAGACCGCGGCGCTTTGCGAACCCTATACAATATCTGCCCGGGGCTGCGCAAAAGCCGAAGTCGGGGCCGGAGACAGGGTCCTGATCCTGGGAGCGGGAACGATTGCCCTTTGCGCTGTTGACGTAGTAAAAGCAAGAGGAGCAAAAGCATTTATTGCGGCAAGAAATCCCATCCGGCTGGAGCGTGCCCGCAGGTTTGAGCCGGACGGAATCATCGATACAGCATCGGAAGATCTGCGGCAGCGTATCGACGAACTAACCGGAGGCGACGGCTGCAGCGTTATTCTGGAATGCACCGGCGCGAAAAATATCATCGAAGAAACCTATGAACTGGCTGTCCGAGCCACAAGAATCGTGATGATCGGAATGTGTCCGGAAGATGTTTCGGTGTCACATTTTAATGTGATCAACAAAGAACTTAAAGTGTTCGGAACACAGAATTCCTACGGACAGTTTCCATGGGTACTGGAAAAAATGGAACAGGGACTGTTTCATGAGGAAGAGCTGTTATCGGATGTATATGAATACACAGAGGCGCAGGAAGCCTTTGAATTCGCTGTCAGCAATGCCGGAAAATGCGGAAAGGTGATGCTGCGGTTCAATCCGGATGCCTGACGGGCATCACGGGATCCTTCACGCCGTATGAATGAAGAAAATTCAGAGACTATTATACCTTTACCCGGCTTTTCTTCCATTTGCCGCTAAGCAGAAAGTAAAGGCTGATGGAGAGCCCGAGAAGGGGCGAGAGGGCGTAGGCCAGGGCAATGCCGTTGAACCCCAGGAAGGTACAGATGCTTAAAAGATATGCGGCAGCATAGCGGATCCCGAAAGCGGAGAATAAAGAGCAGCACATTGTTACCAGGGTATAGCCGGCTCCGGTGAGCACGCCGAACATGCAGAACATGATGACTTCATCAAAGAAACAGATGGAATACCATCCCAGGAAGGGAATACCCAGGGCCGCAACGCCTGCGCTGTCCGTAAAGAGCCGGTAGATCTTATCCGGCATGGTGTGGCAGAGAATGAACATGGTGCCGGAAAGCGTGAGGGCCAGCAGCATTCCTGTTATCATTCCTTTTATGATCCGCTTATAGTGGCCGCCCGGAAGATTCTGGGCGGTAAAGGTCATAAGGGCGCTCATGAAGGAAGTACCGGCCAGGAGACCAAAGTTTCCTACTTTCAGAGTGACTCCGGCAGCCGCCGCGGCGTCCACTCCGTAGGTATTGATCAGAGCGGTGATAAACAGGAAAGAGATGGTCGTGCAGGTGAACTGAAGCGACTGGGGAAGACCGATCCGGAGAACGGTTCCAAGCTTTTCACGATCGATACGAAAAGAAGACGGCCTGAAATCAAAAAGATCCGTCTTCTTTTTGATATAAAGTGCAGCTAGGATACAGCTGGTAAGCTGGCTCAATACAGTGGCCGCAGCTGCACCGACGCTGTTCCAGTGCAGCACGGCCACGAAAAGCAGGTCCAGAAGAAAGTTTTCTGCCGTGGAGATGACCACAAAGATCATCGGCATAAAGGATTCGCCGACGCCCCGCAGGGCAGCGCTCATCACATTATACGAGTAAATGAATACGGTTCCGCCCATGCAGATCATCAGATAGCGGGCGGTCTCCTCCATGCTTTCGGGAGGGGTATTCAAAGCGTCAAGCAGCGGATGCAGGAAGATGCCGGCAGCCGCCGTAAGGGCCAGGGCCATCAGCAGGATAAAACTCAGGAAAGAACCGATCACCCGTTTGATCTCGGCGGTTTTCCCCGCGCCGTAAAGCTGTCCGATATAAACCGTACATCCGTTGGCCAGGCCCATACAGATCAGAAGCACCATATTGGTGACCTGACCGCCGTTGTTGACCGCAGCCATGCCGACAGGATCCGTAAAATGACCCACAATTGCCAGATCCACCAGGTTGTATAAGGCCTGCAGGAGGTTGACAAAAAAGATCGGCAGCGTAAATACTACAAGTTTTTTTACAACACTTCCGTTTGTGAGGTCGTGCGTTCTGCTCATCTGCCGAAGGCGAGAGAGTTCTTCTGCGTGGAATAAGGATAGAGGCTTACCGGCTCGCTTACTTCGTCAAGAGCGCTGATTTCTTCCGGCGTCATATCCCAGTCTGTTGCCGCGAGATTGGCTTCCAGCTGCTCAATGTTGCGGGCGGCTGTCATAAGGGAGCACACGCCGGGCTTTTCGAGAAGGTAGCGAAGCGCCACGTGGGAGACCGGCCTTTCCCGGTCGGCGGCGATCTTTTCCAGTACGTCCACGATTCCGTAAAGCTTGTCCGGATCGATGGGGAAGCGGGCCGTTTCCGTAAGCGACGGAAAACGGGTTCCCTTGGGCCACGGTTTGCTGCGGCTGTATTTTCCGGTAAGACATCCTGCGTACAGCGGGCTGTACGGGAGGATCACGATATCCTGGTCCAGGCAGGCCGGAACTAGTTCGTTCTCCAGTTCCCTGGTCATCAGGGAGTACTTGGCTTCCAGTGTGGAAAATTTGGTAAAACCGTTCACATCGGCGGTCCACTGGGCTTTCATCAGCTGCCAGCCCGAGAAGTTGGAGCAGCCGATGTAACGTACTTTTCCGCTTTTTACCAGTTCGTCCAGGGCGCCCATGGTCTCTTCGATGGGCGTTCCGGCATCGTAGATATGCAACTCGTAAATATCGATATACTCGGTTCCGAGACGAGTCAGGCTTTCTTCACAGCCCCGAATGATATGATCTCTTGTAAGGCCTTCTTTTCCGGGTGCGATCTTTGTAATCAGCACGATATCCTTGCGCAGATCGCCCAGTGCTTTGCCGAGGATCTTTTCCGCGAGGCCGTCGGAATAGGTGTCCGCGGTGTCAAAGAAATTGATGCCGTTATCGATGGCGGTCCGGACCATCACATCGGCTTGGGCCTGGTCTACTTCGCCGCTTCTTTTATAATTTCCGAGGCCTCCGAAGGTTCCTGTTCCGAGACAGAGCTCGGATACTTCAAGTCCGGTGCGGCCTAATAAACGCTTTCTCATAAATACTTTCCTCCGATTCTTTACAGGGTCTCCACGGTACGAGAGATGATTTCTTCCTGAACCGCCCGGGACAGGTTGCTGAAATATGCGCTGTAGGTGGCAACGCGGACCAGAAGGTCTCTGTACTGTTCGGGATGTTCCATGGCTTTTTTCAGAGTTTCGTTGTCGATAAAGTTGAACTGGATAATATCGCCTCCCTGAGCGCAGTACAGACGAAGCAGCGCAGCCAGCCTGCGAAGCTTGGAGGGATCGTCCAGGTTGGCGGGATCGAATTTCACGTTGGTTACGGAACCGCCGATGGCGTTGCCGTAATTCATCTTGCAGATGGACTGCATGGTAGCTGTGATTCCTTCGGTGTTTCTGCCCTGGTAAGGAGACATGCCGCCCTCCGAGAAAGGTTCGCCGGCTTTTCGGCCGTCCGGGGTGGCGCCGGTGCGCCAGCCGAGGCTGATGTTGGAGGTGATGGCTCCGCCGGCTCCGGTAAACAGACGGTTGCCGTGGCAATGGTACTTCATGCATTCGTCGCATACCCTTACCAGTACATCGTTGACGATGTCATCCACAAAGTCCACGTCGTTTCCGTATTTCGGCGCGTTGAGCAGAGCGCGCTGAATCGGCTCATAGCCTTCAAAATTATGGTCAATGGCTTCCATGACTTCCGCCATTGTAAAGAGTTTGTCCTCGAATACGACTTTCTTAAGGGCCGCAAGAGAATCTCCCACAGTGGGGATACCGCTGCACCATACACTGATGGTGGAATAGAGGGTGCCGCCGTCCACCACATCGGTGCCGCTTTCGATACAGCCTTCATACAGGGAGGAAAGAAGCGGGTTCGGAAGCATTTCGCCGGACATCTTCATATACAGTCCCATGGCGGTGATGGAGGGTTTAAGAGCAGCTTCCAGCTGCGTTTCAAAAGCCTGCCAGACTTCTTCGTACGATGTGAAATCGGCAGCGTTTCCGGTGGCCGGGCCGAACTGTTTTCCGGTGGCGCGGCAGACGCCGTTGTTGAGAGCCATTTCAAGTACCATGGGCACATTGAAGAAGTCGCCGCCCACGTCATGGGAGATGCCGGGTACGGTACGAAGGAAGCAGGCTGTAAGCGCGCAGTTGCTGGCTTCGTCGAAGGTCTTGCCCGCATTCATCATCTGGGTAATGATCGTTTCCTGAGGAACGAATTTGATCTTTCCTTTTCCGTGTTTAGCCACTTCCAGTCCTTTAAGCAGAATCGTATCCGAGATGGTGTTGTGGATGAAGAAGACCATATCTTCCTGAAGCATGACTTCATCCTCAGCTTCCAGGAACAGCATGGTCAGATCTTCACAGAGATTGCGCTTACTGCCCGGAGTGATGCCTCCCAGTTGTACGGGAGCCAGATCGATGCCCGCACGTCCGCCCGATTTTCCGCTGGAAACGATGGGAGAGGGCATGATGGTCTCGTTCATCTTTATGAAGAGGAACGAGATCAGTTCTTTTATCTGGTCACGGGTAAATGTTCCGTTTTCCAGATCGTTTACATAGTATTTATAGAGATATTGATCCATACGGCCGAAACCGGTTCCGGGGCCGTAGCCTTCCAGCATGATGGCAGTGAACATGAACCAGATGGACTGAAGAGCTTCATGAAAGTTATCTGCAGGCATGGCGGGAACTTTACGGCAGACCCTGGCCATGTTCTCCAGTTCTGCTTTCCGTTCGGGATCCTGTTCGGCTGCAGCCTGACGTTCTGCTTCTGCAGCATAGCGTTCCGCAAAAGCGACCGTGGCATTCAGACTGATCTTCATGGCCCTGAGATAAATAAGCTGCTGGTACTGGTCTACATCGGTAAGATCAAGAGAAGCGATCTTTTCATCTACTTTTTTTAAAAGACCGGTAACGCCCCAGTCCAGCAGACGTTCATAACCGGGAATGCAGTGGGCGATATGCTGGCCGTCGATCGGCGCGCCGCCGCCCTGTTCCCAGACATAGCCACGGGTCTCTTTATAATCATCCGGTACCGCAGCCCACCACTTGTCGTTCAGCGCCCTGCCTTTCCAGAAGGAGAGAAGGTCCACAAAGTATTTTTCTTCATCGTCGGTAAGAGATTTTACCTTTTCTGCTTCACGCTCTCCGGAATCATGGAAGTATTCTGCCATATACCATTTCCATTCCACATCCGGGATAAGGGGGCCGCCTTTCGGCTTGCTGGTCATATGCCCCACGATCACTTCGTTTTCGTAAATATGGGTAGAACAGTTTAAAAGAAGTTTTTCCAGAGCGCGGGCACGTATAATCGGCATGGGTTCGCATTCGTTTTCCTCATAGGCCTCCTTGAAATACTGCGCACGCTCCGTACACAGTTCCGGAGTTTTGAAGGTCTGCTCTTTTAAAAACTCTATACGTTCTTTTGCGCTTAACATTGTAATCCTCCTTTATATTATTCTTCCGGCCTGCCCTGGCAGACGATCAGGATCCGGACAGAAAATGCCCGTATTTTTCCATGGTTTCCTTTATTTTATCATCTGCCTTTTGTGGGCGGAAGTAACTTCTCTGCATCGTATAGTAACTATTCGTTCACAGAAACCGGCGCTGTTTTTCTTGCGAACACATCGGTTGCTTGGTATAGTTTTAAAAGGAGGGCAGAGCATGAGACTTAAGAGAGTTGCGGCTGCTTATTTCAGCCCCACAGGCAATACAAAAAGGGTCGCAATAACCATTGCAGAACAGGTCGCAGACCGTGAAGGACTTCCGGTGCAGGAAATGGATCTCACCCTGCCCGAAGGAAGGAAAGACGTCCGGTCTTTCGGCCCCTGTGAACTGCTGGTACTGGGGATGCCGGTCTATGCGGGAAGAATCCCCAACAAGATCCTGCCTGTGGTTCAGACACTGTTCAAAGGGAACGGCGCACTGGCCGTTCCGGTGGTGACCTTCGGAAACCGGAGCTATGACAACGCACTGATCGAGATGTGTTCGGAACTGGAGAAGAACAGTTTTCATACGATTGCCGGGGCTGCATTTGCTTCGGAACATGTTTTCTCGCCCCTTCTGGCGCCGGGACGTCCGGATGAAGAAGACCGGAAGGAGATCCTTGCGTTTGCGGGGAACGTATCCTCAAAGATCCGGGAGATCGAACCCGGAGAAAACGACGGCATGGCCGCAGTCCCGGAACCTGTACAGGTAAGGGGAGAATTCCCGATTCCCGGATATTACCAGCCTCTTGGTGAGGACGGACAGCCGGCGGTTTTCCTGAAAGCAAAGCCAAAAACAGCGGATTCCTGCAATGACTGCGGAATCTGCGCCGAAGTATGTCCGATGGGTTCTGTCAGTTCCGGAAATCACGGAGAAGTGACCGGGATCTGCATCAAATGTCAGGCCTGCACCAGAGCCTGTCCTATGCACTCCAGATATTTTGACGACCCGGCCATGCTTTCCCATATCCGATATCTTACTGATCACTATCAGAGAAAGACAGTAAACGAAGTGTTCCTTTGAAGTATAGGAGGACTTATGAACGATAGTCAGATCAAAGCTGTATTAAAATCGGCGGAATACGGCAGCTTCACAAAGGCAGCTGAGGATCTTTTTATTTCACGTCAGGCATTAAAAAAACAGATAGACGCCCTTGAGGATGAACTCGGATTTATGATTTTCATCCGTTCTCATCAGGGTGTTCTGCAGACGCCTGCAGGAGAGGAATTCTGCAGACGGATGGAGAGAGTGTACTCTGATGCGGAAGAAGCAGTCAGGCAATGCAGGACTATCGCGATTTCACAGGAAGGCATACGCATAGCTTTGCCGCACCACCCGAGATTCCTGCTGGAAAATGTGTTTTCCGAGTTTCATCAAAGATATCCTGAAATCAAACTGCAGGTCGTTCTGGTCGGTTTTTTCAATGCGATAGATAAGCTGAAGGAAAATGAAGTGGATATCGTAGAATATACTTACAGGCCTTTCCTTGAAACAACAGGACTGGCCCATCTTAAGATGTTTCCTCTCCCATACCGGTGCCTGATGGCCGCAAGCCATCCTCTGGCAGGAAAAAGCTGCCTTTCGATCAGGGAACTTGCAGGTTATCAGGTGTTCCTGCATACCGGGGAGAGGCATATTTCGGAAGAACTGGAAGCTGGCGGCATTGCTTTTGATACTACAGGAAATGAACTGGATAAAATCAGAAACATATGCTATAACGGAGGAATTTTCATCTCCAAAGCATATTATCTGGATTATCTTTCACCGCTGGTAACGGTCAGGCTGAATACGGAATATATACCGGTGGCTGGTGTGCTTTTCCGTAAAAATGCTTCTGAGCAGGTGATAAAATTCCTGAATCTGATCAGGGAGATGTATCCGGAAGAACAGTACCTCGGGGCAGACAGTTAAGAATTGAGATTCAGATCAGATCCGGAGCGTCCAGGTCTTTAAGAACATCGTCTCTTGTATAGCCGTCCACATTGCCGCAGCCGCTTTCCAGTATATATTCGGCTGAAAAATCCGTGACTCCGTCCTGGACGGCCTGATCGATATACGCAAGCATCAGTACCGTGATCACGTCATCGGGCTGCTGGTCGTTTTTCCGGCATCTTTCATAAAATGAGTCAATAATATCTTTTGAAATATCAAAGGTGATTCCGGCTTTCATGCGTTCATCTTCACTCATTGTTCCGCACTCCTTTAACGGGCACTGTAAAACGCGATGGCTCCTGCGAGAGGCTGTTCGGTCCGGGATACTGCTTCGCCGAGAGTTCCGTCATTCAGGACAGGATAAGAGACAACGGCTCCTGCCCTGTAAGAGGCGGTGAGCAGGAAACGCCCGTCCGGAGACATGGCGCATGCCCGGGCATAATCCGGAATACCTGTTACCAGCTGCAGGGGAGAAAGCGCCCCTGTTTCTTTATCTATACCGAATACCCGCAGAACATTAAGCTGACGCAGCAGGACATAAAGACGTGTCCCTTCGTTGTTTATGCAGAGGTCTGTCTGAATGAATCCTGAAGGCAGTTCCGTATCCTCCGGGACAGACATGAAACTTCCGGCGCGGGTCAGCCTGCCTTCCGGATCAAAGCGGAAGGCGCTGACCATGGGCGTGGTCTCTTTATCTACATACAGGTATGGAAGTTCCGGATGGAATATGCTGTATCTGGGGTGAGAGCCCGGAGCGCATTCGAAAGGACTATCGCCGCATTTGATCAGCTTTCCGTGTTCTGCATCCAGCTTAAGCATTATCAGACGGTCCGCACCCTGATTGCATACCGCATACAGGGTCCCGTCGGGAGAACGGCGTATGGAGTGCGCATGAGGGCCGTACTGATTCGGCCCGGGGCCTTCCCCGCTGAGACGCAGAATATCACATGGCCTGCCTATGGCCCCTTCTCCTGAAACAGGGAACAGAACGATCGATGATTCAGCTTTTCTGATACGTATGGAGATCTGACCGTCTTCATCGGTCTCTGTATATGTTGCGGCAGCACGTCCGCCATGATTCGCTGCAAGCAGGTATCTTCCTGAAGGATCGGTTACGAGCGAACATGGATTTGAACCGAAGGAGGGCACCCTGCATATTTCCGTAAGATCACCGGTTTCGGCATCTGCAGCGAACTCCACGATCTGTCCGCCGCCTCCCTTTCGAAAGAGGGGATTGTTTTCTACTTCGTCTGAAGCAAAGAGCCTGCGGTTGGATCTGTCCATCCATAATGCTCCTACGCTCAGTTCTTCGCAGACACGTTTTAAGAGAGTAAGCGTGCCGGTATCTGAGTTAAATTCATAAACAGAGATACCTGCCGTGGGGCCGTCGGACGCCCACCATGAGCCTATATAGACGAAAGTTTTATACATTATTCCAAGCCTCTCCTTTTGCAGAGCAACAGTTCTTTTCACCCCGACAAACCGTCTGTGGGCAGGAGCCGCAAGACGGTTTGCTTCGGAATTATACTGAAAACGGGAGCGTGATCCGTTTTGTATCAAATCGGTTTGTCAAACTCGTTTTTTGCGACAAGCTTGACAACAGCGTTCGAGGTCGTGTGAACGACTCCGTCCTGGGTTTCGCCCCAGACTTTAAGCTCTACAAGGTGTTCGCCGTTCTCGACAAATTTTCTTACGACATTGCCCTTTACGAATGTCATGTTTCCATAGAAGAGCATACGTCTTACCTGGTCATCCATCGATACGACAAAACCGTCGTCGCCGATCCAGTCGGTAATGGCGTGAACAAGCATCATTTCATTCTGGACTCCGGCGGAATTGGCGAACGGGGTTCCTCTTGCCCTTGCCGCATCGTCCGTGTAATGCCAGTCGCGAAGGAACATGTATTCATTCGTTTCCGGATCACGCGGGAAATGCTGGAGGTAATCGCGTTCTGCGGCCCACTTTATGGCATAAGCGAAAGGATAGCAGCTGACCATGGTACGTGCGCAGGAATCGCATACGTCTACCGGACCTTTGATGACGGTCGGGATATCTTCGCCTTCCGTAACATCTTCCCAATAACGCGTTTTTGCACCGCGGCGGTTTTTGCCTTCAAGCTGATCATCGTACGCCTGATGGATCATGTCAAGCTCTTCATCGGAATATCGATGCTTTTTCTGGCCTTCATAAAGTTTGGCTGTTTTGCCTTTCCCGCCGCGCTTTCCGGGAGGAGTAGCCAGATAAATCGTACGGGAGTCAGCAATAGCTGCGACTTCTTCACGCTGGTTGATATAGTATCTCGGGCAGCTCTCCACAAACATTCTGTAGGGTTTGCCTTCGACTTTTTTCTCCACGATTCCGCCGTATTTATCATATACAGAGAAGGTATCGCCGACGCGTATCGGCTTCGGATATTTATGACTGTATCCGCCGTTCATCCGGGAAACGCCCGGAATGTGCAGACGATCACCGAACGCAGACCCGAAAGCGATAGCGGTGTCAATAAGGGGAGGAGCAATAAAGCCGCCCCAGCGAGTGCTTCCTGCATAGTAAGGATCCCGCCAGAGGGGGTTGGGGTCACCGCAGGCGAAGGCAAAGATACGGATAAGGTCCTGCGTTACAACTTTATGCAGGATACCGCGGTCATATTCGCCGACGGGAATCTTGTAGGGTGAAGGAGGCATGGCGATCTCGCCCCTGCCTTCATTGAACATTGCAATACGTTCATCCAGGCGTTTGTTCCAGTCTTCATCGCTTAAGTTTTCCCAGTTCAGTTCATTTTCGAATTCTTCGGACATAAAACGACCCTTCCTTTCTTTTTTCTTAAGTATATCATTCGTTTTTTCTGCTTCGGAAGTAACATTATGCTCCCGCATGTTAACCGCAGGTTAACGTCGTCGGCTTGGATGACTTTTTTACGAACGATCCGGGTAAAGTGACTGCAGGATGAAGAATCAGGCGTATTCGGCTCCTGATCCATTGACTATTCAAGGGATCTTTTTTAAAATAAAAAAATAATATATACAGCAGTAGGCGGGCAAAGAATCAACAGTTAAAGAAGAGGTATGATAAGAGTGATCAGATGAATAATAACAGCGGCGATGGCCGCGGGATCGTTTACGGAGCGGGCGTGGGTCCGAGGGGCCGTCAGTTTGACTCTTTAGGGATTTGAAATACGAATAATAGTCAGATTGGTTCAGAAATGGTGCAGTAAACATATTACACAAATACAGAAAACCTTATAAAACAGGTTTTTTTGAAGGAGAATAAAGAAAAATGAAATTAGGTATCGTCGGCCTTCCGAACGTCGGAAAGAGCACACTTTTTAACGCGATCACAGGAACAGCAAACGCCCAGGCGGCAAACTATCCTTTCTGTACGATAGAGCCGAACACAGGCATTGTGGCCGTACCGGACGAGCGGCTGGACAAGCTTGCGGAGATCTGGGAGACAAATAAAAAGACTCCTGCTGTAGTGGAGTTTGTCGATATCGCAGGGCTTGTAAAAGGAGCGAGTCAGGGAGCCGGACTCGGGAACAAGTTCCTCGGGCATATCCGCGAGTGTGACGCAATTATCCATGTGGTCCGCTGCTTTGATGACGACAATATCACGCACGTGGTGGAAGACGCGACGAAGCCGGCGCCTGTCGATCCGGATGGCGATATTGAGTGCATCGATCTGGAACTGATCATGTCGGACCTTGAAATGGCCCAGAACCGTCTGAACAAACATGCGAGAGCAGCCAAAACGGGCAATAAAGAAGCAAAGGCGGAGCTTCTGTGGCTGGAACCCCTGATCGAGCATCTCGGCAGAGGCCAGAGCGCAAGGACTTTTGAGTTCGACGAAAAGGATGACGCGCAGCAGCTGGCATTGAAGGAGCTCGGACTTCTTTCCATGAAGCCGATAATCTATGCTTGCAATATGGACGACGACGGGGCTGCAGACCCGGAATCAAACGAGTATTACCAGATCGTGAAAAAGCGTGCGGATGTTGAAGGAGCGCAGGTGATCGCCATCTGCGCGAAGACAGAGGAGGACCTGGCGGAGCTGGACGAAGAGGAAAAAGCGGAGTTCATGGCGGATCTGGGACTGTCCGAATCAGGCCTCAACCGTCTGATCAAGGCAAGCTATGAACTGCTCGGGCTGATCTCCTTCCTGACAGACGGAAAGAAGGAGTGCCGCGCATGGACGATTAAAAAAGGCACCAAGGCGCCCCAGGCAGCTGGAAAGATCCATTCGGATTTCGAACGCGGATTCATCCGCGCCCAGGTCATCGGGTTTGAGGATCTGAAGGCGGCGGATTATGACTATGCAGCCGTAAGAAGCAGGGGCCAGCAGCGCACGGAAGGAAAAGAATACATCGTCAAGGACGGAGATGTGATCGAATTTCTGTTCAACGTTTAAGATGCCTTGCTGACTTGCGGACGGGCTGTATACGCCTGTGTACGCCATAAAATGATACATTTCGGGAAAGAAGATCAATGATAATCAAAAGAGACAATATAAGAAACGTAGCGATTATTGCGCACGTCGATCATGGCAAGACGACCCTGGTCGACGCGCTTTTAAAGCAGAGCGGGGTATTCCGGGAAAACCAGGATGTGGCCGAGCGCGTCATGGATTCCAACGATCTGGAAAGAGAACGCGGGATCACCATCCTTTCCAAGAACACGGCTGTCTTTTATAAAGACACCAAGATCAATATTATCGATACACCGGGACATGCGGATTTCGGAGGAGAAGTCGAACGTGTGCTGAAGATGGTCAACGGCGTTATACTGCTTGTCGACGCGTTCGAAGGCCCGATGCCCCAGACCAAATTTGTCCTGCGGAAAGCTCTGGAACTGGATCTGACGGTCATCGTCTGCATCAACAAGGTCGACCGCGACGAGGCAAGGCCGGATGAGGTCGAAGAAGAAGTCCTTGAGCTGCTGCTGGACCTGGATGCCTCCGACGAGCAGCTGGACTGTGCGTTCGTTTATGCATCGGCAAAGAAGGGCTGGGCGGTAAAGGAACTCGGTGACGAAGAGAAGGATATGACCCCCCTGTTCGAAACGATCCTGGAGCGCATCCCTGCGCCGGAGGGAGATCCGGATGCCGGGACCCAGGTCCTGATCTCCACGATCGATTATAACGAATATGTCGGAAGGATCGGCGTCGGCAAGGTGGACAACGGTAAGATCGCGGTCAACCAGGAAGTCCTGCTGGCCAATCACTTCGATCCGGAGAAGCAGAAGAAGGTCAAAATCAGCAAACTGTACGAATTTGACGGTCTGGACAAGGTCGACGTAAAGGAGGCCGGGATCGGCTCGATCGTAGCGATCTCGGGCATTCCCGATATCCATATCGGCGATACGCTCTGTGATCCGGAAGATCCGCATCCGATTCCTTTCCAGAAGATCTCGGAGCCCACGATCTCCATGAACTTCTGCGTCAATGATTCGCCGCTGGCCGGCCAGTCCGGGAAGTATATCACATCAAGACATATCCGTGACCGGCTTTTCCGTGAACTGAATACGGACGTAAGCCTCCGGGTGGAAGAGACCGATTCGCCGGATACGTTCAAGGTCTCCGGACGCGGTGAACTGCATCTTTCCGTGCTGATCGAGACCATGCGCCGTGAAGGATATGAATTTGCGGTCAGCAAGGCGGAAGTCATTTACCGTTATGACGAAAAAGGCAAAAAACTCGAACCCATGGAACTGGCATATATTGACGTTCCGGAGGAGTATTCGGGTTCCGTGATCTCGGCGCTGAGCGAGCGGAAGGGCGAGCTGGTCGGCATGAAGATCGGCAGCAGCGGAGATTCGCGGCTCGAGTTCTCGATCCCCGCAAGGGGGCTGATCGGGTTCCGGGGCGGCTTCCTGACGATGACCAAAGGCACGGGCGTCATGAATACAGTATATGACGATTATGCCCCGTATAAGGGGGATATCGAATTTCGGAAACAGGGCTCGCTGATCGCGTTCGAAGCCGGAGAAGCCGTAACCTACGGTCTTTTCCAGGCACAGGCCAGGGGGGCGCTCTTTATCGGGCCGGGAGAAAAAGTCTATTCCGGCATGGTGATCGGGCAGTGTGCGAAACCGGAAGATATCGAGCTGAACGTCTGCAAGACAAAGCATCTTACCAACACACGATCTTCTTCTGCGGATGAAGCGCTAATCCTTACCCCGCCCAGGATCCTTTCCCTGGAGCAGGCGCTGGAGTTTATCGATACGGACGAACTGCTGGAGGTAACGCCCGACGCCCTCCGGATCCGTAAGAGACAGCTGGACTCCAGACTGCGCAAGCGTGAGATGATGAATCATAAAAATTAACGGTTGACAATGCTTTTTATTGGTGTTAACATTGCCGTAATTTAAGTTTTAAAGGCGTTGATGAAGACGGTCGAAGGAAATGCGCAAAGAGAAGCGGTGGTTGGTGCAAACCGTAAGCAGGAACTTCAGGTACCCATCACTTCTGAGCCGGGAACAAGAAAGCGAAAGTGATTAGATGTTCTCCGTGAGCCTGCGTTAAGGGATAGGACTTGATGGAGTCTGAAGTGGCAGCGCAAGCTGCAAGTTGAGTGGTACCGCGGGTTATTATGGCTCGTCTCAATGTTTTGAGACGGGCTTTTTGTATGGACTTCACAGCAGACTGCCGAAAACAGTTTACCGGAAAATGCCTTACAGAATCAAAAACCGTCCGTTTCAGGAACAAACCGGATCTGATTGGAGGAAAAGAACATGAATGAATCAGTTGCATCTGCAAAGCTTGCCGAAATAGCCGAAAGAATAAGGAATATGCGGGAGATCATCGGCTTCAGCGTGGAAAAAATGGCGGAGCTGACCGAAGTAAGCGAGGAAGATTACCGGCTTTATGAGTCCGGTACGGTCGACCTGCCTTTTACGTTCCTTCACAAATGCACTCTGGCTTTCGGTATAGGCATGACCGATATCCTGGAAGGCCACAGCGCAAAGCTTTCCGGTTACATGGTCACCAGAAAAGGCAAGGGACCTGTTACCGCAAAGGAAGAAGGCATCGTCATCCAGAACATGGCCGGAATGTTCAAGAACAGGCTTGCCACGCCTTACTGGGTTACTTACGAATACGATGAAAAGCTGCAGGACCAGCCCATCCATACGGTTACGCACGCAGGTCAGGAATTCGACCTTGTCTTAAGCGGTGCAATGAAAATACGTATCGGAGATCATGTTGAAACGCTGGAAGAAGGCGACAGTATTTTTTATAAAAGCTCAACACCTCACGGCATGATCGCCATCGGCGGGGAAAAATGCGTATTCCTCTCCATGATCATGGCCGGATCGATCCAGGAACAGAAATTCGAGACGGAAAACAGGGATAAGCAGGTCTTCAAAAACCCGCTCATCAGCGACAGATTCGTTAAGGCGGAGGAGAACGAACGCGGTGAGCTGCAGCATATCAGCTTTACCAATACCGAGCATTTCAACTTCGGCTATGACATCGTAGATGAGATCGCGGCCCAGTATCCCTATAAGACAGCCATGGTTCATATCTCAAATGATATGACCGAGCGCAGATTCACTTTCAGGGAGATCTCGGAAGAGTCTTCCAGGGCAGCTGCATATTTTTCAAAACTCGGCATCAAAAAGGGCGACAAGGTCATGCTCGTGCTGAAGAGACATTATCAGTTCTGGTTCTCGATCGTTGCCCTTCATAAGATGGGGGCCATCGCGATCCCGGCTACAAACCAGCTGCTGCAGCATGATTTCACCTACAGGTTCCAGGCAGGGGAAGTGAAGGCTATCGTCTGTACAGCGGACGGCGATACTGCCCATCAGGCGGAACTGGCCGAAAAGGAATGCGGCCTTGACCTTATCAAAATCGTAGCCAACGGTGAAAAGGAAGGCTGGCATAACTTTGATACGGAATACAAAGAATGTGAAGCATCCTTCCCGCGTACGGATGAAACGCCGGGAGGCGATGACCCGATGCTCATGTTCTTCACATCAGGCACTACCGGATATCCCAAGATCGCCGCGCACAGCTATAAATACGCCCTCGGACATTACGTTACCGCCAAATACTGGCACTGGGTCGAGAGAAACGGCCTGCATTTCACGATCTCCGAGACCGGCTGGGGCAAGGCTTTGTGGGGCAAACTTTACGGACAGTGGCTCTGCGAGGGAGCGGTCTTCGTATATGACTTTGACCGTTTTGACGCGGAGAAAGTCCTCCCCATGTTTGCAAAATACAATATCACGACTTTCTGTGCGCCTCCGACGATCTACCGGATGCTCATAAAGCAGGATATTTCCAAATACGACCTTTCGTCCATCAAGCATGCGACAACGGCCGGCGAAGCGCTTAACCCCGAAGTGTTCTATCAATTCGAAAAGATCACCGGGCTGAAGATCGCGGAAGGTTTCGGACAGACGGAGATGACCCTGGGACTGGCAAACCTGACCGGAGACAAGATCAAGCCCGGCTCCATGGGAAAACCTGTCCCGGATTACGGTATCGACCTTGTGGATGAAAACGGCAATACTGTTCCGGATGGTGAGAACGGAGAAGTCGTTATTCACGTTTCCAAAGAAAACAGGCAGTGCGGCATCTTCCTCGAATACTATAAGGATGCCGAAAAGACCAATGAATGCTGGCATGACGGACTTTATCATACCGGAGACCTTGCATGGAGAGACGAGGACGGTTATTATTGGTATGTAGGACGTGCGGACGATGTCATCAAATCATCGGGATACCGTATCGGACCTGCGGAAATAGAGAACGTCATCATGGAACTGCCTTATGTGCTTGAGTGCGGGGTCTCCCCGGCGCCGGACGAAGTACGAGGCCAGGTCGTCAAGGCCAGCATCGTGCTTGTTAATGGTAAGGAAGGGACCGAGGAACTCAAGAAAGAGATCCAGAATTACGTCAAGGCCCATACCGCGCCTTACAAATATCCGAGGATCGTCGTTTTCCGTGATGAACTGCCGAAGACCATAAGCGGAAAGATCCAGAGGAATCTGCTGTAAAGCGTTTCAGAACAGCCTGAAAAAAGGCAGAAGCAGTAAAACAGCCCGGATCGTTGATCCGGGCTGTCTGCTTAAGCGAAGAAAACCGGGAATTGCCCGGGATCCGATGGCTTTACGGAGTTTCGGCAAGAAAGGACAGAGGTTAACTATGATTCTTGTTTTTCTGATTGCGGCCGGACCTGCGATCCTGATGTTCCGATACGTATACAAAAAAGATACAATCGAAAAAGAACCGCGGTCCCTGCTGTGGAAGCTGGTGATCTTCGGGGCACTGTCTGTGATCCTGGCACTGATCCTGGAACTGGTCGGCGGCACGATCCTCGTTCATTTTATCCCGAACGAGTATTCGCGATCCTACATTTTGACCGAGATGTTCATCGTTGTGGCGCTTTCGGAAGAACTGTCCAAATTCCTGGCGCTGAAGCTCGGTTCCTGGAGGAACCCGGCGTTCAACTATACATTTGACGGCCTGATCTATGCGATCTGCGTCGCGATCGGCTTTTCCGTGGTCGAAGACATCATGTACATAGCCTCGACCAGCCTGGCGACCGGCATTGTCAGGGCCCTGACCTTTATACCCGGGCACTTCGGGTTTGCGGTGTTTACAGGCCTGGTCTATTCCAAAGCGCGCGAAGCGGCCAACAAAGGAAACCGGGGCGCCGCCGCCGGATATCAGTTCCTTGCGGTCATACTGGGAACGGTCATGCACGGCTTCTATGACTCGTGCCTGAGCTTCGGAACGAACCTGACCATCGTCTTTTTCCTTGTCTTTGTGGTCGCCATGTACATCGCCGTATTTCTTATGATACGGAAGGCCTCGCTGAAAGACCGGCTGATAGGATGAGGCTATTGGATGATTAATAAGTGTTTGAAGTGAAAAGCCTTTTGAGAAGAAAGGCATAACATAGTTGTATATACACGGATTTTTTGTGCTATAATCAACAGGAAACAGGAAACAGGGACGGAATGATCCGGGACAACTTCCAGGAGTGTGAATTCAGATGACAAAACCATTATCCCCGTATAAAGGAAATGAACCGTATATTTTTATCAGCTATGCCCATCGTGACAGTGAAAAGGTCTTTCCCATCATCCGGAAACTGCAGGATGCATCCTACCGTGTATGGTATGACGAAGGTGTGGATCCCGGAACAGAGTGGGATGATAATATCGCCGGATACATCAACCGCTGTTCTGTTTTAGTCGCTTTTCTGACCGACAATTATGTCGCTTCAAAGAACTGCAAGGACGAGATCAGCTACTCGAGGGAGCTTGATAAAAATCAGCTTCTGGTTTATCTGGAGGATGATCTTGACCTTCCGGACGGCCTGAAAATGCGGCTGAACCGGCTCCAGGCGGTCTTCTGGAACCGATATGGAAATGATGACGATGCATTTAAGGCCCTGTGCGGTGCACCGGTCCTCGGCGTCTGCAAGAAAACGGAAACAGCTTCTGAACAGGACGATACCGAAAGGCATGACGCCATCACGCAGAATACTTCACAGCTGGAAAAAAGTGCGGATCCCGTCCGGTTAAAGCTTAAAAAACCGGCTATTATAGGTTTATGCGCAGCCGCTGCTGCGCTTGTTGTGATCCTGGCCGTTATCTTTGGAAGCCGAAAATCCGGCCCGGAACCGGCGGAGACGCCGTCGTCCGTGTCTTCCGTAGAAACGGTCCGTTCCGGTCCGTCGGATTCAGACGCCGCCGTGACAAAGTCTCTGGAGGAGACAGCCGTATCTTCCGTGGAAGAGGCGGCGGAAGAGGCACAGACAGCTGTTGATGTGGAAAACTCGGAGCATGTCGTTCTGACCGCAGACGAGGAAATGACGGATGATGAATTCTCTGCGGCTGTGGAGATCCTGAAAGACCGTCTGGATATCCTCACCGACGGCAGTTCATATCAGATGACCCCGGAGGACAGAACCATCGATCTCTGGATTCCGAAGGACTGCCTTGCCAACCAGGACATCATGTATACGCTGCGCTGCTATCTTTCCCGTTCCATCGATCTCTACGCTTTTGAGAATCTCAGTGAGGGGAGCGGCTGGACCGGCAATTACGGGAGGATCCAGATCGAGCGTAATGAAGTGGAGCAGGTTTCGATCCGGCACGGCGCTGTCGTCGGTGCGGACAGCAGCCAACTGGCTGCATGCGGCATTGAGAGCGGGACTTATGATTATATCGAGCTTGTATTGACGGACGAAGGTGCGAAACGCCTGGCCGAAGAGTCCGAAACCTGGGAAGACGGACTGTCTTTCGCACAGGATATGGAGAATTCACCGTGGTATTATTACTACACGGTTCCAGGCAAGGATGGAAAGACATTTAATCTGATCAATTCGGATCAGGAAGAGCGTTTTTCCAAGTTGATGGTTTACAATTATACACATGACAGGATCGCCAGAGGTTTCTGGATCTCACAGGATCTCAACGAGATCACCGAATGGGAGCAGATCGAAGAAGCGGAGGTCACACCTGGAAAGAATCAGTGCAATGCGGATAATTTTACAGAGCAGACCATAACCTTTGAACTGAAGGGGTATCAGTCTGAGTATACAAAAGGCGAATGGTATGATCTGAACGCTGCGTTCAAGGAACGGCTGGACGCCCTGGAGATCCCGTACGCGTTTGCCCTGCGCGTAGAGGATAGCGCTACCATTGCAACGGTAAGATGTCCGATGCGTCATATGGGAGTCAATATCCTCAATATCCTGGGGGAAAAGTACTTGACTGCACGCACCGGCTTTACCGAGCGGTCCCTCTATTCTTCGAGCGTATCGCTTTCCGTTAATGAAAAGAATTCCGGCAGCTATGAAGTGGAACTGGAAAGGACGTACGAAAGCAACACCGATCTCGAGAATCTTTCCCGGGCGGCTGTTGAAAGCGGCGGCGGTGTGATCACACTTTTCCTCGGAGACGTTCCGTGCCTTCAGACCAAAGTGAGCGAAGCCGTTACAGACGGCCGGCTTACTTTCGATCAGTTCTTCCTGACCAACAGCAAAGAGATAACAGAAGACTATGCCTGGTATGTGAATCTTCTGGATACCGTATGGAACGGGACGCCGCTTCCAACGTCGTTCTCCCGGGAATCCCTGCAGTACAATCCGGATCCGGAGGGAAATCCTGCGAGGTACGAAGATTTTGAATTTGTCGATACGGAGTCGATGCTGACGGAGCAGGTCATTCAGGAAATCTGGCCCGGAGCGGAAGCTTTTTCAAACAGCAGCTCGACCCTGTATGTAAAGCTGGGCATGGAGATCGACGAGAAACTGCCGGAACAGAGCCTTGAACTGGCAGAAAAGATCTATAATGCTGTGGATTTCGAGAATTCTTATTATTCCGAAATACTGCTGTATCTGGTAGCAGAGAACAATTCGGTGCTGGAGCGTGCACGGATTTTCTTCCAGAAAGACTATTGCAGCTATGACAGCGATGAGCCGGGCTTCATCTATGCCAGAGGCATGTTCTTCGGAGGACGGCTGGAAGAGTATAAGGAATCGATGCAGGAAGCGGTAAAGAACAGCGAATTCTTTACCGGCCTGAATAAAGCCGATGAGGATCACACCTATTATGACTGGCAGTGGGAGTGGTAATAGTATGATATCCGTTCTATGACCGGATCCGGCGCCGGATCAGCAGGAGGATACAGGCTGCGGCGGCGATCAAGATCACGGCCCAGATCCCGGGCGGGACATCTTCGATGCTCATGCACCGGATGTTGATCCACATCTGATTGATCCGTTCGTTCGCCGCGTCGTCAAAACAGACCATAATGGAGGAACGCGCAAGCGCGCCGGCATCCGGATACTGTGAAAACAGCTGTTTGTACAGCTGTTCGGAAGAGGCGGTTATAACATAGTCCTCATCTTCCTCATCGCCCGAGAAAAAGTATCCGACATTGTAATCGATCGTATCTTCTTCGTCTTCTTCCGCGCCGAAGCTCCAGTCGGCGTATTCAAAGATCCGGGTATCCTCTTCATTGCCGGCAATTACGGATGTGTAGCCGACATAGTACATGTTGCGGATCACGTTGTCCGGACGGGAGATGTAGTTGATGAAGGCCTCGCAGGCGTGTTGCCGGTCGGAGTGGCCTTCGACCCCGCTTTTCAGCATGACCCAGCCGTCAAAATAGATGTTCGTCGCTTCTTCCGGAACCGTGAATTCCAGTTCGAAATCTTCTTCCTCCGCCTGATCGATCGTGTAGACCCCGTCACCGGACCACTGCAGGTTGGCAACAGCCTTGCCGGTGATCATATCGGCCTTTCCGGATTCGGTCTCAAACGAATAAGCGTTGTCTTTGGCTTCCTTCAGGAATTCCTCGACTTCGGCGATGGTTTCCGGGGAAATATCGTTCATTTCTTCTTCCAGACGTCTGGGATATTCCGGATCATTCCGGAATTCCTCGCTGGTCAGCAGATCGGCTTTGAGTGCCCCGAGGGCGGCAAAGTAAGAGTCACGGACATTATCCTTTAAGGTGATCCGGCGCCGGAACTTTGGATCGGTCAGAATCTTCCAGGAAGAAGCTTCTTCACGGGTGACTTCTTCGGGGTTGTACAGAATGCCGGTGATGCCCCACATGTAGCCTGCCATGTACCTGCTCCAGGACTCCCCGTTGATCTTCTGTTCGTCAAAGATCTCTTTGATAAAGGGAGAAACCATGCGGGAGTAGTAATTGTTTTCATCTTCTTCATCGAAAAATGCATCCGAAAGGGGCACGAGCTTTTCTTCTGCCATGAGTTTCATGACCATGTATTCCGAAGGGCAGACCAGGTCGTAGACGTCGCCGATCTTCAGCATGTTATAAAGATCCTCGTTTGTCCCGAAAGTAGAGTAGTCCACCTTGACACGGATGCCGTAGGTCTCATAATACCATTCTTCGAATTCATCCACCATCGGACGGATGCCTATGATTTCATCGCTTTCGAGTTCGATCAGCTCCTCTTCATCCCAGTCACCGAGGTCGATGTATTCTTCCCAGCTGCATACCCGGATCGTTACGGTCTGTTCGCCGGCGGCGAAGACCTGCGACGGAATGCATGCCATACAGGTCATAACCGTCAGTACAAGTGCCAGACAGCGGAAGAGCACGGTATTTCTGAAGTTTAAAACATTCCTTTTCATCATATTCCCGCCCTTTCTCTGTAAGTGTCCGAAAAAGTCCGGGCCTGCCGCGCCGAGCGGATGTTGGCGGCGATCACAATGATCACTACGATCGCAAAGATCACGGTCGAAAGAGCCCACAGGGCGGTCTTGATGTTTGTCTGAGCGCCTTTTGTCGCATTGACGACATAGGTGCTGATGGTATCAAAGGTCGCCGGTTTGGTATAGGTGGCTATGAAATAATCGTCAAGGGAAAGTGTTATCGCAAGGGCGAAGCCGGAAACAATACCGGAAACGATCTGCGGTATCACGATCCGGAAAAGCGCTGCGGCCGGCGTTGCGCCCAGGTCGAGGGCGGCTTCGTAGATCGAAGGATCCATCTGCTTCAGCTTGGGAAGCACGGAAAGATAGACAAAAGGCGCGCAGAGCGTTACATGCCCGGCGACCAGCGGGAAGAATGAATCTTTGGATGCACCGAATACCACCACAAGCAGTATGCAGAGTGAAAAACCGGTAACGACGTCCGCGTTGACGACCGGAATCCGGTTCATGGCATCCATGGAAGCAGCAATCCGGCGTCTGGAATAAAAGGCCCCTATGGCGCCGGCAGTCCCCAGGATCGTTGCGATCGCAGCGGAGACGAGCGCAAGGATGACCGTACCGATGATCATGCCGGTCAGGTCTTCCGTTGTAAAAAGAGTTACGTAATTGTGGCCCGAAAACCGAAGCGCTTCTCCGATGTTGCTGGCGTCGGTAAAACTGTAGACCGCAAGCACAAGGATCGGAACGTACAGAAAGGCGATAACAAGGATGAAGAAGATGCGTTTTATCCAGGTATTCATTAAAGCAGCGCACCTCCTTTCGATTCGGCGGCGTCATCGGTCAGGCTGCCGGTGAACAGTGAGAACAGGCCTATAATCAGAAGAAGTATGAGCGCGATCATGGATCCGGCGTGCCAGTTGTTCGCGGAGAAATAGCTGCCGATGAGGCTGCCCATGATGTAGGTGCTGTTGTAGAGCATATCCAGGATAACGTAGTTGGTCATCGACGGGAGAAACACCATCGTTACGCCGCTCACGATCCCGGGCAGCGAAAGCGGAAGAGTGATCTTTATGAAGGATGAAGCTTTGCCGGCACCGAGATCCGCCGCCGCCTCAAGCAGCGATCCGTCCAGTTTGGAAAGGGTATTGTATATCGGCAGGATCATGAACGGAAGAAAATCGTAAGTCATGCCGAGGACAGTGTTGAAGAACGGATAAAAAGCCAGATTGCCTTCCAGGACGGAAAGCACTTCCTTCAATGCGGTGACCCTTAAAGAGAAATTGATCCACATCGGCATGATGATGATCATAAGGATCACAGCTTTTGCCTTTATATTGCTGTTCGCCAGGATATATGCGGTCGGATAAGCGATCAGCAGACAGACGACCGTGGTCACGATCGCTATCGCCAGACTGTAGCACAGGGTGCCCAGCGTATTCGGATCGGTGAAAAAACCGATGAAATTAACTGCTGTAAAATGCCCCTGTCCGTTTGTAAAGGCATAGACGATGATCACGGCCAGAGGCGCCGCGACAAAGACCAGCAGAAAAATGTAGTATGGAATTCCCAGTGCTTTACGTGAAAATTTCAATGAAGCTGTACCTCCGGGTCAGTGCTTTCCGACAGTAAAACGCATCTTCTCAACGGGCATGATCAGGCTGACCGCGTCATCCATGTTCCAGAGATATTCGTCGTCCACGATAAAATCGTGGCCGAGTTCCGTACGTATTACGTAGCTGTAGTGATCGCCCTTGTAAATAAGGTCGCTGATATAGCCGTCTACCAGCCCCGAGCCGGCTTCGTCGCTCATTTTGATGTCTTCGGGTTCTATGGCCACGGTGATACGGATCTTTTCGGGGTCTATTTCATCACCGCGCGGATTCAGAAGGGCTCCGTCCGCGCTCCGGCTCCAGCCTTTGAGCACCATGGCAGGATCCGCATCGATGGTATGATCGTTGAATTCCAGGTTGAAATTCTTATCCAGACCGGCCGAGAAGCGGTTCGTATGGTCTTCGGCGACGATAATATGGATATTGTCGGGGTCGATGGTCATCCCGACTTTTTCCCCAACGACGGCATTCTTCGTGGACTGGATGACCATTTCGTTCCTGCCGCTTTCCACGACGATCTCATAATGAATGCCTTTGAAGATGACGGAACTGACGGTTCCGCTGATAATGCCTTCCCCGGGAGGCGTGAGGATCACATCCTCCGGCCTTAAGATCGCCGTGATATGCGTACCTACGGCATAATCGTCCACGCATTCAAAGTCGCCGCCGCAGAACCGGGCTTTGAGCTTCCCAGTCATGATGCCGTTGAAGATATTGCTTTCGCCGATAAAATCTGCGACAAAGGCGCTGGCAGGCTCGTTGTAAATATCCTCGGGAGCACCGATCTGGAGGATCCGTCCTTCATTCATGACCACGATCTTATCGGACATGGTCAGTGCTTCTTCCTGATCATGGGTAACATAGATAAATGTGATCCCGAGCTGGCGGTGCATCTCCTTCAGTTCCAGCTGCATTTCCTTCCGCATTTTCAGATCCAGCGCACCCAGCGGTTCGTCCAGAAGAAGGATCTGCGGTTCATTGACCAAAGCTCTCGCAATGGCGATCCTTTGCTGCTGGCCGCCGGAGAGAGTAGAGATCCTGCGCTTCTCGAAACCTTCCAGGTCCACAAGGTCCAGGACGTTTTCCACTTTTTTGTCGATTGCATTTTTCGGAAGTTTTTTCTGCTTCAGCCCGAATGCGATGTTCTCATACACATTCATGTGCGGAAAAAGGGCGTAGCGCTGGAAAACAGTATTGACCGGCCGCATGTTGGGCGGCAGATGAGAAATGTCTTTTCCGTTCAGCAGGATCTCGCCTTCCGTGGGAAGGTCAAAGCCTGCGATCATACGAAGGGTTGTCGTCTTGCCGCAGCCGGACGGTCCGAGAAAAGTAACGAATTCTCCCTTTTTTATGGCCAGATCCAGTCCTTTTACTGCGGTGAACCCGTCGCTGAAAGTTTTGGTTACGTTCCGGAGTTCAATGATGCTGCCGTTGGTTTCATTCATAATACTTTTCCTTCCTGTATGGTCTGCTGCCGCTTTAAAGAGGCATGCCCCGAACCGCGCAGGCCTGCGCGGTCATGGATAGATCGGTTTTTCGAAATGCTGGTAATCCACGGGGTTGGACCAGTCGCCGCCCCATTGCCAGCCGCGCTCCGTAAAAAGCTGATAGCACGGATCGCTGTAATTTATCATATGCCGTTCATAGGCATCTTCCGCATAACGGTCGAGATATGCTTCCGCTCCTTCGTCCAGTATGGATGGATAGCCGTCTGCGTCATAAATGATATAGGGATTGTTGTACGGATTGATATCGATGGCCGTACCGTACGCATGGTTGGAAGGCGTGGATCCGCCTGTAATATTCCGGTAGTTGAATGCCGAGGTGTTGTTATGTGCGATCGAAAGGTCATCGTCCGCGCCGAAGTCGTCGACAAGTACGATCAGGTTGAAAGGATAGGATGCCTTATAGAGCTCTTCAAAAATATACAGGATATCATCCTCAACCAGATAGTTGACCATGAGTTCGCCGATCCGTGTCTGTCCATCGAAATCCCGATAAAGCAGCTTGATGTACCGCAGATCTTCTCTCGGGACGGTGCAGTAGGTCTTATAGGAACGGTCATTTCCGTAGATCCGTTCAAAAAGAGGATCGGAGATCGCAAAAGAACGGAAATATTTTTCAAGGTGATCCCAGTCCAGCTGGGATTCATCCACATAAGTCGAAGCGAGAACGGTTTCCAGGTCGGAAAGGTATTCCCCTTCGGCCGGAATGATCCGGCCGGCAGGATCCGTCACAACGGCCGGTTCGGGAGCCGGTGTTTCTGCAGGCGGATCAGCGGGGGCCGCTTCCGGCGTCTCCGCGGGTGTTTCCTCCGGTTCGGAAACTTCGGAATTCAATACAGATGCTTCTCCGGCAGACGGGCTTTCGATGCCTTCGGAAGGATCCTCCGAGGGCGTCGGTACGGATGGCTGAACCTTTTTAACGGCGGGTGTTTTGTCCGCTGCAGCTTTGTCTGTCTTTTCGAAGCTTTCTTCAGAAGAGGATTCTGATGAAACGGCAGAAGAACGGCTTTCGGCAGCATTCTCCCGGATCCGGCTATTTGCAAATAAAAGCAGCCCGGTAAGAGCGACAGTCAGGATCGCTGCCGTGACGAGAATGGATATAATGGAGGACCTTCTGCTTTTCAATGAATAATCTTAACTCCCTGATTCGGGACAAAGCCCTGCTGCTTTTACAGTCGCAAACTTCATTATAAGCGTTAACGGCAATAAAATAAAGAAAAAAATAGCGATCTAAAAGAAAGAAACGCAAAAAACTTCATAGTATACGAACCGGGAAAAATAAGTTATTATAATATGCATGAATAGAAGCAGTTTTTCGGGAAAGCTCGGCTTTGTGCTCTCTGCTGCAGGAGCATCGGTCGGACTTGGTAATATCTGGAGATTTCCTTATCTTGCAGCAAAACACGGCGGCGGGATCTTCCTGCTCATTTATGTCATTCTGGCCGTGACCTTCGGGTACACCATGATCGTAGCGGAAACGGCGGTCGGAAGAATGACAAGAAAAAGCCCGGTGGGAGCGTTCAAAGCATTAAGCGAGAAAAAAGGGATCCGCGCAGGGGGGTGGATCAATGCGATTGTACCGATGCTTATCGTTCCCTATTATTCCGTTATCGGCGGATGGGTCATTAAATATCTGGTGGAATATGTAAGAGGGAACTCACTGGAGATCGCGAACGATACCTATTTTTCAGGCTTTATCACCAGCGGCATCCAGTGTGAGATCTATTTTATTATTTTTGCCGCCATTACCATGTTTATCATCTTCTGCGGCGTGCGCAACGGAATCGAGCGTGTGTCACGGATCATGATGCCCATCCTTGTCGTTCTGGCAATAGTGATCAGCATTTACTCCTGCACCCGGGAAGGTGCTTCGGCCGGCGTGAAATATTTCCTGGTACCGAATGCCGCGAACTTTTCGTGGATGACGGTCGTTACGGCTATGGAACAGATGTTCTATTCGCTTTCGATCGCCATGGGTATCCTGATCACCTTCGGATCGTATATGAAGCATGAAGTATCCATTGAGCGGGCAACGATACAGGTCGAGATTTTCGACACCGTGATCGCCATCCTTGCGGGGCTGATGATCATTCCTGCGGTTTTCGCTTTCTCCGGCGGTGATCCGGCAGTGCTTGCTTCCGGCCCGTCCCTGATGTTCGTGGTGATCCCGAAAGTATTTGCCAGCATGGGACTCGGGTCCTGGGTCGGCATTCTCTTCTTCGTTCTGGTGCTTTTTGCGGCGCTTACCAGTTCGATCGCCCTTTCGGAAAGTGCGGTATCGACGTTTGAAGACGAGCTCGGCATGAGCAGAAAGGGAGCAACGGTCCTGATGTCGGTCATCATGCTGGTTCTCGGTTCTCTTTCCTCACTCGGATACGGTCCGCTGGCCAATATCAAAGTCTTCAGCATGCAGTTCCTCGATTTCTTTGATTTCATCTCCAACTCGATCATGATGCCGATCGGCGCGTTGTTCATCTGCGTCCTGGTCTTCAAAGTCATCACGGTCAGGAGGGTGGAGGAAGAGGTACAGCTGGAAGGCCATTCCTTTAAGCTGAAGAAGATCTTCAACTTTATGGTACGCTATCTCTGTCCCGTTTTTGTTATCGTCATACTGATTACAGCGATCCTTAATGTACTGGGGATCGTACAGGTCTAAAGGAAGCGGGGAGATCACATGAGTGCAAAGAAAAAGGGCGTCCTGTTCAGCGGACAGTTCGGCTTTGTTATTGCTGCCGCAGGCAGCGCGGTCGGCGTGGGAAACCTTTGGAGATTCCCGTACCTGGCGGCGAAGGACGGCGGCGGAACCTTTATTATCATATATCTGGTGCTTGTTGTCAGTTTCGGCTTTACGCTTCTGGTTTCGGATATCGCGATCGGCAGGAAGACCGGAAAAAGTGCGATACACGCGTATGAGGCGCTGAGCAGGAAATGGAAGTTTCTGGGGATCCTTACGTTCCTGGTTCCGGTCGTGATCATGACGTACTATGCCGTGATCGGCGGTTGGATCACCCGGTTCATGGTCGATTTCATCGTCGGGAACGGGACGGCTGCAGCCGATGACGGATATTTCGTTTCGTTCATCACTTCGCCGGTATCCCCGGTGGTCTACGGCCTGATCTTTATGGTGGTCACCGGTTTTGTCATTTACAACGGTGTTGAAGGAGGCATCGAGCGCTGCTCAAGACTTCTGATGCCGGTACTGATCGCCCTGGTGGTCGGTATTGCGATCTTTTCGCTGACCCTGTCCTATACGGATGCCGACGGGACCGTAAGAACGGGTCTTCAGGGGCTGGTCGTTTATCTGAAACCCGATTTTTCACAGATGACGCCGGGTACGTTTTTAAAGACGCTGCTGGATGCCATGAGCCAGATCTTTTTCTCTCTGAGCGTATCCATGGGCATCATGATCACATACGGATCCTATGTAAAAAAGAATGTCAATCTTTACCGTTCCGTCAGGCAGATCGAAGTCTTTGACACCGGCGTAGCCCTGCTGGCAGGAATGATGATCATTCCGGCAGTATTTGTCTTCTCCGGAATGGAAGGCATGGCCAAGGGCCCGACCCTGATGTTCGTCGCGATGCCCAAGGTGTTTGCCGCCATGGGTCCGGCCGGCCGCTATATGGGCATTGCCTTTTTTGCCCTGGCTATTTTTGCCACGCTGACGAGCTGCATTTCCGTACTGGAAAGCATTACCGCGAACTGCATGGAGATCTTCCATGCTTCCAGAAAAAAGACGACGGTCGTCTTAACGGTCATCTACTGTGCTGCGACGGCAGTTATTGCCCTCGGGTACAGCGTCCTGTACTGCGACATCCCCCTTCCGGGCGGAGGTACGGGACAGCTGCTGGATCTGATGGATTATATCAGCAACAGCCTGATGATGCCGATCATTTCCCTGCTTTCCGCGATCCTCATCGGCTGGGTCGTCGGATCGAAATGCATTACGGATGAGATGACGCTGAACGGAGAAAAATTCGGCCGCAAACGGCTTTATAACGTTATGATCCGCTATGTCGTGCCGATCGTCATGCTTATATTGACCCTGCAGGCGCTGGGACTTCTCAGCTGGCTGAAATAAGGCAGCTTTCAGAATCCCGGGGCAGGCAGCATCGGTCCTGAAAACAGAAGGACAGCATAAAATACAGATTACAGGAGGATGTATGAAAAAACAAACAGTATTTTTTCTGGCTGCCGCTGTACTGGGCACATTGCTCCTGTACGGCTGCGAAGCTCCTTCCGTAAGCGGACCGGACGTTCCGGCAGCAGGCGGAACTGCGTCGGGCGGAACCGCATCGGTTTCATCCTCTGCAGGAGATCCTGCTGCTGAAAAAACCGTACAGCCGGTCAAAAAGGAGGCCTCGATGGAAGGAACTTGGTATGAGCAGGATCTGAACGGAAGCAGACTCATCATTTCCGGAAAAGAAATAGAATATGTAAGCGGTGTTTCCGATTATACCGATAAGAGCAGGTTTAAAACGAAAGGGATCGGGAATACGGTCGAGATCCTTCCGGACGAAGAGTTTTTTGCCGTGATCGAGATCCAGTACAGCAAAAAGGAAGATGTGATCACGGCACGCACCTATCCGCATACGGACGGGGACGGAGGCTATTATCTGCTGACTTATACGAGAACGGCCTTTACGCCGACACCGGAACCGACATACGGGGCCCGGAAAGATGATTCCGACCCCGAAGCCGTGACAGAAACGGATGATTACGAGTTCACTTCCCTGGTCATGTCGTTTTATGACACGGGAGACGAGTCGTATAAGGGGACGGATATGGCGCAGCCTCCGCCTTATGCCGACGATTATGAATACGAACTGAAGGTGCTGGAGGACGGAAGCGGAGAGCTTTCTTCCGACTTCTGCCGTACGATCCCGGTCAGTGCCGGCCTGGTGGAGTCGATCCGGGACCTTATGAAAGAGAATGACCTCGCTTCCATAAACGGACGAAATATTCATACAGAGGGGATCCCCGCGGATTTCCCGAGGTATGACTTCGAACTGACGCTTGCTTCGGGAGAGATCCTGACCTCTTCGGCCGATCATAAAGACGTACCGGAAAACTGGAGCGTGTTCCAGGAAGCGGCGCATCATCTGCTGTTTGATGCTTTTATGGAAGCCGGCTATAATCCGAACACACGTGAATTTCACAGCACGCTCCCGATGAAGCGGATCGGCACGGGAGAGCGGTCCGATCTGGGGATCTCCAAGAGCAGTGAAGTGCTGCTTGGGAAAAATATGTCCTATGATTACAGCCTGGATGCCAAATATACCGTATTTGAGTTTGGCGAAGAGGTAACGCCGGGGCTGAAGCAGGCGCTTCAGGCCTACAGCGATGAACTGAAGGCCGCGGCGGAACAGGACCTTGTGAACGACTTCGAACTGATGGAGAATGCGACAAAGAAGGAGATCAAAAAAGCGGACCGGCTTTACGCCTATTCCTTCCGGGTAGCCGAACAGCTCTACGGCGATGACCAGCTGCTGTTCATTCTGGAGAGTGAAGGACATGCCAATTCCCTGGGGATCGGCTACAGCGGCTACGGGCTTTATCCGACCCACCGCTACGCCTTCGATACACAGACCGGTGAGCGGGTGTATGCTGCCGACCTGTTCAATGATGAAGAGGCGTGTCTGAAAATGGTGACGGATGCTTTCGTACAGAGGTACCGTACCGAAACGGGAGACCTGCTTCGAAGCCGGGAGATTCAGGAAAAACTGCGGATGAGCCTGAAGGGCGAAGAGGGAGTAGATCCGGTGGAATTTTCCTGGGGCTACGACAGCATCTCTTTTTACCTGCCGGAAAGTATCATTGACCAGAATGGCTACCGTATGGACGCCACGGTCTATTATGATGAACTGCAGGAGCTGCTGGCGGACAGATACACCACAGTCCGCTGAGACGCCGTATTCTGAATAAATGATTTCTAAACCGAAAAAGTATCAAGAGGGCTCCATGAACGTACTTGTTATAAACGGATCTCCGAAAGGAGAAAACAGCATTACCCTTCAGACGGTTCTGTATCTTGAGAAGCACAATCCCAATACAGAATTTACGGTCCTGCACGCTGGGCAGCAGATCAGGAAGTATGAAAAGGATTTTTCGGAAGCGGCAGCTGCGCTGGAAAAAGCGGACCTTATCCTGTTTGCCTATCCTGTATATACGTTTATCGTGCCGGCCCAGCTTCACCGGTTTATTGAGCTGATCAAGGAAGACGGGACGGATCTGAAAGGAAAGTTTGCGACCCAGCTGACGACATCCAAACATTTTTACGATACAACGGCGCACCGTTTCATTCAGGACAACTGCGATGATCTCGGCCTGCGTTATATCCGGGGACTCTCTGCGGATATGGAAGACCTGCTTCATCCGGAGGGCCGGAAGGAAGCCCGGGAGTTCTTTAAATACGTCCGCATGTGCATGAAGCGCGGGTACTGTGAACCGTGCAGATACGGGAGCGCGGACGGACAGGAAGCGGAAGACCGGGCCTGTATGCCGGAAGAAACTCCGGCCGGTACCGGAGAGAAGAACGGGAAAGGGCCGGAAGGGACACAAAAAGAAGCGCCTCTGATCGTTATTGTTGCGGATATTACGGATGACAGCTCCGGCAGGGACCTGCATGAGATGATCGAAGCATTCCGGAAGGCTTCCCGGTGCAGCTGCGAAGTCGTCAATATCCGTGAATTTCCTTTCAGCGGCGGCTGCCTTGGATGCTTCCGGTGCGCGGCCGACGGAACCTGTGTTTATAAAGACGGATTCGATACTTTCTTACGAGAAAGGATCCAGACAGCGGATGCGACTGTCTATGCCTGTACGATCCGGGATCATTCGATGGGCTCCCGGTTTAAGATGTTCGATGACCGGCAGTTCTGCAACGGGCACCGCACCGTGACCATGGGAAAACCGGTCGGATATATCGTAAACGGTTCACTGAAAGACGAAGAAAACCTGCGTACCGTTATGGAAGCCCGGGCCCAGGTCGGCGGGAATTATCTGGCCGGCATCGCCTGCAGCGGCAGGGAGTTTCAGGCTCAGGCCGAAAGACTGGCAGGAATACTGGAATACTGCCTGGAGCACAGCTATACCCAGCCGAAGAATTTCTACGGGGTCGGAGGACTGAAGATCTTCCGGGATCTGATCTATCAGATGCAGGGACTGATGAAGGAAGACCACCGATTCTATAAACAGCACGGATTTTATGATTTTCCGCAGAAGAAAAAGGCCACGATCGCCGGCATGTACCTGGTAGGCGCAATGATGAACAGCAAAAAACTCAGCAGAAAGCTCGGAGGAAAGATGACCGAAGGCATGCTGATGCCTTACAGGAAGGTGCTGGAGAAAGATTGAAAGAATTGCAGGCCTCTGACCTGGGCAGCATCTCAGGCAGACCCGGATAATATGCAGAAGGAAGACAGGCCATGAACACCAGGGAACGGGTGCTCGAAGCACTGGAGAAAGCCAGAGGTGATTATGTATCCGGAGAAACTCTCGCCGGGAGCTGCGGTATATCCAGAAACGCTATATGGAAAGCCGTTGCAGGGCTCAGAAAGAACGGTTACCCAATAAAATCCGTCCCCAACCGCGGCTACATGCTGGAGCAGGAAACGGACATCCTTTCGAAGGCCGGAATCCGCCTGTATCTGAATGAAGGAACGGAAACGGCATACCGGCTCCTTGTATATGATGAGCTGGATTCGACGAACAATGAAGCCAAAAGGAATCTGGTCTTCGGCGACCGCAGCATACTGCATAAAACCGTGATCGCGGCAAGACGCCAGACTGCCGGAAGAGGCCATGGCGACAGCCGCTTTTCCTCACCGGACGGGGGAATCTACCTCAGTATTATCCTTGAGCCGGATAAGCTGAAAGAACCCGGCGCCCCGGTATCGGAAAGAGCATCTTCTGCAGTTCAGTCCGTTCTGGAAGAACTGTTCGGCACCGTTCTGGAAAAAAAGAAGGACAGTTCGCTCTATGCGGACGGAGAAAAAGTCTGCGGCATTCTTACCGAGGGCATTTCCGATCTCGAGACAGGAAAATACAGCAATTACATCGTCGGGATCGGCATCTATACGGAAAAACTGCAGAGCCAAAGAAAGGATTCTCCCGGAAAAAATGAAATTGCCGCAAAGATCCTGAAAAAACTGGATTTCTGAAAACGGGATGCCGGTCAGACGGATTTCCGGAATCGGCATTGAAACAGTACCCGGCCGCTGAAAAGCGACGGGTATTATTACAGGCCAATCGTCAACCTTATTCAATATTATGGTTGACAATTGACTGTGCATCTGATATATAATCCTTTTCAGCAGGATGACACTTACAGAACAATGGAAACCCACCACGTATGAATACCGTTTTTCTGATCGCCTTAATCATCTATCTCATAATATTTCTTATCATCGGGATCCGTGAATTAAAGAGCATACACGGCTTTAAGGACTATTCCGCCGCCGGTAAAAACCAGACCACCTTTGCGGTCGTGATGACGCTGATGGCGACCATGGTCGGAGCGTCCACCACCATCGGCATCACCGATACGGTCTATAAAATCGGCTTTCCGGGGATCTGGTGGCTGGCTTTCGGTGCGCTCGGACTGATCCTGCAGTCGTTTTTCATTTCCGAGAGAGTCCGCAGGATCGATGCCGATACACTTCCGGATCTGGCCGGAAAGACCGCAGGAAGACCGGCGCAGCTGCTGATCGCGCTTATTATCGCGGTTTCCTGGATCGGAGTAGTTGCCGGCCAGCTGGCCGCAATGAATTCCCTGGTCACTTATGCGCTCGGCAGGAGCAGCAGGGGGATCTTTGTGATCGTTGCTGTTATTGTGATCCTTTATACACTGACCGGCGGCCAGCTGTCCGTCATCAAGACCGACAGGTTCCAGCTCCTGATCATCCTGGCCGGTGTTGCAGCCTGCATGATCTTTCTCTATGCGGTAAAGGGAGGGAATACCGCCGAAGTCGCAGACAATATTGAACTGCTGAATGAAAACTACGGTCCGTCCAATCTTTTTATCCAGTTTTTCGTGATCGGCGGGGTGTTCTTCCTGGGACCGGATATCCTTTCCCGGAATTTTGTTTCCGGAAATGAAAAGACCGCGAAAAGATCGGCCCTTATTTCGGGACTGTTCCTTTTGTGCTTTGCGGTCATGATCACTCTGACCGGAATGTGGATCCGGTACAATGTGACCCCGGAACAGCTAGGTGACAGCGGAGCCCTGATGTATGCCGCTTCATTGCTTCCGAAAGGACTGTCGGTCCTTCTGATCTTCGGCCTGCTTTCGGCTATTCTGTCTTCCACAGATACCTGCCTCATCAATGCATCCGTTATACTGGCGAAAGATGTTTTCAAAAAGGAGAGCGTCCCCTTCGTCCGCATTGCGGTGATCCTGATCGGCGGGCTTTCGCTCCTTCTGGTCCTGCTGGGAAGGGGGGATATCATGAGCCTTCTTTCGGGTGCTTATTCCGTTTATACCCCCGGCGTGATCTTTCCGCTTACGGTCGCGATCTTCGCTTATGAAAAGCACGGTGTCCGGATCGGCCCCTGGCTTGCGGGAGTTATTGCAGGCGGTCTCTTCGGAATTGCCGGAACCTATTTCGGCACGGCGCTGAAGTCCTTCGGCCTCCCGGATGCCGCCGCACCGTATCTTCCCATTATCGGCATGGGGCTTTCACTGATCCTTTCCCTGCTTTCCGTCCGAAGACAACCCTGCAGAGAGTAAAAGAAATCCGGATAAATGACAGCGATCGCCTGCCGTGGCAGCTTCCTGCAGCAGGTGTTTTTTCATACGCGTTGATTATTTACAGAGCAGACAGAAAAGCTTAAAATAATGCTGAAAGACAGCAGTATTATCGGATGATCCCATGGAAAACAATATGGACGATCAAAGAAATAAAGAGAAGATCCTGCAGCCGGAGGATTATAGGGAACCGGACTGTGTCCTGTGCGGCGATCCCTATGGCGCGGCCCCGAAAGTAAAGACCGTTCCTCTGCAGCGCATCATTGAGAAGGTGGACGAGTTCCAGACCCGTCAGGATGCGGCCGGTGCGGAACGGATGCTGAAATACTGGCTTTCCGAAGCGGAACTGGGCGGCGACCTGAAAGGGCAGCTGGGGATCCGGAATGAATTTATCGGTTTATACCGGAAGAACGGAAGGAAAGAGGACGCATTTGAAAGTATTCAGGAAGCAATGCGCCTTCTGGACGAACTGGATTTTCACGGATCGATCAGCTCGGGTACGACCTATACGAATTCGGCAACGGCGTATTATACATTCGGTTCCTATGAAAAGGCCCTTCCGCTGTTCGAGAAGGCCCTGGAAGTTTATGAAAAAAACGGAAAAACATCTTCTTCACTGCTGGGCGGGCTGTACAATAACATGGGCCTGACCCTGACTGCGCTTCGGCAGTTTGAAAGAGCCGGAATAATGTATGGGAAAGCGCTTTCCGTGATGGAACAGGTTCCCGGCAGCGAACCGGAACAGGCGATCACGTATCTGAACATGGCAGACTGTGCCAGCGCGGAAAAAGGTACGGAAGAAGCGGAAGAGGAGATCTCTGCTTTTCTCGACAAAGCGGAAGCGCTTTTGAATCAGAGCTGGGAATCGGCGAAACATGGCAGTTCACAGGAGAAAGGCTACTGCGCCTTTGTCTTTGACAGCTGCGCACCGACATTTTCCTATTACGGATATTTCATTGCATCGGAAGAATTAAAACAGCGGGCGCAGGAACTGCGCAGCAGTGCTGTTTCCTAAAGAAAAGAAGGCAGAGACGGGCATGAAAGGACTGGAACTGGCCAGGGATTTTTATGAAAGCTGCGGAAAACCCATGCTGGAAAAGAATTTTCCGCAGGTGCTTCCGTATATTGCGGCAGGCCTGTTCGGGAGCGGATCGGAATGCTTCGGCTATGATGACGAGATCTCCCGGGATCACGATTTTGAGCCATGCTTCTGCCTGTTGCTCCCCGGGGAGAACATCGTCGACCGGCGGACGGCTTTTCTGCTGGAGCGGGCGTATGCAAAGCTTCCGGGGGAGTTTAAAGGCTTCCGGCGTACGCAGATCCTGCCGGTAGGCGGGGCGAGACACGGTGTCCTGAGGACGGAGGAAGTGTTTCAGAATAAAACCGGGACTCCGGACGGGAACCTGACCCTGAAGCAGTGGCTTTCGCTTCCGGATCACTATCTTGCAGAGGCTGTGAACGGTGAGATCTTTTATGACGGATACGGTGAAGTGACCCGGATCCGCCGCCGGCTGGCTTTTTATCCGGAAGATATCCGGCGGAAAAAACTGGCCGGACATCTGCTCCTGATGGCGCAGGCCGGGCAGTACAATTATCTCCGATCCGTCCGCCGCGGAGAAAATGCCGCAGCGCAGATGGCCGTTTTTGAATATGTTAAGAGCGGAATCGAGACCGTTTTCCTGCTGAATCGGAAATACCAGCCTTATTATAAATGGGCTTTCCGCGCAATGCGGGAACTGCCGCTCCTCCCGGATCTGGCCGATGATTTTGAGATGATGATCACGCGCGGGAATGATGAGGAAGCGGCAGAGGAAAAATCAGCCGTGATCGAACGGATCTCCCGGGACGTGATCCGGATACTGGGAGAGCAGAGGCTTTCGTCCGCGCCTTCCGATGAACTGGAAAGACATGCCTACATCGTAAATGACAGCATTCGTGATTCGGAGATCCGCAATCTGCATGTCCTGGCCGGAGTCTGACAGAAAGCCCGGTTTACGGAAATGAGAAAAGAATGACCGCGTACCGGTCAGGCAGCGGACAGATCCATACAAGGAGTAAACTATGCAGCTTTTTAACGGAAGACCGGAAGAGGAAGCCGGACGTCTCCCCCGCGAGATCCGGACCTATGATTTCCTGGACAGACTGAACATCCCATATCAGCGTACAGATCATGACCGAGCCGACAACATGGAGGCGTGCAATGCGATCGATGCCATTCTCGGTGTCCTGATCTGCAAGAATCTTTTTCTGTGCAACCGGCAGAAAACCAGGTTCTATCTTCTGATGATGCCCGGAGACAAAAAGTTCAAGACCAAAGAACTTTCCGGGCAGATCGGTTCCTCCAGACTCTCTTTTGCGGAGCCTGCGGATATGCTGAAATACCTGGATATCGAACCCGGGGCGGTCAGCATTATGGGACTGATGAACGATACCGGGCACGAAGTGCAGCTGCTGATCGATGAGGATGTCTTAAAAGATGAATACCTGGGCTGCCATCCCTGCGTCTGCACCTCCAGCCTGAAACTCAGAACGGAAGATGTGATCAAAACCTTTCTTCCGGCGACAGGGCATGATTACCGGGCCGTCCGTCTTGTCGGTGAAGAGGAGGGATAAAAATGAAGATCGCTTATGACGGGATCGGAGAGTATGCCGAAGGCGGGAGAAATCCCGCTGCGGAATTCTACGACTCGGGAGGACAGCTCGGATTTAAGGACAGGCCGGTGTGGCTGGGTCCTCTTTTCGGGAGCTGGTATGAGAAAGGCCTCCGGATCGGGAAAGAAACCGGTGAAATGATCGCTTCCTGCTCGGATTACTGGTGGGACCGGATGTGCAGTACCAGGGGGTATGTGGCTACGAGCCATGCCATCCGGATGTTTCTCGAACAGGCCGCACTTCTGGACGAAACACAGATCGACCTGATGAAAGGCATGGCTGCGGGAGCGGCGGAACCTTTGAACCGGTCCCCATATCATGACCGGAATTCAAAATGGTATGAGGAGGACCTGATCCGTATCTTTGCGGCTGCGATCTTCGATGTCTGGATCTGGGGCGACCCGGATGCCTATAAAGATCCCGGCGCAAAACCGAACACTTATGCGGAAGAGTTTATCAGCGGCCGGCAGAACGGCTGCAACAGTGTTGCAGTACTGGGAAAAGCGAACCTTTACGGCAGGACGATCGCCACGCAGGTCAGACATACCCAGCAGGCAGGGCTCTGCTACCAGGCATCGATGGTCTATCATTCCGAAGACGGAAGCTTCCATGATTTCTGGACGGTGGGAAATGTTCCCTCGCCCAACGGACTTCTGCTGGTGAACGACAATGGAGTGTCGATCAGCCATCACTTCGGAGGGGCAACGACGCAGGAAAGCCTGGACTGCGGATGCTACGGCGGCGCTTACGGGGTCCCGTGGCCGAATATGCTGTTTTACGCGATCAAACACGCGGACAGTGCCAAAGAAGCGATCGATATACTGATCCACGGGTCTGCAGGATACAGGGAAAAGACCGGGCGCAGGACAGTGCTGCACGACGGAGCCTGGAACTGGATGGTCTGCGACAGTGAAACGATCGCGGTCGTTGAAGTCAGTCCCGACCGGTATGCGGTGAGGTATCCCGGCGAATATACCGGCGCATGGCAGCAGGATGACTATATCGCTGCGGCCAATCATTTTATCTGTCCGTTCAGTTACGATGAGAATGATGAACTCACCTATATTCCCATGAGTATTTTCAACGCCAACCTTACCAGTGAGAAACGCTTTGATAACCTGATGTGGGAGATGAAGGATTTTCACGGGAAGATCGATCTGTATACCCTTCAGTATATCTTTTCGAGAACCTATCTGAGGGATAAGGAATCAGGAGAATACATTCATACGATGGAAGGCCTGGACGGATCCTTCGGAGTGACCGGTCAGGTCTATGGCTGCGTCCAGGGCACCTTGGCGGATAACGGAAGAGCGAACGGGACGAACGCTGCCAAGATCGCCGTGCTTGAGCCGAAGCGGTCGTCCTGCTGTTTCTGTCTGGGCAATCCCATGGACTGGCAGGGGGAATGGGACCGCTTCACATTTGCTCGTAAATAGTGAGATTAAAGAATCCGGAGGAAAGGAAATGATAAATGTCTATTGCTACAGCAGGTGCTCCACCTGCAAAAAAGCCCTGAAATGGCTGGATGATCAGAAGCTGCAATATAAGAGTATCGATATCAAAGACGATCATCCGGATGAGAAAACGCTGAGAAAGTATTATAAAATGAGCGGCCTGCCGCTTAAGAGGTTCTTTAATACGAGCGGGATCCAGTACAGGGAGCTGGGACTTTCAAAGAAGCTTCCGGATATGAGCGAAGAAGAGCAGCTCGCCCTTCTGGCCACGGACGGAATGCTGGTAAAACGCCCGCTGCTGGTCGGAGAGGACTTTGTCCTGACCGGGTTTAAAGAAGAGGAATGGAGAGAAAAGCTGCAGCTGGGATGAAACCGCTGCATTTCCGGGTGCCGGAATTGTTATCCTTGAGCGGAATGTTCATGCCTTTGCAGCATGCCGGAATAGAAAAAGGAGGATCGGTTATGCGTTATATTTGTCAGATCTGCGGATATATCTATGATGACGCAAAAGAAAAAACGCCGTTTGATTCCCTGCCGGAAGACTGGAAATGTCCCCTGTGCGGGGCTTTAAAATCGGATTTCAGGCCGGAAGAGATCCTTCAGCCTGAAATCATGGAAAAAAAGATGACAGCTGAAGCGGATGCGGATCTTAAGGAGCTGTCCGCCGGACAGCTGTCTGCACTCTGTTCAAATCTTTCCAGGGGATGTGAGAAGCAGTATAAGATTGAAGAAGCAGCTATGTTCCGTGAACTTGCGGATTACTTTTCATCCATAACTCCGGCCATACAGGATGCTTCGGTAGAGAACATCGCAGCGCTTCTGCAGGAGGATATTGATAACTACACAGCGGTTCGGGCCACGGCAGACGCCGCCGGCGACAGAGGCGCCGCCCGTATCTGTGTATGGGGAGAAAAAGTCACAAGAATGCTTTCTTCTCTTGTCAGCAGATATCTCCGGGAGGGTGAGACGATGCTTGCGGATACTGCCATCTGGGTATGTACTGTATGCGGATTTGTCTACATTGGCGAGAATGCTCCGGAGCTCTGTCCTGTGTGTAAGGTGCCTGCCTGGAAATTTGAAAAAATAGAAGGGAGGACAAAATGATGAAGAGTGTTGCTGTCAGAAACTTAAGACTCTGTACGAAGGATTGCCTTTGTCTCTATGTATGTCCGACCGGAGCAACCGATACAGAGAACAGTATTATCGATACCGCCAGATGTATTGGCTGCGGCGACTGTGCCGGAGCATGCCCGAGCGGGGCGATCAGTATGGTCCCGACAGAATATCCTCCTCAGCAGCCGAAAACAGATTCTGTAAAAGCAGTTTTGAATGAACTTGCACAGAGAAAGATGGACGGCGCAAAGGCTGCTCTTCAGATCGCGGCAGAAACAGACCTGGACGGCCTGAACCGGCTGATGACTGCAGCAGCAAAATCCGGGAGGCTGGTTGCTGAAGATATTATGAGAGAGGCAGGTTATATGCTTCCTCAAAGCGATAATACACATAAGATCCTGAAAGATCTGATTGCGAATCCTCCGACAGCAGAATTCCCGGCTGAAACTGCAAAGAAGATTTTAGAGGCAGTACCGAACAATGATAAGAAAACAGAAATGAAAGGAGATACTGAAATGGCAAAATGGGTATGTACGGTATGCGGTTACGTTCATGAAGGCGAGCAGCCTCCGGAGAAGTGTCCGGTATGCAAGCAGCCTGCCGACAAGTTCAGGAAGGAAGAGGAAGCTCCTGCAAAGAATAAATATGCAGGAACAAAGACAGAGAAGAATCTCTGGGAAGCATTTGCAGGCGAGTCCCAGGCAAGAAACAAATACACTTACTTTGCGTCAGTTGCCAAAAAAGCCGGATATGAGCAGATCGCAGCTCTTTTCCTTCAGACTGCCGAAAACGAGAAAGAGCACGCGAAACTGTGGTTTAAGGCTTTGGGCGAGCTGGGTGATACCGCGGAGAACCTGCTTCATGCGGCGGAAGGAGAAAATGCAGAGTGGACAGACATGTACGCGAGAATGGCGCAGGAAGCGGAAGAAGAAGGCTTCACCGATCTGGCTGCTCAGTTCCGCGGGGTTGCGGCAATTGAAAAAATGCATGAAGAGAGATATCGCGCGCTGCTGAAGAATGTTGAGACAATGGAGGTTTTCAGGAAGAGCGGTGTTACGATGTGGGAGTGCCGCAACTGCGGACATGTTGTAGTCGGCACCTCTGCACCGGAGGTCTGCCCGGTCTGCAATCATCCCCAGGCTTACTTTGAAGTGAGAAAAGAAAATTACTGATACCTTAGCCTCCGTATGGTATAGTTGTTTCATCATACGGAGGCTCTCTTTTTCGGAAAAGAGAGCACAGGATCAGAGGCTGGTTTTATGACAAGAATATTATTTATCTGCCACGGTACAACCTTAACTAGCAACGATTAGCTACGATAATTCACGATAATCAACACTTCAAATCAATTTTTACTACGAATTTACTACTTTTGAGTCTCAGTATGAACAAAAAGAAATGCCGGGGAGCGACCCCGGCATTTCTTTTGAGGTAGAAAAATTTTACATTTAAGACAATTAGCATCATCACTTAAGATGACACCCCAAAAAGTAAGTAACGAGTATCAACCTATCTAGGGAGATTTCCTATACTTCGAGCCGTTCAACAACGGCATCCAAAACTTGATAGCAGACATTTCATTTCATCTGCTATATGAATTATATAATACCCAAAAACGCAAAAGCAATAGATGGGCTATTTGGCTACATAGAACTGAGCGGTTGTGTCAGAGCGTGTATGAGATAAGACGTGTGTGCTGACGTAGAGCAGCGCCACGCGGTCATAAGTTACTTCCCGTCCTTCCGCGAGAAGTCTTTGCCTGTTTGCTCCTCGAACGCAATAGGGATTATCAAGGTTCTCTCGGCACGTTCGATTTCGCTCATGGTATTTCTGGTAAATCTGCTCTTTGTAGTAATCCCGTCTTTCTGGGTGCTGCTTCATGTCTTCTATGACGCGCTCATATACTTCGACGGCGCGGAGCTGTCTCTGATAATGAAGGTCTGCGTCATTCTGAAAATCTTCCGGAGCGAACACGCGGTCGGTTTCAGCATGACCTTCCTTCAATCCAAGAATGATTTCCTTCTCCTTCTGGTCAGTGAAGATTTGCTCGTTATATCTGCCGCCTTTGCCGATTGCTTTGACAACGACGGTGTCACCGCGCTCAAAAATGTCACCGGCGCGAAGTGATTTCAGTTCACTTCTGCGCATACCGAGCAGCCGATTTGCACGCAAAATCGTAGCAGCCTTCTTGTCATTGAGTGCGTCATTTGTTCTTTCACCTTTGCCGCGTTCTATTTCCGAAACACGTCTTGCCGGTTTATCGTAATCTCTCATGTGTGCATCCGTCGCCTTGCAGATTGCGGACAGGGCAGTGTTGATGCTCCACGCACTTTGCCCCTTCGAAACTAAGTGGTCAAGGTATTCTTGAATATAGTCTTTTGATTCTTCGACCGAGATTTTCTTATGACCGTTTTCTATGAGCCAGTCCCCGAAATATCCAAGCTGTTGTTGGTATGTGTCCATCGTGCAGTATGAATAAACGTGCGGTTGCAAATCATTCACGGCATCGAGCCGGTCTTCAAAAGAGACTCCTCGCTGTTTTAATTCTTCTCGCTTCTCAAAGGTAGATACTTTGTCATCGTATTTGGAACGTCCATAAGACGCTTTTTCGCCAAGCGCTTGTCGAAGCAGAAATTTTATAGAATTGCCTCTTGCCAAGGAAAAATCCTCCTTTCGTAGTTCTTGTGTTCAGTTTGAGCGGTCGGCTTTATTATCAAGCCAAAAGCCTAAAGCATGCGGACAAATGGATGCCCAACATTTGCCCTATTTCGTGAATTGTTATGTCACGAAACATAGATAGCAGGTTATACCAGTGTATAACCCGCTTTTTTACGGATTCGGACTGTGTTGTACCGGATTACTCCGGTACAACCATTTCCAAATCCGTAGCAGTGGCGAGCCACTGCATCAGCTCTCTTGCAGCTTTCTCGATGACTGCCAGAGAGCTTTTCAGTTCTTTCAGCTCTTTTCCGCTGCTCCAACTGCAGACGTAACCGAAACTGTAAGAACTGGTGTCGAGCCCGAAAGAACGTGAGCAAATGTAGCTCACACTTTCAGCCTGACACTCGGCTTCCTCACGGGTGATAGCGGAAGCCTTATCTGAATGAAGGAGCTTATGCGCCATTTCATGAATGATACACCGCAGTGTATGGCTGCTGCTCATACATGGACGGATATGAATATCCTGCGTATCAAGACTGAAATAGCCGTTCGCGCCTCCTTCCTTCAAAGTGGAATCGTACATGATGTATGGCTGCTCAGTCATAATTCTGTCTACTGCTTCCTGCAGCTTTTCAGAATTATCGGTCAGCTCGTCCGCGATAGTTGGAAAATCGCCTTCGACCTGCGACTGGTCAAACACATGCCCGATTCTGAAAGAGAGTCCCTGCGCATTGACGGTCTCCATGGAGGTATTGCCATCCTCATCGACCGTCTCTTTTTCTTTCTGGATTTTGTAAGGTATCGGGACTAATACCTTAATTCCATGGCTTTTCGCCTTGACCTTGAACCCCATACGGTTCCACGTCTGAAAACTTGCGACCCGGCTTGCGGTCGGGTACTGCGACAGAATCAGAATGCAGTTGTTGAAACTGTAATGGTGGAATTGGCTCATCATGTCCAGAAGCCTAACATAGTTGTCAGATTCAAAGACGGACGCCACTCCAGCCTCCAGTTCAGACATTATTTGCTGCATTGATTCTTTCCTAGCGGTTTGTTTACTTGTACTCACTTTCTTGTCCTCCTGTTGTGTCTCTGCCATTGGCAGGTGCAATACTGAATTTGAGCAACAAAAAAGGAACAGCTCAATAACTGTCCCTATGTAAAAAAGAAAGGAGTGTTTGATTATGAAAAAAGAAATACCATTTTGGGAAAGATATATGCTAACGACACGGGAAGCCGCTGAGTATTTTCATATTGGAGAAAACAAGATAAGGACAATCATCAAGGAGAATGATGATGCAGAGTTTCTTATCATGAATGGCAATCGTGTCATGATAAAGCGCAAAGTGTTCGAGGCTTACCTGAATTCTGCGACTGTTGTATGAATTCTGCCATAGGAATTCGGGAAGTTTACTATTTTGACATAGAAAGCAGAGCCTCGGTATGTTATGATAGCGCTGTTCATACTGGGGCTCTCTTTTTTCTAAGAAAGGAGAGATACCATGAGTGAAAAAAGGCGAGACAAAAAGAATCGCGTTTTAAGAAATGGAGAGAGCCAGCGTCCTGATGGACGTTACCAGTTTAAATACCAAGACAACAACGGGAATGTAAAGTTCGTTTACAGCTGGCGACTGGACAAAAACGACCGTGCACCTGCCGGGAAGAAACGAGACCTGTCCTTGCGTGAGAAAGAACGACAGGTCGAACAAGACTTGCTAAATGGTCTTGTCCCCAATGGAAGCAACCTTACCGTCTTGCAACTGGTCGAAAAATACGTCTCAACAAAAACAGGTGTAGGACACAATACCAAGGCAAACTACAATTTCGTCATCAATATCCTCAAAAAAGAGAAATTTGGAAACATGCGTATTGATAAAGTGAGTGAACTCGATGCAAAAGCATGGTTAATCAAATTACAAGAGGATGGACGTGGGTATAGTACAATACACTCTGTCAGAGGGATTGTACGTCCAGCTTTCAAGTCGGCAGTAAAGAACAACTATATCAGGAACAATCCTTTTGAATTCCCTTTGAAGGGTGTCGTGGTAGATGATAGTGTGACAAGAGAGGCAATCACGCAGAAACAGGAACGCGAGTTCTTACGCTTTGTCAAAGAGGATAAGCACTTCCAGAGATATTATGATGGTATCTACATTCTGTTTCATACAGGTCTAAGAATTTCAGAATTCTGCGGTTTGACTATTAGTGACGTAGATTTCAAAGAAATGAAGATTTGCGTTGACCATCAGCTGGAGCGAAAGCGTAATATGGAATACATTATCCAACCTCCAAAGACAAAGAGCGGAAAAAGAGAAGTTCCAATGACAGCGGAGGTAGCAGATTGTTTCCGCCGGATTATTGCAGAACGTACTAATCCGAAGATTGAGCCAATGATTGATGGCTATACGGGCTTTTTATTTCTAGACAAGAATGAAATGCCCATGGTTGCGCTTCATTGGGAGAAATACTTTCAGCATATTTGCGAGAAGTACAACTCTATCTACAAAGTGCAAATGCCTAAGGTCACCCCTCATGTTTGCCGACATACGTTTTGCTCCAATATGGCAGGTAGCGGGATGAATCCTAAAATACTGCAATACATAATGGGACATTCTGATATTGGTGTCACACTTAACACCTACACACACCTCAAATTCCAAGATGCTAAACGTGAGATGAACAATTTGCCAAAGCAGAAAAAAGCTCAGTAGTACGAGCAACGCTTGTACTACCAGATTTACTACTTTTGACGGCTACGATGTGTCCGGGAAAAGTTACGATAAGTGATAAACCAAGGAAAACTCCAATGCCGTCAAAAGCCTGTAAATAAAGGAAAAACTACGATAAGCAAGGATAAGAAACGATATGATAAAAATACTGTTCGTCTGCCACGGCAATATCTGCCGCAGTACCTGCGCCCACTATGTTTTTCAGAACATGGTGGATAAAGCAGGACTTAATAAAGAGTTTTATATCGATTCCGCGGCGACGAGCCGCGAGGAGCTGGGAAATCCGGCCTATCCTCCCATGAGGAGGACGCTGGAAAGTCACGGCGTACCGATCCTGGACCACCGGGCCCGACAGCTGACCAGGCAGGATTATGATAAATACGATATGCTGATCGGCACGGACAATGAAAATCTGTATTACATGAATCGGATCTGCGGGGGAGATCCCGAAGGCAAGTTCAGCCTTCTGATGGATTATTCGGACAGACCGGGCACGGAGATCTCGGATCCCTGGTATACAAGGGATTTCGAGCGGACGTACCGGGACGTGATCCGGGGATGCGAAGGACTGTTCAGCAGACTGGAGGAACAGAAAAAGTAATTTTTGCAGGATTTCGGAGGTTTCATGGTATGAAGAAGAAGCCGAAAAAGATATGGCAAAAAGTATTGCAGGTAATAGGGGCTGTCGTACTCGTGATCATTCTTGCCGTGCTTGGACTTTTTGCGGCCCTGACCATTACGGAGTATAAACCGGCGTACAGCGAAAAAGCCGCAGTGGACGCTGCGGTGGAAATGCCGAAAGCCGCAGAAGGGGAAGAACTGACTATTCTGACCTGGAATATCGGGTACGGAGCGCTGGGTGAGAACACGGACTTTTTTATGGACGGAGGCACCGGCGTCCGGACGGCAACGAAAGATGAAGTCGGCAAAAACCTGCAGAGCATCGCTTCGGAGATCGAAGAAATAGATCCGGACGTCGTATTTCTTCAGGAGGTGGATCGCAAAAGCGCCCGTTCGCATAAGGTCAACGAAGAGGAAGCGCTGGTGAATACCCTCAATACCGCGTCAGATCTGAAGTACCTTTCGGCGTTTGCCTATAATTACAAAACACTGTTCGTTCCTTATCCGCTTCCGCCGCTGGGCCGGATCGAAGCCGGCCTGCTTACGCTTTCGGATCTGGGTTTTGACAGTTTCGAACGAATTCAGCTGCCGTGTCCGTTTTCGTGGCCGGTACGGCTGGCAAATCTGAAAAGGTGCCTGCTTATCAACCGGATACCCGTGACCGATCCGAACGGAAAAGAAACCGGAAAGGAACTGGTGCTGGTCAATCTGCATCTGGAAGCTTATGACTCCGGCGAAGGAAAGATTGCGCAGACCGCCATGCTGAAGGAAATACTGGAAGCGGAAGCAGTAAAGGGCAATTACGTTATTGCGGGAGGCGACTTCAACCAGACGTTTTCTTCGGTTGATGACAGTATGTATCCCGAGTATCCGGATTGCTGGCACTGCGGTGAGATAGACGTTTCGGGATTCAGCGGGTTTCAGTTCTGCATGGATAATACCGTGCCTACCTGCCGGTCGCTGGATCAGAGCTATGCCGCCGCGGACAAAGAGAATTTCCAGTATTACATGATCGACGGTTATATCGTTTCCGATAATCTGAAAGTAAACCGTCTCGAGACCCTGGATCTGGACTTTGTCAATACGGATCACAATCCGGTGCTTTTAAAGGTCACGATTGAGGGTTAAGTCAAAAAACTGCGGTCCTGCGGATGAACATATCGGATAATACAGAAAAAGCGAATATCTGCCTCGGCCTTCTGGCACACGTGGATGCAGGAAAGACCACGCTGTCGGAAGGCTTATTATACCTCGGGGGAAGCATCCGCAGTATGGGAAGAGTGGATAAAAGAGACACTTTCCTTGATACGGATGATGTGGAGCGCCGGCGCGGAATTACGATCTATTCGAAGCCGGCGGTGATGAGTTCGCCCTCCGTTCCCGGAAGGACGTATACCCTTCTGGATACCCCCGGACACGCGGATTTTTCCCCGGAAATGGAACGTGTGCTTTCGGTACTGGATCTGGCCGTTCTTCTGGTCAGCGCGGCGGATGGGATAAACGCCTCCGTGCGGACCCTGTTCCGCCTGCTTGAATATTATAAAGTTCCGGCCGTTGTTTTTGTGAACAAGACGGACCGCGTCGGCACACCGGAAGAACTGAGGGTCTTAAAAGAGGATCTTCTGACGGAACTGAATAATGATCTGGACGGTTCGTTTGTCGATCTCTCGGAAGGCTTTGAAAATGCCGGGGTGCTGGAAAGTGTCGTTCTGTCCGCCGAATCGGAAGAGCTGCTGGAACGCTTTATGAGCGGAGAGATGCCGGAAACCGGAATGGTAAAACAGCTCTTCGCGGAAAGAAAATTCTTCCCGGCCCTTTTCGGCTCGGCTCTGAAGATGACAGGGGTGCAGGAACTGCTTTCGCTGATCGATCTGCTTGCCGGGCCGATGAAAGCAAAAGAGTCTTTTGCCGCCCGTGTTATAAAGATCATGCGCGATGAAAACGGAGAGAGGGAAACGCTTCTCAAGGTCACCGGCGGCACGCTTAAAATACGGCAGAACCTGACTTACCGGCCTCTTGACGCGGACTTTTCGGAAGAGAACGAAGAAGCGCAGCCCCCGGCGGAGAAGCTGGAGGAAAAAATCACCCGGATCCGGCAGTATTCCGGAGAAAAGTACGAAGCGCTTCCGGAAGCTTCCGCCGGCAGCATCTGCGCCGTGACCGGCCTGACGCGTACGTACGCCGGCCAGGGACTCGGAGCGGAGAGCGATTCCGGCAGGAGCCTGATCGCGCCGGTGCTGGCGTGGCAGGTCCTTCTCCCGGAAGGAACGGACCCTTATAAGGCTTACAGACAGCTTCTGCTCCTCGCGGAAGAAGAGCCGATGCTTCAGCTGACATATAATACACAGAAAAAAGAGATCCGGGCCCGCCTGATGGGTCCGGTTCAGAGAGAAGTGCTGTCCGGCCTGGCGAAAAAGCGATTTGACCTGGAGATCGCTTTCGGCCGGCCTTCTGTGATTTATAAAGAGACGATCGGAAATACCGTGGAGGGAGTAGGACATTTTGAACCGCTGCGGCATTATGCCGAAGTCCATCTGATGCTTGCACCCGGTGAACCGGGGAGCGGGCTTGTTTTTGAGACGGACTGCCTTCGGACATGCTTTCCGGCCAATATCAGAGAGCCGTGATCCAGGCCTTATCCGGCCGCCGGAATAAAGGAGTGCTCACGGGCTCCGAACTGACGGATCTGAAGATCACCCTGGTGGCCGGCCGTTCGCACATTAAGCACACCGAAGGAGGAGATTTCCGGCAGGCCTCGATCCGGGCTTTAAGACAGGGGCTCATGATGGCGGAAAATATCCTGCTGGAGCCTTTTTACGACTTTGAGATCCGGCTTCCGCAGAACAATCTCGGCAGGGCACTGGGCGACCTTTCGGATATGGGCGCGGAATTTTCTCCGCCGGAGATAAAAAACGAGACAGCTGTTATTAAAGGACGCGCCCCGGTAGCGGCTTTTGACGGGTATCAGGAGACACTGACGGCCTATACAAAGGGAGAAGCTGCGGTATTTACTTCTGCCGGCGGCTTTTATCCTTGCAGGAACCCGGAAACAGTAACGGAAGAGATCGGATACGATCCCGAAACCGACCGGAGGAATCCATCCTCTTCGGTCTTCTGTGAAAAAGGATCCGCCGTCCTGGTTCCCTGGAATGAAGTGCGGAGCCTCATGCATGTTCAGAGCGGCTGGACAGCGCCGGGAGAAAAACGGCAGGAAGAGCAGGCTGCCGGATCCGGAAGAAAAACAGATAAAAACAGGAAAACAGATCCCTTTGCCTCCGATAAGGAGCTGATGGAGATCTTTGAACGCACATACGGGGCGGTGGAACGAAAGAATTTTAACGAAGCCTTTAAGCCGAAAAGGACAGCGGGGGATACAGCAGCCCCCTTCCGCCAGAGAAAGCCTCCGGCACAGCCAAAAGACCGCTATCTGCTCGTGGACGGATACAACATGATCTATGCATGGGAGGAACTCCGGACCCTTGCAGCGGAGGATGTCAAGGCTTCCAGGGACCGGCTGCTGGATATTCTTTCCAATTATGCAGCGCTCGGCGATTATATCATCATCTGTGTTTTTGATGCGTACAGGGTTCCGGGCGGGACAGAGCATACTTACCGGTATCACAATATCGATGTCGTATTTACAAAAGAGGCCGAAACAGCGGATCAGTACATCGAAAAGACCGCACACAGGCTTGTAAAAAATGCCGAAGTCACCGTTGCGACCTCGGACGGGATCGAACAGATCATCATTTTCGGCGCCGGGGCGCGGCGTATGCCGGCGACAGAACTGAAGGCAGCGGTGGCCCTTGCGGTGCAGGAGGCGAAAGAGACTCTGGAAGGCCGGAGGGAGAGCGAAAAAGGGATCGGAAGCAGCTTCGGGGAGATCCTCGGATCCACTTCGGAACAGGATAGATAAAATTAGTTTATTTATAGTTAAAATCTATTAAAATAATAGACAAAATGCATGAACGTCAATTGACATTGACCTTATCTACATATATAATAAATACAGGTTAATAGGTAATTCAGATTCAAGCGGCTTGATGAGTCGCCCGTTTGTATCGGAGTAAAATATTACATGGCAAAAAGAGAGCGAACCGACAGAAGATCCAACGAAGACAAGATTGAGCTCAGTTTTCTGGATAAGGAGAAAGACAGTATTACGGATTCTCTGAAACAGGGAAACATGGTTGCCGTATTGTCCGGGATGGAGATCATGTATGTTGTTCTGCTTCGCGACATGTACCGGTGCATGATCCATAAGTTCGACGCGGAGGATGGAAGACATAAAAGTTTCGAGGTAAACGATCGGAACACTGCTATGTTGAACAACCTGAACAGTGCCGCAGACCAGATCTTTCAGATCCGGTACGACAAAAAAATGGATCTCATGGGCGTTATGGTCACTGCGGAGCGGGGAATTATATCCTATCTGGATATGACCGGCCAGCTTCCAGCGGAGGACGTCGACTTCATGGGCTGGCAGGAAGCGGAAAACCAAAAGGAGGAAAAGCAATGAAAACCTATCAATTTGTGTGCAGAAGCACGCCGGATGGTTTCAAAGAGTACGCAAGTGTCCGCGAGGACGGTACTGAAATCAAACGGATCGACAGAGATGTGTGGCAGGAAACTGTCCGTCAGTTCCGCGAGCGTGTGGGTGCTGAACTGGAAGCTGAAGGATGTCAGCTGGCAGAGCACCAGTATACGCTGTAAGAGGGAGGTGCATTTATGAAGTATATGTCTGTATTAATCAAGCACCATGCGGGACCGACCGGCGGCGTACTGATCTGCAAGAACGCAGACGGCGTATGGCAGTTCCCCTGTGACAGGATTCGCACAAATGAATCCTACAGAGACGCGATTGAGCGCATTGCATGGGAGCAGGTAGGGATCAAGGCGGCTGCAGGAGACCGCATCATGATCGGACGCAAGCTCATTGAGAACGGTATTGTAGAGCACCTGGCGGAAGGTAATATCACTCACAATACGCATGACAAGCACACCTACCACAATTATTTCAGTGCGGTCAACAAATGGCAGTACGAGCCGAAATCGGATATTTTCACCGAATTCAAGTGGGTGCATCCGTCAGAACTCGGCGAGTATGAGTTTGCCGGAGATGACAAGAATTTTATGGCAAAGTACGACCCGTATATCAACGCCCGTTTTATTCCGGACGTACGTATGTATTGATTCAGGAGGGTCCAGACATGAAAAAATATATCTTCGAAGCAACAAAGAAACAGTGGGAAAAACCGACGGAGCCGAAACAGTATCTCTGTGCCGATGCGAAAGTGACTGTCTGCGCGGAAAATGAGGCAGAGGCACTCGAACTTGCGAAAAAGAAATTCGTCTGCAAGTATCTCGGAACAGGAACGATCCTGGGTGAGATCCGTCTGGTCGACTGCATTGAGCTCCCCGTAGACTGGAACTACGGCTACGGCGACGACCGCAAAGAGGGCAAATGCGACGACAAATGCGCTCTCAGAGCAGACTGCACATTATAAGGAGGAATGGAACGTGGATCTTGAGAAAAAGTATCTTCTGCGTCTTCCCGACGAGAATTTAGTTATGACAAAAGACGAGCTGGCTGCTCATGTTGAGGGGATCCTCAAAGATCATCCCAGCGAGTTTATGAACGGATACCGTGTTTGGTACGAGGGATTTGAAGGCTGCGGAATGCCGAGCCCCGATGTTTATGAGGTTATTATAGAGACCATGCGCGCCATGGACGGCTGGGAAGATATCGGCCCGATGCGCTGGGAAAAATACGGCGTTGTAAATCCGAGCTTCAAAAATCTCAACTATGCATCTGCGGCAAAAGATGACCCGAACGGAAACTTTATGCTTCAGCATCGCTTCCATCTCGGAGCACATTATCAGGGACCGGACGGAAGAGTATTCTGGATTCCGATAATGGAAGACTTCAATATGCGCGGATTTGAGCGCAAGGATGGCAAGTATGTCGGAACGATGGTAGAGATCGATGCCCGCGGCGAATATGCAAGCCAAATGGTTGAAGTAAAATAAGGAGAGAGGATATGGCAGAAAGAATTGTACTCAGCTCTGCTGAGCGTCCGAAAGAAAAAATCACACACAGCATATGTGTTGGCGGCCCGATGACCATCCATACGATCGATGGCGTTATCCGTCGTGTTCGTCCTGTTGTTTTCCAGGATGACGATCCCGCCGGCTGGGTGATCAAAGCCCGCGGTAAAGAATATACCCCGCAGCGTAAGATGACGATGTCCCTTCTCGGCTACTGCGAGAAAGACCGTACCTACGCTTATGACCGTTTGAAATACCCGATGATCCGTGAGGACTTCGTCGAGACTCCGGACGGCAAGAACCGTAACACAGAAAACCGTGGTAAGTCCGGCTACCGCCGTGCTTCCTGGGACGAGGCATTAAGCCTTGTTGCCCGTGAGATCAAGCGTCTGCAGAGGACTTACGGCAAGGAGACGATCACAGCCTGCACATCCTCCCACCACTCCTGGGGCCTTGTAGGATATAAGATCTCCCTGTTCAACCGTTTCTTCTCCATGATGGGCTATACCCGTATCGCCGACAACCCCGATTCATGGGAAGGCTTCCACTGGGGAACTCCTCATACCTTCGGTTACTACTGGCGTCTTGGCGGACCGGAACCCTATGATCAGCTCGAAATGGCCATGCAGAACTGCGAAACCATGATCTGCTGGTCTTCTGACCCGGATACCAGCCGCGGCGGCTATTCCGCACAGGAGTCCGCTCTCTGGCGCTGGTGGATGAAGGAGATGGGAATCCAGTTCATCTATGTTGACCCGTTCAACAACTACACTTCCGTAAAACATGCAGACAAGTGGATCGGCCCGAGAATGGGTACCGACGCAGCGATCCTCGAAGCGATCGCTTATGTGTGGATCACGGAAGGCACATTCGATAAAGAATATGTCGCACAGCACGGACACCGCTTCAACGAGTTCGTAGACCACATCCTCGGACGCGGACCGGACGGAACTCCGAAGACCCCGAGATGGGCTGAAGAGCTCTCCAAGGTTCCTGCTATGGATATCAAGGCGATCGCACGCCGCTGGGCAAGCACACCGACCACTTCCGGTTCCGGTATGCGTGGCGGATTCGGCGGTGCCTGCCGTCATTCCAACGGTACAGAGTACGCACGTCTGATGGTTCTACTGGCAGCCATGCAGGGTTACGGAAAACCCGGCAGAAACTTCTGGGGACCGGGCTGCGGCGCTCCGATGAACTATGACTTCTGGTTCGGCGGATATTCCGATCCGCTCGCTTCCATTGCAAAAGCTCCTGTAGCAGATGACGTTCCGATGAACCCGGTACAGCAGGTTCTGTATCGTCCGAACCTTCCGGATGCCATCCTGAACGGCCACTATGAGTGGTACGGCGAAGGATTCTGCGGCGGCGGTATCGACCTTGAGTTCACCCGTCACGTATATCCGACACCGGGATACAATAAGGTCCATTGCTTCTGGCGTTACGGCGGATCCTTCTTCGGAACCATGCTGGACACCAACAAATGGGCAGCAATGTACAAGAGCCCGGAACTTGAGTTCGTTATCAACCAGGATATCTACTTCACACCGGAGACCCGTCATGCAGACGTTATCCTTCCGGCATGCACGAACCTCGAGCGTACCGATATCGGTGAAGTCGGATCTTCAGGTCTTGGCGGATACTGCTCACATTCCGAGTCCGGAAACAGCTGGCAGCTGATCGTTTATCAGGAGAAGGCGATCGAGCCGCTCTGGGATTCCCGTTCCGACTTCTGGATCTTCTCACAGGTAGCCGCAAGGCTCGGCTTCGGCGAGAGATTTACGGAAGGCCGCGATGAAGAAGCATGGGCAAAACGTTTCTGGCAGTTCTCCGATCTGCCGAAGCAGATGTCCTGGGAAGACTTCAAGAAGAAAGGCTACTATGTAATTCCTGTTTCCATGAAGGAAGAAGACAAGGATCCGAAGACTGGCCTGTTCCAGAACTGGAAACGTTATCCGGGATTCAACTGGTTCGCAGAGAACCGTGCCTGCGATACCATGAACCACAAGGTATTCCAGGAGGAGCACCTCCTCGGCACCTTCTCCGGCAAGTTCGAGTTCGTTTCAGAGTCTCTGACCTACTGGGCTCCGGATGATGAAGCAAGACGTCCGATACCGCAGTATCAGGATTCCTGGGAAGGCTTCAAGTCCTTAAGTGCAGACAACTATCCGTACGGACTGATCTCCCCGCATCCGCGTTTTGACTATCATACACATTACAACCAGCATGCAAAATGGCTGTGGGAAGTTCCGAAGAACCGTGTGCTGATCAACGGCAACCCGTACCTGGTATGCCATATCAACGCAAAAGTTGCTGAGCAGAAGGGTATCAAGGACGGCGACGTAGTACGTCTGTTCAACGACCGCGGCAGCGTTCTCTGCGTAGCACGCGTTACCTACAGACTGAATCCCGAAACGATTCATGCATACACATCCTCCGGTATCTACAACCCGATCCGTTACGGTGAGCGCTACAGCTGGGACAAGGGCGGATCCATCAACGTCCTTACACCGGGCAGACTGATCGGTGACTATGTACCTGCGATGGCTCCGTACAGCTGCAACATCGAAGTTGAGAAGGCTGATCCCGATCCCAACTTCGGACAGGGCTGGGAGTTTATCCTTGATGAGGTAGACAGACAGCAGCTTGAGACCGAGCGTCCGATCCGTACTTCTGCAGAAGCGGATCTGATCTTCGGAGAAAAAGAAGCATGCGTCAAAGCATTAGTTGAGAAGGAGGCAGTGTAATATGCTTAAAACACCTATGAAGAAGCCGGGTATTGCCATTAACGCCGCCCGCTGCATGGCCTGCTACGCATGTTTCATGGCCTGCAAAGACGAACATTGCGGATGGGACACCGCACTGAGCAAATCCCAGCCGGAAATGGGTCAGTACTGGATGAATATCGTAGAGTGGGAACGTGGCGACAGCGAACGCCGTGTTAAAACAGCTACCGTTCCGACTCCCTGCAATCATTGTGATAATCCCGCATGTATGGCAGCAGCCAAGGACGGCGCTGTATACAAGAGGGAAGACGGCATCGTTATCATCGATCCGGAGAAGGCTGTCGGCCAGAAGGCTATTGCAGATGCCTGCCCGATGAACGCTGTATTCTGGAATGAGGACCTTCAGCTTCCGCAGAAATGTACGATGTGTGCAGAGCTTCTCGATGATCCGGATTATCCGGGATTCGAGCCCCGCTGCGTAGAAGCATGCCCGAACCAGGCACTGGTATTCGGTGATCTTGCGGATCCGGAGAGCAACATCTCCAAGCTGATCGCTGCAAACAAGGTTACTCCCTGGAAGGGACTCACAGGAAACGTTGTTCACCTCAACACTCCGCAGAAGTTCCTTGCCGGAACCGTTGCGTATCCGAAAGAGCTGGAAGAAGTCTGCATCGGTGCGAAGGTAAAGATCACCTGCGACGAAACAGGCGACACTTATGAGACTGAGACCAACTGGGCCGGTGATTATGAATTCGAGGATCTTCCCGAAGCCAAGACCTGGACTGTTGAGATCTCTTTCCCGGGCTTCAAGACCGTAACTTATACCGGCGAAAGAACCGATGTAGATCATTACGTAGGTATCACTTATCTCGAGCAGGAGTAATTCCGGAAAACTTATTTGTGACAGAAATCTTTTTGTCAGATAAGGATTGAGACCCGTTTGAGCCGGCGCGCCTGTGCGCCGGCTCATATCATAAAGAGCGAAATGCGAATATGAACGCAGGAAAGTATGACCGCTGTTGATTCGATAAAGGAGAATTCCCGCATGTTTGATGACATTAAAGGAATGTATATGAGATACAACAACTGGGTTCAGGACTTCCAGGGCGAATCGAATATCAGCCAGAAGCTGATGCGTCTTTTTTCACACAACAGGGAGTTCAACGCACGGCCTGAACACAGGGGCTTTTACTTCGAAGTGGAGGAACGCGCCAAGGAGATCTATGAGTGGGCAAAGCAGGAAAACGAGGATGTATACGAACTGATCCACTATGTGTACATCGACTGCTACGGTGTAGCGGTTAAATCGACTGCCTTCATGTACCTCGCAGCGGAGCAGATCTTTGTTCCCTTCCTGGAGCTTCTTACAAAGGAGGAGATCATCCGGCTGGAAGCAGAATACCGGCAACGGAGGAGAAAAGACCCCGGCCTTCCGATACAGACAAAGATCAAAAAGTATCTGAAGCAGCTTGCGTCATCTTAAAACAAAGCGGCTGCGGACCGGACGGTTATTCTTGGTATTCTAGTATACTGACAAAAGATTTTTAAGAGACGCGTATGGCAGAGAAAACTCCTGAGAAAACCTATATTGCCATCGATCTCAAGTCCTTTTATGCCTCGGTCGAATGCCAGGAAAGGGGCCTGGATCCTTTGACGACCAATCTGGTCGTGGCAGACGAGAGCCGGACCGAGAAGACGATCTGCCTGGCGGTATCGCCGTCACTGAAATCCTACGGGATCTCCGGGCGGGCAAGGCTTTTCGAAGCCGTCCAGCGCGTGAAGGAAGTCAACGCGGAGCGGCTGCATAATGCGCCGGGAAAAAAGTTTTCCGGGAGTTCATACAACAATACGGAGCTGCAGAACGATCTGTCGCTCAAGCTGGATTTTATTATTGCAAAACCCCGGATGCGCCGGTATATGCAGGTCAGTACAGAGGTGTTCCGGTCGTACCTGAAATATGTTTCTTCCGAGGATATCCATGTGTATTCCGTGGATGAGTGCTTTATCGACGCGACCGATTATCTGAGGATGTATTCCATGAGCGCCTATGACTTCGCCATGAAGATGATCCGCGATGTTCTGGAAAAGACCGGGATCACGGCGACGGCAGGGATCGGAACGAACCTGTATCTTAGCAAGATCGCCATGGATGTGGTCGCAAAGAAGATGCCAGCGGATAAGGACGGAGTCCGGATCGCTTCCTTGGACGAAAGATCCTACAGGGAACAGATCTGGGGGCATAAGCCGATAACGGACCTTTGGAGGATCGGCAGGGGATACGCCCGCAAACTGGCCCGCTACGGCATGTACACCATGGGCGACGTAGCCAGATGCTCCCTGGGAAAGAAGAATGATTATCTCAACGAAGACCTGCTTTACAGGCTCTTCGGAGTGAACGCGGAACTGCTTATAGACCATGCCTGGGGATATGAAAGCTGCACGATCGCCGACATAAAATCCTATGTTCCCAGGAACAACAGCCTGAGTTCGGGGCAGGTCCTGTCCGAGCCCTACACATTTGAGAAGGCAAGGATCGTATGCCGGGAGATGGCGGATTCCCTCGTGCTGGATATGGTGGACAAGGGGCTGGTCTGTGATCAGATGGTGCTGACGGTGGGCTATGATATATCCAATCTGACGGACGAGAACAGGGCAAAGGAATATAGGGGCCAGTATTCGACGGACTTTTACGGCAGGATCATTCCAAGAGAGGCCCACGGAAGCAGAAATGCTGGAGAGTTCACATCCTCCGGGAAAATACTCACCGGTCTCGTCATGCAGATCTTTGACGAGAATGTCGACAGAAATCTGCTGGTGCGCCGCATGTATGTGGTGGCGAACCATGTTAAGCCGGAATTGGCCGAAGAAGAGAAAAAGGAAGAATACGAACAGCTGGATCTGTTTACGGATTATGAGGCGCTCGAGCGGGAACGCGCTGCAAAAAAAGAGGAGCGCGACAGGGAAAGAAGAAGGCAGCAGGCTGTTCTGCAGATAAAGAAAAAATACGGAAAAAACGCGATACTGAAAGGAACGAATCTTCAGGAAGGCGCTACAGCGATAGAAAGAAACAGCCAGGTCGGAGGACACAGGGCATGAGCGGACAATATGATGATATAATCGATCTGCCGCGTCCGGTATCCCGCACGCGCAGGCACATGACAGATGTGGAACGCGCAGCGCAGTTCGCACCATTTGCGGCGCTGACCGGCTTTGGCGATATGATAGACGAAACATCGGACGATGTAAACAGTTTTGAAGGAGAAATCATCAAGATTCTGATCTGATGATATCAGGAGCAGCAAGGGATGAATATGACACTGGATGAACAGATCAATATTATAAAGGAAACAGTGACACCGGTCGGAACGGAACGGGTCCTTCTGGAAGATGCTCCTTTCAGGATCCTGGCGGAGGATATTACTGCAAAAGAAGACGTGCCGCCTTTCCGGCGATCTCCGCTGGATGCCTATGCCATGAGGAGCGAAGATATAAAAAATGCGTCAAAAGAGTCTCCTGTGGTACTGAAAGTCCTGGAGGAAGTGGCTGCAGGACAGGTCCCGAAGTATGAGATCACAGCCGGAACAGCGTCACGTGTTATGACAGGCGCTCCGGTACCGGAAGGCAGCGACTGTGTCATACGCTACGAAGAGACCGAATTCACGGATGAGAAAGTTAAGATCTTCAAGCCCTTGAAAGCCGGAGAGAATATCATCCTTCCGGGAGAGGATATCAAAAAAGGCGAAGTGCTGGCAAAAGCCGGTACCGTGATCGATGCGGGCCTCTGCGGCACGCTTTCGGGGCAGAATATCGACAGGCCCCTGGTCTATAAAAAGTCGGTCATCGGAATCATCCCCACCGGAAGCGAGCTGGTAAAGCCCGGCAATGAACTGCCGGCAGGGAAGATATACGACTCCAACAGCTTTACCCTCAATGCGGTCATAAGGAAGCTCGGCTGTGTGCCGAGGCAGTATGAGATCGCCGGCGATGAAGTCGAAAGGATAGCCGCTTCCATCGAACAGGCTCTGGAGGAGTGCGACGCTGTCATCCTTACAGGCGGTGTGTCCGTGGGTGATTTCGATTATACTCCCGCGGCCATGGAAAAGGCCGGAGCCGAGATCCTTTTCAAGGCGGCTAAGATCAAACCGGGAATGTCCTGCGCTTACGGGAAAAAGGACGGAAAGCTGATCTGCGCGCTTTCCGGAAATCCGACTTCTTCCGTGATCAATTTTTATGTGATCGGAATGCCGGCAGTGAAAAAGCTTACCGGACTTAAGGACTATGATCCGGAAGAGATCACTGCCGAACTGAAAGCGCCTTTCAGAAAGACCGGAAAGATCCCGAGATATATCTGCGGAAAACTGGAGTTTTCCGGGGATTCTGTTAAGATAGACGTGCCGGAAAAACAGGGAAATGTTATCCTGAGTTCCATGATCGGCTGCAGGGCGCTGGTGGTGATCCCGCCTTCCGACAAGCCTCTGCCGGCGGGAGCGAAGGTCAAAGCGTTCCTGATCTGAACGGAGAACAGCATGAAAGATACATTTAACAGGGAGATCCGATATTTAAGGCTTTCCATCACCGAACTGTGCAACCTCCGGTGCAGATACTGCATGCCCGCGGACGGCGTCGAAAAGAAAGAGCATTCGGAAATGCTCACGGAAGACGAAATGGTAATGGCTGTGGAAGCCTGCGCTTCTTTGGGAGTGAACAAGCTCCGGATAACGGGCGGGGAGCCGCTGGTCAAAAAAAACGTGATCTCGATATGCGATAGGACCGCGGCAGTTCCCGGCATAAAAGAGGTCTGTATTACGACCAACGGAGTGCTTCTGCCAAAGCTGGCGGGCGACCTGAAAGCCGCGGGCGTAAAGCGGCTGAACATCAGCCTGGATACGCTGGAACCGGCAAAGTACGAGTACATTACCAGGATCGGAAAGCTGGATGACGCGCTGAAGGGGATAGAGACCGCCTTTGACGCCGGCTTTGAAAAGATCAAGATCAACAGCGTACTGATCGGCGGCTTCAACGACGATGAAATAGAGAATTTTGTAAGACTTACGGAGAAGTGGCCCGTAGAGGTGCGGTTCATAGAACTGATGCCCATGTACGACAGCGGCGACTTCAAAGAGGCTTCGTTTATAAAGAACGAGGAAGTTCTCAAAAGAGTGCCGGACCTTGTAAGCCTCGGAGACGATGGAAGCGGAGGAGTCGCAAGGCTATACAGACTTCCGGGAGCGCAGGGCACGGTTGGGCTTATCAGTCCGGTGAGCGCGCATTTCTGCCGGACCTGCAACCGGATCCGGCTCACGGCCGACGGAAAGTTCAAGCCGTGCCTGCATTCGAGTCTGGAATATGATATCAGGGGCATGACAAAAGAGGAGATGACCGAGCAGATAAAGAAGGTCATCATGAGCAAGCCGGAAAAGCATGAGGAGCTTTCCTATACAAAACGCAGCGAAGCCAACAGGAACATGAACCGGATCGGAGGGTGATGCGGGTTCTTTTGGACCCGGCAAAACCGCCGGAAAACGGCGGGATGGAGAATTAAGATGACGGATATTCCTATAATAGGGCTGGCCGGGTATTCAGGATCCGGCAAGACAACTTTGCTGGAAAAAGTTATCCCGCTGCTTGCCGAAAAAGGACTGAGAGCCGCGGTGATCAAGCACGACGTCCACGGCCTTGATCTTGACGGTGAAGGCACGGATTCCAGAAGGTTTGCGGAAGCCGGAGCGGTATGTACCGTAGCCAGTTCCACGGAGAGCACCTCGATATTCATTTCAAGACCGCTTTCGCTTTCTGAAGCCGCGGCCTGCGTAAGGGATGCGGATATTATCCTGGTGGAAGGCTACAAAAACGCCGATATACCGCAGATCGGGCTTGCCAGGGCAGCGAACGGGAAGGGCTTTACCGCCGACATTTCAAGGTTTATCGCCCTGGTGACGGATATTCCGCAGGAGAATGCCGATATGCCGGTCTTTGCATTTGACGAATATGAAAAAATAGCCGGTTTTATTGCGGACAGGATCAGATAACGGAGAGCATTAAGATGAAAAACATGGATGATTTTACCCATTTCAACGAACAGGGCAGGGCAAAGATGGTAGACGTGGGAGAAAAAGACGTCACGGAAAGAAAAGCCACGGCCGCAGCCCGCGTGCTTGTAAGCCGTGAGACTTTTGAGCTGATCCGGACCGGGGGCATGAAAAAGGGAGACGTCCTTACTGTCGCCCAGATCGCCGGCGTCATGGGTGCAAAAAAGACGCCGCAGATCATCCCCATGTGCCACCCGGTGATGGTGAACGGCATCGATCTGGATCTTTCGCTGGATGAGGAGAGATGCTCGGTCGAGATCAAAGCAACTGTCTCCTGCAGCGGAAAGACCGGGGTAGAGATGGAGGCGCTGACTGCCGCGTCTGTAGCAGCCCTGACAGTTTATGATATGTGCAAAGCGGTCCAGAAAGATATGGTGATCACGGATGTGCGCCTGCTGGAAAAGAGCGGAGGCGTGCACGGGGACTTCCATCGGGAAGAGTGAGATTTGATTTATAAACAGTTTATTACAGAGATGTAAGGGAGATCCCTTCATCTCTTTTTTTATCAAGAAAATTGTGCAAAATCGACAAAAACATATACAATAATTGGCTTCATATACATTGAATTAACCGTATTTTTTTTTATAATAATTATATACGGATTCGGGTTCCTGCGGCCGCCGGCTGCAGGCCAAGATGGAAGCAGGTGGAAGTCCTGCACGGTCCCGCCACTGTAAGCGAAGAGCCGATGCAATATAAGCCATTGATGATCTGCGGATCATTGAGAAGGATGCGAAGGCAGTGAGGCGCAAGTCAGGAGACATGCCCGGATCTTCTGTCAGAACTGCGTGGAGACGGTTCAGAAACAGAGCATGATTTATTAACTGCGGTCAAAAAACGGGAGACAGCTTGAGCTGTCCTTTTTTTGTGTTGATCGCACAGGTCTGAAAAGGACTTTTGATCTGAATTTGAAACCGGTTTAGTACGCAGCAGGCAGATCGTATTGACCTGGCGTCAGCCGAAGTGTCGGACAGGATGGGCCGATGCGTGATCGGAAACGCACTGGGTTCTGTGGGATCACTATTATTTTTTATATACTAAAGGAGGTATATGAGATGATTAAAAAAGCCTGTGACGTAAAACTGAATGTAAGACCGGTCCTTCTGGGTATCCAGCATCGGTACTTTTATGAGGGACCCTGCCGCTTCGGTAAAGGAGAAGCACTGGAGGTCGGTTATGACAAGATCATGAACGAGCAGCTTTTTGACGCTTTCCTCGGGAGCGTCGAAAAATGTCTGCCGGAAGGCGCTGTCATGCTGGATCCGGTACGCATCGGACGTACGGATAACTGGGAGAACAAGGAACAGATCTGGGAGGATCTGAAAGCCTCCATGCAGGATGCGGATGTGGCCTTTTTCTTCTCCAACATCGCTGTTGACGACATTGACGTGGAGTTTGCAGAGCGTTTCCCAAACATCCCGATGCTTGTTAGCCCCAGCAGCTCATTTTCACCTACGTCGATCTTCGCAGCGATCAAAGCAAAAGATCCGGAGCGGGAGATATATGTTCCGATCAACTGGACGGAAGCCGGGGAGATCCTGGGCGCGCTGAGAGCAAAGAAAGTGATTCGCGGAACGAATATTCTGCTGGCTTCCCGCTTCAATTCCGACTCCTCCTATTCCAGTGTCGATACCTTCTCCAACCATGAAAAGGTTACGAAGAACCTGGGAGTTCATTTCCGCTATATTAATGCGCATGAACTGTTGGATGACATGTCGCCGGCAGTACCGGAAGGCAATCATACCACACCGGGAAGAACGACATGGAATATCACCGAAGAGGAGATGAAAGAGGCGGAGGCCATCGCGGATGAACTGATCGGAGGCGCAGATGAAGTCGGCGTAGACAAACAGTATGTGATCAATTCCGTGAAGGCTTATCTTGTTGTTCGCAAGATGATGGATGAAAAAGACTGCAACGGTTTTACCATCCCCTGTCCGGATGTATGCTCTACCCGCAGACTGAATGAGATGCAGTTTACATTCTGCCTGGCTCACTCCCTGAATATGGAAAGCGGAGTGCCTTCTTCCTGTGAGTTCGACGCGAACTCTGTACTTTCCCAGCAGGCGCTGATCGCTGTCTCGAATCATCGTCCGTATATGGGCAACACAAGCCCGATCCCCTATGAAAACGGAGACTTTCTTCCGATATTCGGACTCTCACCGGAGCGCCTGACAAGGCTTAAGGAAGAAGGACCCGAGAATCTGTATTTCATGCAGCATTCCGTGCCGAACCGCTGCCTGCGCAATCCAGATGAGAAAGGAAAATACGCACTTCGTCACTTTGCTTATGAGCAGAAATGGGGAGCTGTAATGCGTTATGACTTCGAGCAGGATAAGGGACAGGTCATTACGCTTTGCCGCTTCTCTCCGGACGGTTCTAAACTGTTTGTCGGAAAAGGTGAGATCGTAGGCGGAGACGGCTATGAACTGGACAACTGCAACGGCCTTGTGATCTTCCGTGTAAAAGATCAGCTTGATTTCTGGAATAAGCAGAAATGGGCAGGAAACCACTGCACGCTTGTCTACGGCGATTATACGAAAGAATTATCAAGACTGGCAGAAGTCCTTGGCATCGAAGAACTGGCCGCCTATTGATCGGCTATGAGAGATACAGAAAGCATAAGGGAGCTTCTGAAAAATTCGCGGATTCGTTCCAAAGAGCAGATCGACAGTCTGTATGCGGATACCAGCATCAGCTTTGGCGAACTGAATGAACGGATGACAGAATTCATTCTGGCAAGATTCATGCTGGATCGAACTGAGTGTGAAGGAGTGGATTTTCAGAAACTCTCGGAACTGAGTCTGGCAAAGACGTTGAAAATCTCTCCGGAACTCGTTAAGGAGTTTGATACAGCCAGAAGCTGTGCCGGAGCTACTTCCGCAACTGCCAAAAAAGTGCTGCTGTATATGTCTGTTCAGAAAGCGCTCGGCATTGAGCTTGCGGCAGAGAAAACACCGAAGGTGCATACTTTTGAGGAGTTTTCGATGCTGGTGTGGAACGGTATGAAAGAGAGCGCAGTCTGGCGGCCGAAGCTTCAGAATATCGAATAAGGTTTCAGTATCAGTTACTATTCTATAAGCCCGGAACAGAGCGGGACTCCGACTGTTCCGGGCTTTTCGGTTGGTATTGCCTGTTTTCAAGGCTCGAAAATGTATTTGACCAAAGATTCAAAGCCTTGAAAACAAATAAACCACCTGCTATGCAGGTGGACCCCAACCGGCTTTAGCCCCAGATAAAAAACCTCCCATGCTACAATAAATGTGGGTCCAACCGCATCACGTAGC
>JAFWOE010000039.1 GCA_017509985.1 Lachnospiraceae bacterium
ATCAAGATATATTCCAGCTTGTCGACATGTTCCCGATAACGGGTAGGTGTCCAAAATCGGTTGATATGTTCCTGACGAACAGGTAAAACGTTGATATGTTCCTGGACACGATTTTGCGAGCAGGCAGCAGTCAGTGGACAAGTTCCCGCTTACCGGCGCAGGTATGAATTAGTAGTTTCATTTCCTCGTGCCATGTGGAGACGGTATGCTGCTTGTACCACCAAAAGAAGGATTTCATTTCAGTGCCGTATGAGCCGAAAAATGCGGACTATCTAAAACAACTGAAATAAGCATGAGGACCATGAATCTGAGAGGCACCTGATATGAGTACCAGAAAAGAAATAGTTAGCAGTTTTTATGGCCAGTATGACGAAGATGGACGGACAACAAGATCGCGCCACGGTCAGCTGGAATTCTGTACAACGATGAATTACATCCACCGCTATGCAACCAAGGATTCTAAAATCCTTGAGGTTGGTGCTGGAACGGGAAGATACTCAATTGCCCTTGCAAGTGAGGGTGTGGATATAACAGCGGTTGAACTGGTTGAGAGCAATCTTGCTGTCCTAAGAGAAAACAGCAAAGAGATCGCAAACATCAAATCATTCCAAGGGGATGCAACAGATTTGAGTCAATTTCCAGATAATAGTTTTGATGTAACGCTATTCTTTGGCCCAATGTATCACCTGTATGAAACAGGCGAGGTGAACTGTGCGATTGACGAGGCAATTCGGGTCACAAAGCCCAATGGTGTGATTATGTTTGCCTTCCTATCTGTGTTTGCCATCATGTATGCAAACTATCTCTACGGAAATTGGGTTGAAGGGCAAGCAGAGAACTTTACAAATGAATATCAGGTAAAGCACTTTAAAGAACAGCTCTTTACAGGATACGATGTTACAGAGTTTGAGGAACTTTTTCACAACAAGCCTGTCGAATGGATAACAACAGCAGGTGTGGATGGACTGATGGAGCCCATCGAAAAGCGTTCTGACTTTTCTATGACGGATGAGGATTTCAAATCTTTTGCTGAATGGTATTTGTATTTTTCTGAAAAGCGGGAGCTATTAGGGACTACAAGTCATCTTCTGTATATCTGCCGTAAACAGGCATAAGGTATAGACATAGTCGCACTTGTTGATTTATTTCTGTATTGATAATTCATGGAGACCGTATGCTGCTTGTACCACCGAAAGAAGGACTTTATCTCCGCAGCTTATGAACCAAGTGATTCAGATTATCTGAGATCTTTTCATTGACAAGCGGGATTTGAAAGGAAACTTTGAGATATGGAATTCATAAGATTAACATCGACAGATCTGAGATCCTTACTGGAATTATACAAACAGCTTGATGCAGATAATCAGTGCTCTGCGGAACAGAGTGAAAGTGTCTGGAAAGAAATAGAAGCAGATGCAAATATTCGATATTTTGGGGCAGTTGATGATGGCAAGGTTGTATCGACTTGTTATGCGGTTTGTATTCCAAACTTGACACGCAATAACAGGGGGATCTGCTTTATAGAGAATGTTGTTACAGACAAAGCGTACAGGAGGTGTGGCCTTGCCTCTCAGGTTTTGGATATGGCGATAAAATTTGCGAAAGACCATAATTGCTACAAAGTGATACTGCAAAGCGGAACAGGCCGAACAGAAGCCCATCTGTTTTATGAGAACAAAGGCTTCAACGGAGAATCAAAGAAGGCATTTGATATGCGTCTGGACTGACAAATTAAAAGTTGTCGATTTTTTACTGAACAGTCAATTCATCGAGACTATAGTGTTGCTGCAAAAGCTGAACTCGTAGAAATCCTTTACCAGACATTTATGTCTGATCAAATAAATACGGCATTTCTCACTTTGTGTCGTGTAAAAAACCAATACAGTCAACTATCCTGATGATGAAAGGAGGACTCCGCATGGATCAGATAAAAGCAGGCGCTTTCCTGAAAGACCTTCGCAGGGAGAAAGGGATTACCCAGGAACAGTTGGCTGAAGAACTAGGGGTATCTGGCCGGACCATATCTCGATGGGAGACCGGAAACAATATGCCGGATATCAGTTTGTTGGTTGAGATCGCAGAGTACTTTGATGTCAGTATACCTGAAATCATCAAAGGAGAAAGGAAAAGTGAGGACATGAAAGAAGAAGCAAAAGAAGTAGCGGAAACTATGTCGGATTATGCCAAGACAGAGAAAGAGCAGCTGGTAAAAAGTATCCGAAATATGAGCCTTATCGGACTCGCAGCATTGTTGGTCTATATGGTGCTGAATGTAACCGGCGTTTATGAGAGGAACAATGTGCTTCGGTATGCTTATGGAATCAGCGAAGCGCTGATATATGTTACGGTGTTGATGTTCCCGCTGTATACAACAGGATTGCTAAGTAAACTCAGGATAAGCAGATCAAACTATAAATTCAAAAGCATTCCGCAGCCTGTGATGAAAGTTATAGCGTTTATTGCAGCGTTTGCAGTTGCGGTGCTAATAAGGATCCTGATATCAAAGACATTCGGATAACTCTACCCAATCATTGAGAGGTACTTACAGATGGCATCGAGTAAAGAATATCTGGATTTCATATTGGAGCAGCTTTCCGGGCTGGATGAAATCTCATACCGGGCGATGATGGGAGAATACATCATTTACTATCGCGGCAGGATCGTCGGCGGCATTTACGATGACCGCTTTATGGTGAAGCCGACAAAGTCAGCAGCAGCTATGATGCCGGATGCCGATAGGGAGCTTCCTTATGAAGGAGCCAAAAAAATGCTGCTTGTGGACAATGTGGAGAGCAGGGATTTCCTGCGCAACTTGCTGGAAGCGATGTACGATGAGCTTCCAGCTGCAAAAAAGAGGAAGTGAGTCACATGGTTTTAGAGACGGAACGACTCATTCTCCGCCCGTGGGAAGAAGCGGATGCGGAAGAATGCTATCAATACGCAAAAGACCCACGTGTCGGTCCGATTGCCGGATGGCCGGTCCATACCAGCGTGGAAAACAGCCGTCAGGTCATCAGGGATGTGCTGATGGTGCCGGAGACTTATGCCATCGTGCTGAAAGAAACCGGATTGCCGGTCGGAAGCATCGGCCTGCATCATAACGATCTTGCCGAAAAGGAAGACGAGGCAGAGCTTGGCTACTGGCTGGGCGTTCCTTACTGGGGACGCGGTCTTGTGCCGGAAGCGTTGAGAGAGCTGCTGCGACACGCTTTTGAGGACCTGAAACTAGAACGGGTCTGGTGCGGCTATTACGACGGCAACGAGAAATCCAAACGGGTGCAGGAGAAACTCGGATTCCGATATCAGTGGACGACAGAGGCTGCTCCCGTTCCGCAGATGGGTGAGACGAGGAAAGGACACGTCAATTTACTGACCAGGGAGGAATGGTCAGGGATTACTCTGTGAAATACTCTTGAATTTCCCAAGTTAAGAAGTTATAATTATAAAACAGTTAGCGATAACTAACGCAAATACGCGGTCGAATCATTGTATGCAGGATTATGACCGGAGCAAATACCGGGCTGCTGTATATACCAGGCGTACCGTGATGAAAAACAGGACAGTATCCGTATCGTTTTGCTATGGTCATGAATGATGGTTAGCTGATTCTAACTGAATGCAAAAAGTACTTTATCAGCTGCAACGGGCGGTGGGAGAATACAGCATCGTCTTATAAAAACAACAGAAGAAAGTGATGGTAAAAGGATGAACAGGGTCATATTGAAGATCGACGGCATGATGTGCGGGATGTGTGAGGCACATATATGCGATACGATCCGGAAAGCAGTTCCTTCTGCAAAGAAGGTTGCAGCCTCCAAAGGGAAAAAGGAAGCATCCTTCCTGACAGAAGAGACGGCAGATCTCAGCGGTCTGAAGGACGCGATCGATGCTACCGGCTACACCTGCCTGGAAATCGAATCGGTACCATATGAAAAGAAAGGCTTATTTGGTCGGAAATGAAAATGGTTCTATGGGGACTTCTGCTTCCTTTTATCGGTACAGCAACCGGCGCTGCCTGTGTGTTCTTTCTGAAACAGGATCTTAAGGCCGGTGTGCAGCGGGCTCTGACCGGGTTTGCGGCCGGCGTGATGGTGGCGGCGTCCATCTGGAGCCTGATCGTCCCCGCCATCGAACAGTCGGCAGAGAAAGGCAGATGGGCGTTCCTTCCGGCTTTTGCCGGCTTCTGGCTGGGTATCCTTTTCCTTCTGCTGCTGGACCACATCATCCCGCATCTGCACAGGGGCATCGATCATGCGGACCAGGCGGAAGGCCCGAAATCCGGGCTGAACAGGACGGTCATGATGGTGCTGGCGGTGACGCTGCATAATATTCCGGAGGGTATGGCGGTCGGCGTGGTTTTTGCGGGACTGCACGCAGGTTCGGCTAATATCACTGCCGGAGGCGCACTGGCCCTGGCGCTCGGAATTGCGATCCAGAACTTTCCGGAAGGCGCGATCATTTCCATGCCGCTCTTCGCAGAGGGAAAAAGCAAGCCGAAATCCTTCCTGCTGGGCGTTGTATCCGGAGCGGTCGAGCCAGTGTTCGGCGGCCTGACCATACTGATTGCAGGCCTGGTGATTCCCGCGATGCCGTATCTCCTTTCGTTTGCTGCAGGAGCCATGCTGTACGTAGTTGTGGAGGAACTGATTCCGGAAATGTCTTCCGGGGAACATTCCAATATCGGCGTTGTATTCTTTGCCGTCGGTTTCAGCCTGATGATGGCTCTGGACGTTGCGCTGGGATAAAGAACGGGCGATGGATCATCAAAGAAAAAACTGTTATTATCCGGCAGATGCCGGAAAACATAAGGAGGACTAAAATGAAATTACCAGGAAAGATTGCACTTTTTATCGGAGGCACAGTATTCGGGTCTGCAGGCTTCAAACTGCTTGCCAGCAAAGATGCGCGTAAAGTCTATACGCATATCACTGCAGGGGCGCTTCGCTGCAAAGATCAGGTAATGCATGATGTCGAAACGGTACAGGAAAGCTGTTCGGACATCCTGGCTGATGCTAAGGCGATCAATGAAGCGAGAGCTGCGAAAGAAGAAGCAGCATTTATAGAAGACAGGGCCGGAAATGAGATTTCAGATCCTTCATGAGAGCGCAGGGCGGGTACGCCTGAAAGCAATGCAATACTCTATGAGTATGGAGCAGGCCGATCTTCTTGAAGCCTGGGTGCTGGCACTTCCGGGTGTTGATCAGGTGACCGTGCATGAGCGGCTTGGCAGTCTGATTGTTCTGTTTCATGGAGACAGAAAAGACCTTTATGCCCAGCTTTCATGCTTTACTTATGAAAAAGCTGAGAAGGAAGCTTATGTTCTGAGTGCAAACAGCCGCCGCATAAACCGTGAGTATAAGGAAAAAATGGTCTTTCAGGTACTGTGGCACTATGCAAAGAGTCTGTTTCTTCCTGCCCCGGTACTGCAGGTAATCAACATAGTGAGTTCAATTCCCCTTCTGTGGCATGCTGTAAAAACGCTGGCTCATGGGAAGCTGAATGTTGAAGTGCTGGATGGTGTTGCGATAGGCGCATCTCTTCTGACGGGAGACTATTCGACAGCCGGATCTGTGCGCTTCCTGCTCAGGCTCGGTGATACACTGGATGCCTGGACGCATAAAAAATCGGTAGATGATCTGGCGAAGAACATGTCCCTGAATGTGGATCAGGTCTGGCAGCTCCTGGAGGACGGGCAGGAGGTCCTTGTGCCGCTTGCACAGATTCGGACCGGAGATAAGATCATTGTCCATACCGGGCATGTCCTGCCGCTGGACGGAATCCTGGATCACGGGGATGTGATGGTCAATCAGGCTTCCCTGACAGGGGAGTCTGTTCCGGTTGCGAAACATGCGGGAGCGTCCGTTTACGCCGGTTCGGTCGTGGAAGAAGGGAACTGCGTGGTATGTGTAACTCATACGGCAGGTGAAAACCGTTACGACCGTATCGTACGAATGATCGAGGAATCGGAACGCCTTAAGTCCGGAACGGAAAAACGTGCTTACAGCCTTGCTGACAAACTGGTACCCTGGTGCCTTGCCGGCAGCGCTTTGACGTGGCTTCTGACACGCAATATTTCGAGGGCTGTTTCAGTGCTGATGGTGGACTTCTCCTGCGCGCTGAAGCTTTCCATGCCCTTGAGCGTACTGTCTGCCATGAGGGAAGCCGGAAAGCACAGGACCACCGTTAAGGGCGGTAAATATATGGAGATCCTCAGCAAAGCAGATACCGTGATTTTTGACAAGACCGGAACGCTTACCAATGCCTGTCCTGAGGTGTGTGATGTTGTGGCTTTCCATGGGCTTGATCAAAAAGAGATGCTGCGCATTGCGGCATGTCTTGAGGAGCATTTTCCGCATTCTGTAGCCAATGCTGTGGTCAGAGCTGCCAGGGAACAGGGCCTCAACCATCAGGAGCTTCACAGCGAAGTGGAGTATGTGGTAGCACATGGAATCGCCTCACGGATCGGAGAGGAGCGTGCTGTCATCGGCAGCCGTCATTTTATATTTGAGGACGAAGCAGTGAAAGTGCTCCCTGAAGACCGGCCGATGCTTGATGCACTCGCTCCGGACCGTTCCTGGCTATATCTTGCAATCGGCGGAGTGCTGTCCGCCGCGATAGGCATCTATGATCCTCTGCGGCCGGAAGCAAAAGAAATGGTGGATCTTCTGCACGAGACCGGGATCCGTCATATTGTCATGCTTACGGGAGATAACCGCAATACAGCGGCTGTTATCGCAGAATCGCTGGGCATTGACGATTTTCGTGCGGAGGTACTTCCAGAAGACAAGGCTGAATATATCCGAACCATGCAGGAACAGGGGCAGAGCATCATTATGATCGGTGACGGTATCAATGATGCTCCGGCATTGTCTCTTGCGGATGTGGGCATCGCTATCGGCAGCGGGGCCGGTGTTGCACGGGAGGTCGCGGATATTACGATTGCGGCAGAAGATCTCAGAGAACTGGTGCTGCTCAGAGAATTATCACAAAAACTGATGGGACGCATCGACCGGAACTATCGTTTCGTCATGGGGTTTAACGGAGCGCTGATCGCTCTTGGCGCATTCGGTCTGATCCCTCCGGCGACGTCTGCCCTGCTTCACAACGGTTCCACCATTCTTTTGAGCATGGACTGCCTTACTCCTTTGCTGCCGGAGATAAAGAGATCCTGAAAATGTAAAGACAGCTTCTATCAGAAACGCCTTCCCGGTCTGTTCCGGGAAGGCGTTAAAAATATAAATGAGTTCATAAGCATTATCCACATTCTGAGAATTGTTAATAATTACAGAAATACGATTATTAAGGAATGTTATAAATATGTTTCAGATTTGAAAAACTGCAGGGTGTCTTTCTCTGTAGTCAAATATTAATGTTAGTGATATTATTTATTTGCCGAACAGGTGTTCAAAACTTGACGATCAGATTTCAGGGAGATGTTTGATGCAAAAGACATGCTGCTGCGGAACCATCGGGAAAGAAAACAATAGAAGAAACTGTATCCTGTGCGGGAAACCCCTTGTTTACTTCCGTGAAGAGAGGCTTATGGAGTGCCGGATCTGTCATAAAGCAAAAAACGCAGATGCTGCGTGTGAAGACGGACATTTTGTCTGTGATGACTGCCATAGAGGAGGCGGAGCTGCGATTCTGGATCTGCTGCTTCAAAGCCGGGAGAGAGATCCCGTTTTACTTTTGGAACAGGTTTTTAAACTTGGGGATGTTCATCTCCATGGTCCTGAACACCATGGCATTGTTCCATGTGTACTGATTACAGCATTTCATAACTGCGGAGGGCAGACAGACTTTGAACGCTGCCTTACCGAGGCATGGATCAGGGGAAAGAAGATTCCCGGCGGTGCCTGCGGATTCCTTGGTGTCTGCGGAGCGGCGTCCGGAGCGGGAATATTTGCAAGCATCGTCTGCGGTGCAACGCCGCTGGCTGAAAAACAGTGGGAGATTCCACAGCGACTTACTGCAGCCTGCCTGGAGAAAATGGCGGATATCGGCGGTCCGCGCTGCTGCAAGCGCACCAGCCGGATCGCAATAGAAACAGCCGCGGATTTTGCTGAGAAAGAATTTGGCATCTCCATGCCGGTTTCGAAGACTTCATGCACTTACTGGGCATGGAACAATGAGTGTATACGGCAGCGCTGCCCGTTTTTTTCGCATAGATCTGTACAAAGGCAGATAACAGGAGATATACATGAACTATAAAATAGACGGGCACATTGTTGACTCCGTGGAACTGAAATGCCTTGTCGTAAGCCGCGGACTCAAGATTGACAGGGAGGTCTATAGGAAATGCGGAAAAGACTTCCGGATCTATCCTAATGCATTGACCTGCAACAGCTTTAAACTTCCCGACGGAACGATCGTTATGGCAACAGATCTGGGTATTCATTTGAGTACTTTGTCATCCATGTTCTCCTGGGATAATCTCAAACTGTTCAGATATATGAATGATATGACGACAGATTTCCGCCTTTCACTTGTGGAAGGACAGCCGTCTCTGCGTTATAAAGGAGAGATCATCACTCCGGTTCAGCTGATGCAGGCTTCTGATTTTTACAGGCAGAAGACCAGATCCGGCATGCCTTTTGCAGGAAATGCGGTATTGCAGGGCTGTGACTGGGTAGCCTTTCAATGCCTTTGGCCCTGCGAATATGCATGTGCCGGAAAACCATGTCAGTTCTGCTTTTCCGGCGGTCAGTTTGAAGCGCTTGCGCACAGAAAAAAACCGATGCCGTTTATCCCGTCGCCGGCAGATGTTTCGGAAGTAGTTCTCTATGCGGTGGAGCATGACGGGGTAAACAGTATGCAGCTCACCGGCGGATCAACATTTCGGGCGGAAACAGAAGAAAAATACATTACCGCTTATCTTGAAGATATGAAAATAAGCGGAGCCTTAGATTCATTGAAGAATGAACTGCTGCTTTATATTACCCCTCCGGAGCGTCACGATGTGATCGACCGTTATTTTGAAATGGGAGCCAGCCGTATAGCCTGCAGCCTTGAAGTGTGGGATGATAAACTGGCAGAAAGCATTACTCCGGGAAAACGCAGCTTTACGACCAAGCAGCGGCATTTGGATGCACTGACCTATATAGCCGGGAAGTATGGCCCGGGGAAATCTTTTTCCAACTTTATAATAGGCCTTGAACCGTTTGAAACACTGAAGGAGGGAGCAGCGTGGCTTGCCGAACGGGGCGTGATCCCCAGCGCTTCGGTCTGGATGCCGTTTGGCAAACCGGTAAACGGATCCATGAAACCGGCAAGTCTTGATTATTTCCGCAGGACTAAAGAAATGCTTGCCGAGCTGTATTTGAAATACAATCTGGAACCTTCGGGCTGTTGCGGCCTGAATGTCTGCATTGAGCGCGATATCTGGCGGCTGGCAACAGGAGCTCCTTGCTGCTGAAGTATCCGGTTAACAGTTAAAGGCAGATGTATATATAAACAGGAAATATCCATTACATGAAGCATATCAGTCAGGACAATCTGGGAAAAATTACAGCGCTGAGGCAGTTGCTTCACAGCTGTCCGGACCTCTCTTTGCAGGAAGCCGGGACGATTGAAATTCTGAAGATCTTTCTGCGGGAAAACACGACCCTTGAGATCTGTGACAGGGATGGATGGTTTTATGCCGTTAAGTATGCTTCTGTTGAGCCGGCGGCATCACCGATTGCTTTCCGGGCGGATATGGATGCGCTGCCGATGGATGAGAGCATTGCCCTGCCTTACGGTTCCGTACACAAAGGGATGTCCCACAAATGCGGCCATGACGGGCATATGGCCGCACTCTGCGGCTTGGCGCTGGAACTGGAGAAATTGAAGCTGAACAGGACCGTTTATCTGGTTTTCCAGCCTGCGGAGGAGATTGGCCGGGGAGCAGTCATCTGTGCGAATCTGATCCGGGAAAAAGGGATCACCGAGATCTATGCATTCCACAATCTCAGTGGTTATCCGGAAAACAGTATTGTTTATCGAAAACAGCTGACGCAGCCTGCATCGGAAGGCCTGAAGGTCTGTATGCAGGGAAAACAGTCCCATGCCGGTGCCCCGGAGGAAGGACGCAGCCCGTCTGCGGCGATCGCGGAACTGGCACTGTATGCACGGCACCTGCCGGAAGAACCGCATGACGGAATGGCTTTGTGCACGATCGTGGGGATGCAGTGCGGACAGGGCGATTTCGGCATCTCCCCGGGAGAAGGCTCCGTCAGCGTAACGCTCCGGGCGGAACAGGAACCGTTTATGAAAAAAATGGAGAAAAAACTCCTTGAAAAGGCAGAGGAGCTGTCTGCCCGGGACGGCCTCAGGACAGGGTATGAAATACACGATTATTTCCCTGAAACCAGGAATCACGATGAAGCACTGAACCGTGTGATCCGGAAGGCTTCCATCCTGCAGCTGCCTGTTATCGAAATGAAAGAACTGTGGAGGGCATCGGAGGACTTCGGATACTATCTGAAGCTGTGCTCCGGGGCGATGTTCTACATCGGCAGCGGCGAAGAGTACCCTGCGCTGCACACGGACAGCTATGATTTCAATGACAGAATATTAAAAACAGCGGTCGATATGTTCCTTGCACTTGCAGAGACGGAATAACAAAGTGTAAAGATAATATGCTTTATTGAAAATCATTTTAAGGAGACCGGAATGGAACGGGCAAAAGAACTGTTTCTGAAATACAGCGGGAATCGATTCTATATGGATCTTGACGGCGAAGGCAGTGAATACGACAGCTATCATGTTTCCAAAGAAACGGAAGCAATGTGGGCAGAAGAGCATATTTCCCGTTTCCTGGAATCAAAAATGCAGGGAAAAGAAGCACTGCGTGCCTATTCGGCAGTGACAGAACTGCTGAAAAGCGACAGGCGGAATGCTAAATGGGACAGATGCCTGTATTATCCTCTTCGGGCCGGACATCTGGATGATGTGACGATCCTTTTCATGCTGCCGGCCGGTTTCCGGTTGGCAGAAAAGGCAGCAAAAAAACATCGGTTTTCCAAGAAAGAAGCGGACGCGTATCTTCAGGAGCTGGACTTTTATATCCGGCTGGTTCGGATCCGTGCGGAAAACGGGACAATAACGCGGGCAGAAGACTATGATATGCAGGAGTTTTCCGATCCTGTATATACTGCGGAGTATCTGGATAAGCTGGAACAAAAATGGACAGGACTCTTTCGATGAATAAACAGGCAGAGTGAAAAAATGGGACTTCAAAAAAAACTGAACGGAAATCAAATCAAACTGATCGCGATCATTGCCATGACTGTCGACCATCTGACGTGGGCTTTTTTCCCGGGTACGCAGGCAGTATGGTATGTTTTTATGCTGCATATCATCGGACGGCTGACCGCACCGATCATGTGGTTTTTCATTGCCGAAGGGTGTCATTACACACATAATGTGAGACGCTATGCCGGAAGGCTGTTTTTGTTTGCGGTAATATCCCATTTCGCCTACGATTTTGCTTTTGGGATTCCGTTTCTGCCGCTTTCATCCGGAGCATTCAACCAGACAAGCGTTATGTGGTCGCTGGCATGGGCTGTTGCGGCAATCAGTATATGCCGTCAGGAGCGGATCCCGCAATGGGGAAAGATCCTGGCAGTCCTCGCGATCTGCATGGTTTCTTTTCCGTCCGACTGGTCGAGTATTGCCGTTATGTGCCCGCTCTATCTGTATTCCCACAGAGGAAATATGAAAAAGCAGGCATTTGACATAGTGTTCTGGTCTTTCATTTATGCAGCAGTGTATTTCCTTTTTATCGATAAGCTCTACGGAGTATTGCAGATGTTCACTTTCCTCACGATCCCGATCCTGTCCGGATACAACGGACAGCGTGGAAACTGGAAGGGGATGAAGTGGCTGTTCTATATTTATTATCCGGCACACCTGGTCGTGATCGGTCTGATACGCATCCTGCTTCATGGGGATGTTTCCATTATTTTCTGATGTGCGTTAAAACACATCGCTGTATATGATGAGACGATGCGGGAGACCTGTCCGAATGCAGAGATACGTATGGCAGGGAGTTCCCGTGTGCGCATGCCCGTTCCGGTTGAAATCCGGCCGGTGCAATTATATAATAAATACGCTGATCCTTGTAAAACAGGCGAAACAAAGCTGATTCTGGAATCACCGGACGGGGAAAAGCAGGTTTTCGCACTGGCTGTCGGAAGAAATACTTACGAAACAGAGTATGCCGCAGATCCCGGTGGATAACAACAAGTCGAAAAGAGGAAGCAGTATGAAAAAAATACTTGTTATTGATGCCCAGGGCGGTGGTATCGGGAAACAGATCGTTGCCGAACTGGTAAAAAGGAACATACCGGCAGAGATCGTTGCGGTGGGAACGAATGCGACGGCGACTTCGCAGATGCTGAAAGCCGGTGCGGCACACGGCGCGACCGGAGAAAACCCGGTGATCGTTGGCTGCCGGGATGCAGATTATATCGTCGGGCCGCTGGGAATCGTGATCGCGGATTCCATGTACGGAGAGATCACGCCGGGCATGGCGTCTGCCGTAGGACAGAGCCGGGCAAAAAAGGTGTTTATCCCTGTCACAAACTGCGGCAATACCGTAGCCGGAATCCGGGGAGCGAACCTGAAAGACTACATTGAAGAAGCGGTCGTCATTCTGCAGAAACAGTTTGACGAAGATTGACAGGGCTTTTCGCTGTATGCTATACTTTCAACGACATGAAGTCACCTGAGGCAGCATGAAGCCGCCGGATTATCTGTTTTATATGTTGCAGGCATTCTAAGAAGGAACGCAGTATTTCTGAAGAAATCATTGTGTACCTTCTTTTTTTTTATGAGGAGGAAAGAATCATGGCATGTTTTATCGTACCTGCTGCAGAAGCTGTAGTTACAACGATCGCTGCTAAAGTGATCGAGAAAAAGAAAAACAGGGCGGACGCTGAAAAGACCGTACAGGAAACGGCTCTTGCGGCTGCACCCAAAGAGCGCTTTTCATCAAAACTGAAAAGACTGAACTACCTGCTTTGGGGAGGCTCGGGACTTCTTGCATTTGAACATTTATGGCATGGAGAGATCCAGCCGTTCTTTCCGTTTCTGACGGCAGCGGCGAATCCGGCCGATACAGCGGAGATGCTGCATGAAATGGCCACGGTCGGCGTGACTATGGCGGTTGTTGTAACGGCAGTGTGGGGCGTTATGACCTTTGTTTCCGGAAAGATCCTTAAGAAAGCCGGTGCTGAGGTCCATACATTGAATAAGGAGATTGCAAAATAATGACATTATTAATTACATTATTTGCCGCGGTTATCGCGACACTGATCTGGTATTCCAATGAAAAAGCACGTAATATGAAGATCAATATTCTCTGCTATATGTTCTGGGGGGCATCTCTCATGTGGTTCGTAGACGCCCTGTTTGAGTATGCCGAGCTTCGTGCAGAGTATTTTACACCCGCAGTGGAAGACGTATTAAACGATCTTTTCCTCGGGCTGGCGGTCATTGCACTGGCGCTGATCGTCTGGCTGATCATCCTGCTGGTAAAGGATCCGAATCATGTTGTACGCAAAGCCTTAAAGCGGGAAGCATAACGATCGGATCATCGAATCACTGTAAAACAGGCGGACAGTATCTGTGTCCGCCTGCTTTTTATATCTTCTGAGTGCAAAGCGGTTGAAATCCCTGTCCGCAAACGCTATTATCAAAAGAACCGGGATTATTGCCGAAACGTATTCTTGGAGGAAGAATCACAACATTATGATCAGTCTGATCCTTAGTCTGTTCTGCAGTGCGGCGATATCGCTGATCATGCGCATCGCGCAGAAACATACAAATAATAATATCAGCATGCTGATGTTCAATTATATAATGTGTACTGCGTTTGCATGCTTCTTTACGATCCGGGATACCGGGTCGGTCATACCCTGCGGCACAGGTGCTTCTTATGCCGTCACGCTGGGCCTGTTCAACGGCTGTCTGTATCTCGGTGCCTTTGTCCTTCTTCAGCTTAATATTCAGAAAAACGGGGTCGTACTGGCTTCCACCTTTATGAAACTCGGGGTCATGGTGCCAGTAGCAGCGGCTGTGATCCTTTTCGGCGAGGATCCGACAGTAATGCAGATCTGCGGATTCGTGCTGGCGCTGGCAGCGATCATCCTTATCAACAGCGGAAGCAGAAGCGGAAGACCCACCGGATTCGGTTTTGCCCTGATCCTTCTGCTCCTCGTCGGGGGCTGCGCGGACGTGATGTCCAAGGTGTACGAAGCGACCGGGGAGCCGGAACTGAAGAGCCATTTCCTGCTGCTGACCTTTTTGACTGCGCTGATCCTGTGCTGTGTTCTGGCACGGGTCAGAGAACAGAAGATCTCCGTAACGGATGCGGTATTCGGCCTGATCCTCGGCATCCCGAATTACCTTTCCTCCCGGTTCCTGCTGATCTCCTTAAGCTCGGTACCTGCAGTCATAGCCTATCCGACATTCAGCGTCGGAACGATCGTTATTGTCAGCCTGGTCAGCCTTTCCGTTTTCAGGGAAAAACTCACCGGGAAGCAGTGGACGGCGATCGCTATCATCCTGCTTTCACTGGTACTGCTGAATGTGTAAAAAAGACAGATCCCGCGGACCCGTTCAGGCCGAACCATGAGTCTGCGGGATCTGTTTCAGATTCGACAGAATGTTCCGGAAAGAAATGTCTGCGATGCGTCACATCTTATAGTTTGCCATTATATATTTTGCGGTCCACATGAAATCGTCGACCGGCTTGTAAACGTCATACAGGTCATCCGCGATTTCGGTAATAATATTGAGGATCTCCAGGTTTTCTTTGTATTCTTCCGGAATCTTTTCCTCACCGAGGTAGGCGCCCAGGATGTTTCCAGCTACAGCACCGGTGGAGTCGGAGTCTCCATCGTGATTGACTGCTGCAATCAGACATTTTTTAAAGTCATCCTGATACCGTACGGCGCAGAATACGGCAATAGCCAGCGTTTCTTCCGCGACCCAGCCTTCCCCGAGTTCGGTGATCACGGAAAGATCGTCTTTGTCCGAATGAGCCAGGTCGATCGACCTTTTTATCAGAGCGTACAGCTCCTCCGTATATTCCGGGGCTGTTCCCTTGAATCCTTCTTTAAATACTTCCAGGGAATCCAGAATGATCGGCTCCAAGCCGTTTTCCGGGATAGAAGCAAGCTCCGGTGTTTCCTGACGCGAAGGGATCTGGTATTTATTTGTATCCCCGTAAGCGATCGTGCTGATGATCCTGGTAAGGAGGGCACAGGGCAGCCAGCCGAGCGGATGGCCGTGGGTCAGCGCACCGGATTCCGCCCCGAGGCGGTCGATCTCTTCCGCGAATAATTTCGGACCGGGCTCAAAGAAAAGCCCGACCGGGGCGACTCTCATGACGCCCCCGCAGCCTTTGCTGTCGTTGACAGGTGCTTCGAGAGAGCCTTTTTCTCCGGAAGACAGGACGGACATACAGGTGCGGCCCGGGTGGCGTGGATTGTTCAGCGCGGGAACGCGGTAAAGCCAGGTGCTGCCGAAGACGGTTTCATCGGCCTCCACGCCCTCGCCGGACTGGGCGTTATACCAGTCTTTGTAAGCGCGCCAGATGTGTTCCGGATAGCCCAGAGCGACGTTCATTGCCCGGCCGGTAAGAAGTCCGGCCGCGGTGAAAAGCGCCATCTGGGTATCGTCGGAAATATGAGCGGTCCCGTCCGCAGCATCCAACTCGAATTCCGTGATACCGCTGCTGCCGTACTGTGAAAAGATCTGATCTGTTTCGGTAAATTCCACCGCGTAGCCGAGAGCGTCGCCTGCGGCGCCGCCGATCATGCATCCGCGGAAGGTACTTCTGCTTTTCATAATGTTCTCCAATCGTTTTCCGAAAGGGCTGCCTGTACGGCCCTTGGTTTGTGCCTGTAAAACACTTTAATTTTATATTATCACTTTGCCGTGCAACATGCTACTGGAGAATCGACGAGGCATATTCTCATGCAGAATCAGTGCATAAAAAACGTCTTCCGCAGAGGAAGACGTCAGTGACAGACCGGCAGAGCCGCTGTTATTTCAGAAACAGGATGTGTTCCTCATCCAGTTTCAGATAATCCGGCAGTCCTTTTTCCTTGATGACGCCGGCAGCCCCGCCTTTCCGGACGAACCAGCTGATTTTTTCGGGATTGCCAGGCTGTACTTTGCCCTGGGGCCGGAAATAGTAATTGATCTCAAAAGGCAGGTTGGCCGTGTCGGAGAGCTCGGCTTTTATGCTGTTTTCGGGCGGCGTTTCTCCTTCCGATAACCAGACCGGGTCAAAATAGTGAGCACGGTAGCCGATACAGGTCGTTCCTTCCGGTATGGATTTCTTAAGATGAAGGGTCGTTCCCCAGTCAAGAAGTTCACAGGTGTGCTCATCGATGATCCTGATATCCGAAAAGTTCTTGCAGCCTGTAAGAACGGCAGTATTTTTCTGGTCGGGATCGTGGAAGAGCTCCTTTGTCCCCCCGTGAGACAGTATCTTTCCGTGATCCATTATGAGCAGTTCACTGCAGAAACGATAGATCTCGTCACGGTTGTGGGAAACCAGGATGACGGTGCCGTCAAAATCCGAAAGCATGTCCGAAAGCTGCTGCTGAAGCTGATCTTTTAAGTAGGAATCCATCGCAGAGAAGGGTTCGTCAAGCAGGATCATTTCCGGTTCGTAGGCCATCAGCCTGGCAATCGCCACACGCTGCTGCTGACCGCCGGAGAGAGAACGCGGCAGCTGTGTTTCGAGTCCTTCCAGATGAAAACGGGTGATCATTTCCGAAACACGTTTGGCTTTTTCTTCTTTGCTGCCGTGAAGTCCGGAAGCAATATTCTGGACGACAGTCATGGTCGGAAAGAGGGCATAGTTCTGGAACAGATATCCGATACGCCGCTTCTGCGGGGCAATATTCAGCTTTTTATCACTGTTGAAGAATTCTTTACCGCCGATATTGATAAGACCGCTGTCCGGAGCGATGATCCCGGCTATGGCTTTTAAGGTCATGCTTTTTCCGCAGCCGGATGCGCCGAGGATCCCTATGCGCTTATCGCTGCTCTCAAGATCGATATCCAGATCGAAGTTGTTCAGTTTCTTTTTGATCTTAATGTTTATATCCATTACATGCTCCAGTTTGCTGCTTTGGTACAGTATATCCGTTGTCCGGTCCGGCTGATAAGACAAATGGCATATTACCAGCGTTCAACATGCTTCATATGCCTGGACGAGATAAGGTTCATCAGGAAGATGATAACGAAGGCGATCAGCATGACGATGATGACCCATATACCGGCTGTCTTATAGTCTCCGTCCTGTATGACCATGGCGATACGCTGCGATATCGTAGCCGTTTTGCCGGGAATGTTTCCCGCCAGCATGGACGTGGCCCCGTATTCGCCGAGCGCTCTGGCAAAAGTAAGGATCGTGCCGGAAATAACGCCGGGGCTGGCAGTAGGAAGAACCACCTTCCAGAAAATCTGTGAATCGGGGATGCCGAGGGTCCTTGCGGCATAGACCAGGTTGATATCGACCTGCTCAAAGGCGGCTCTTGCGTTTCGGTACATCAGGGGGAAGGCAATGACCGTGGCGGCGATGACGCAGCCGAGCCAGGACTGGACGACCTTGATATCAAAGGTATTGTACAGGAACATACCCAGGGGACGTCTTTTACTGAAGAGCAGCAGAAGGAAAAAACCTGCGACTGTCGGAGGCAGTACCATCGGAAGAGTGAGGATCCCGTCCAGGACAGACTTTGTGCCGGGGCTCCGCTTAATGACTTTGCGGGCGGCAAAGATCCCGAGAAAGAAGGATATTACAGTCGCGACGACGCCTGTCTTTAATGAAATGAACAGGGGACTCCAGTCGAGACCTTTCAGTATATCGATGATTTCGCTCATAAGGACACGCCTCCGTATCAGATGATCTGGTTCAGGTTTTCTGATATTTGCTGACAGCAGTATGATATATCCTGAGCAGTCAGAATACAACGGGGATCTGCGTTTCCATGAGGCAGATCCCCGTGAAAGTTCAGGCTTAAGCTGCCTGAAGGACGATTTATTCTACGTCGGTATCGAAGTAATAGCTGTCAAAGACGGTCTTTGCTTCATCGGATGTTATGAAGGCAAGGAAGTCTGCCGCAGCGGCGGTCTCGGCTTCGTCTGCTTCATCGTTGATGACCATGGAGATCGGGTAAATAACGTTTCCGGTAAGGTCATAGCCTACAGTCTCGAGAATATCGAGCTTGTCTTCGTAGCCGTAGGTGTCTGAATAGTAAGTCGTTCCGACTTCGCAGGAACCTTCCACAATAGCAGTCAGAACCTGGCTTACATTGCCCTGTTCGCTGATCTCAACTCCGCCGAGCGCTTCCGATACTTCCTGGGTAGTGTATGCGGAAGGATCGTCGGTCTCTGCAAGGATTCCGAGGTTCATAAGTGCAGTACGTGTATATTTGCCGACCGGTACGCTTCCGTCCGCAAGGGCGATGCTGGATGCATTGCCGATATCCGCAAGACCGGTTACAGCCGTGCCGCTGTCTTTAAGGGTTACGACGACGACCTGGTTGTTGACAACGTTCGAACGGGTGCCTTCTATAAGAAGTCCGTCGTCTTCAAGGGTGTTCATTTGCTTCTGTGCGGCGGAGAAGAAGATATCGCAGGCATAGCCTTCCTGGATCTGTGTAAGAAGCTTTCCGGAGCTGTCCGCATTGTAAGTGATCTTGATTTCGGGATGGATCTCATTGTATTTTGCAGCGAGGTCGGTCATCACGGTGTTCAGGCTGGCAGCGATGAACACCTGGATCTCTGCGGGCTCAAGAGCTGCTGCGGATGCGGAAGCAGCGCTGCCGGAATCCAGATCGGTATCGAAATAATAGCTGTCGAAGATTTCCTTTGCTTCGTCAGACGTTACGAACGCAAGGAAGTCTGCGGCTGCAGCGGTCTCGGCCTCAGTTGCTTCATCGTTTACGACCATGGAGATCGGATAAATAACGTTTCCGGTAAGATCATAGCTTACGGTCTCGAGAATATCGAGTTTGTCTTCAAATCCGTATGTGTCGGAATAGTAGGTCGTTCCGACTTCGCAGGAGCCTTCCACAACAGCGGTCAGAACCTGGCTCACGTTGCCCTGTTCGCTGATCTCAACTCCGCCGAGCGCTTCCGAGACTTCCTGGGTTGTGTACGCGGAGGGATCATCGGTCTCCGCAAGGATTCCGAGGTTCATAAGGGCGGTACGGGTATATCTGCCGACCGGAACGCTTCCGTCCGCGAGGGCGATGCTGGATGCCTGGCTGATATTCTCAAGGCCGGTAACAGCCGTGCCGCTGTCCTTAAGTGTCACGACGACGACCTGGTTGTTGACAACGTCGGAACGTGTTCCTTCCACGAGAAGTCCGTCTTCTTCAAGGGTATTCATCTGCTTCTGTGCGGCAGAGAAGAAGATATCACAGGCATAGCCTTCCTGGATCTGTGTAAGAAGCTTTCCGGAGCTGTCTGCATTGTAGGTGATCGTCACTTCCGGGTGCTTTTCGTTGTACTTTGCTGCGATGTCCGTCATGACGTTTTTCAGACTTGCTGCGATGAATACCTGGATCTCGACGGGTTCGGCAGCTGCTTCGGATTTTATTTCCGATGCAGCTTCTTTGACTTCGGATTTTGCTTCAGATACCGCTGCAGCGGCCTCGGATTTGGCTTCGGATACCTCAGCGGCTGCCGTGGATGCTGCTTCTGAGACCGCAGATTTTGCAGCAGATTCCGCAGTTGATGCCGGCGGTCCGGCGCAGGCCGTGAGCGCCAATATCATCACGGCGGCTGTGAGCAGAGCAATGAGTTTCTTCTTCATTTTTCTTTTCCTCCTGAAAATGTTGAATTGTTTTTTTCAGAGACGGAACGCAAAAAAACGACCGCCCCTGCCTGAGGGACGGCTGTGATCACATCATATTACTGTACAATAATATATCAGATAAAATGTGAAAATGCTGTTTCCTTCTCAAGCATGGAAAGATACACTGTTTCCGGTGTATCTCTTTGGCAGGAATGACTTCCTGCGCACGGCCTGAAGCTCATAGGTCTTTGCCCTTAGATCCTCAGGCTCGGAAACATTTGCGGATCGCACCGCAAATACATTGTATATTTTGCCTTTTTACCGATCGTTTGTCAAGGCTGAATCCGGAACAGAGCCGGGCCGGGCTTCTTTGTATCGGCATCGTTGACAGCTTTCGGCTTTTGTGCAAAACTGACCGTGTTTATAAGAAATATGATCTCAGAGCCGGGCGGTATTTTATGGATACTAATAAAGATAAAAAGACAACGGGATTCGGCTGGAAGATCCTGCTGGCGGTCGCAGCGATCCTGTTTTTTGCGGTACTGGAGCTTGGAAAGCATACGGTTTTGGGATGGGTGCTTACCGCAGCCCTGATTGCTGCCTTTATCTGTTTTCGAAGCAGGGTACTGCAGGGAAAGAGAAACGCCGTACGGTTTATCGGCTGGCTCGGGCTGATCGCAGTATTTGTACTGATCCTGCGGATCTCCTGGCCGCCCGTGCGCCCTGCGCCGGCCGTACCCGGAAAAAGCGCCGGAGTAACCGATATTGTTCATACTAGGCAGGGCGATCTTACCGGCGTACTGAACGCAGACGGATCGGTAGAAGTATATGCCTGCATCCCTTATGCCAGACCTCCGATTGGAGAACTCCGATGGAAAGAGCCGCAGCCGGCAGACGGATGGGACGGTGTGCTGGCGGCCGATCATTTTGCCCCGATGTCCATGCAGGTAACAAACCTGCCGATCTATAATTCCCTGACCCGGATCATCGGATTTCACGATTATAAGATCTCCCTTTCCGACAATTACCGGGAACCGGTCAGCGAGGATTCCCTGTATCTGAATATCTGGAAGCCGGCAGGAGATGTCTCAGACTGCCCTGTACTGGTTTATGTGCACGGCGGATCCCTTCAGACCGGCCAGCCATGGTACCGTGACTACAGCGGGGAAGGCCTTGCAAAAGAAGGAGTTATTGTCGTTAATATGGGCTACCGGCTGGGGGTATTCGGTTTTTTCGCGGATCCGGAGCTTGCAGCGGAGTCACCGAACGGAACTACGGGCAATTACGGCCTGCTGGATCAGATCCTGGCCCTGCATTGGGTGCAGGATAATATCGAAGCCTTCGGGGGAGATCCGGACAATGTGACACTGGCAGGCGAATCCGCGGGTTCCGCCTGTGTGTCGGCGCTGTGCACTTCACCGCTCGCCGGAGGGCTGTTCCGCCGGGCAGTGGGGGAGAGCTCTACAGTAACGGCACCGGAACCGGCGCATTCCTTCCGTCTTTTAGAGGAAGCGTTCGAAGCGGGAGAGAAGACAAAAGAGCGTTTTAAGGCAGCTTCGGCAGAAGAATTAAGAGCGCTGCCTGCCGAAAAGATCGTGGGAGAAATGAGCATCCATCATCATATCACCGTGGATGGATATGTCCTTGAGAAAACGCCTTATGAATCCTATGAAAAAGGTATTCACAACGAAGAAGCCCAGCTGCACGGATACAACCAGGAGGAAGGAGCGCCGTTCATTCTCTTTTCCAATGCCAGCCTGAAGAACTACGAAAAGAAGATCCGGGACGCCTTTGACGAACCGTATGCTTCACAGATCCTGGCGCTGTACCCTGCAGAAACAAACGAGCAGGCGCGGAGGAACTGGGCAGATATCTATACGGCGGTGCTGTTCACGTACGGCCACTGGTGGTGGGAACGTCAGGCGCTGGCAAATGACATACCGGTATATGTTTATCATTTCATAAAAGAAAACGGCAGCCTCGGTTCCTGGCATTCCGGGGAGGAGATCTATCTGTACGGCAACATCCCGGAGGACTCCAAACTGTACGACGACGCCGACCGTGCGCTGAGCAGGGCCATGCTGACCTATTACAGGAACTTTATTGCTTCCGGAGATCCGAACGGGGACGGACTGCCGGAATGGAAGAGAAGCGAAACTCCGGGGAAAGTGATGGAGTTTGGGAATACTGTCCGGGAAGCGGAAGCTCCCTATCAGGAACTGTATAAGATCCTGGACGCACAGTTCGGGGCCGGCTGATCCGTATTTCCGTGTTTGCTCTTAGTATTGTGGTTTGCTATAATACATACTATGACAGAACTGGAACGCAACAAATGGTATAAACTTGACAACGCGGCTAAGATCATTCCGGGGACGACAAGGGGAGCCAATACGAGGGTATTCCGTATCGCGTGCGAACTGTTTGAGGAAGTGGACCGCACGCTCCTTCAGGCTGCACTCGATGAAGCTTTAAGGGAGTTCCCTTATTTCAACTGCGTCCTTCGCAAAGGGCTTTTCTGGTATTATCTGGACGGTACGGACATTCAGCCGGTCGTGACAGAAGACAACCAGCCGGCCTGCGGACCGCTCTATTTTCCTGGAAGAAGAAATCTTCTGTATAAAGTCACCTACTTTCATAACAGGATCAATCTGGAGATGTTCCATGTCCTGGCGGACGGGACCGGGGCGTTTCGCTTCTTAAGAAGGATCATCATCAATTATCTCCGGCTGGCCCACGATCTCCCCAAAGCCGACCGTGCTGACCGTTCTTCCACAGTGGAAAAATCCGACGATGCCTTTCGTCGGTATTACACAAAAAACAAGCAAAAGGGCCAGCTTAAGCGTTTCATGGCTACAAGGGCCTATCAGATCAAAGGACAGCGCGACCAGAATGAGCAGATGCATCTGATCGAAGGGACGGTCAGTGCGAAGGAGTTCCTGGCTGCCGCTCATCGGTTCCATACGACAGCCGGTATTTTCATGACCTCGCTGTTTGTAAAGTCGGTGATCGATGCAATGACGATGAAGGATCTGAAAAAACCCATTTCGATCAGTATCCCGGTCGATCTGCGGCGGTTCTTCCCCTCGGTCACATCCAGAAACTTTTTCGGTGTCATCAATGTGATCATCCGGGCGGAAAGCCGGGATATGACGCTCGAAGAAGTCATTGCAAAGGTAAGCGCGCCTTTTAAGGAGCAGCTTTCCAGAGAAAACATCGAAAAGACAATGAATGCCTATTCTGCCTATGAGCGGAATGTAGGGATCAAAATGGTTCCGCTGTTCCTGAAGGAGCTGGGCGTTCAAGGACTGTCGACGATTGCGGGAACCGGGGTGACTGCTTCGGTATCCAATATCGGCGTGATCGAATTCCCGGAAGCATTTGAAAAGTATATCAAACAGTTTTCACCGTTTATGGCCAGCCTGAACATACAGCTTACTACGGCGACCTATAAGGACCGGATGGCCTTCGGCTTCTGCAGCTCCTTTGAGGAATGCAGCGTCATAACCGGTTTTTTCAGATATCTGACCGATCTCGGGATCCGGGTGGAACTGGCGACAAACGACTGTGACAGACAGCCGGCCGACCCGAAACCTGAGGCAGCCGGAAAACAGAAGAAAAAGAGGTAGCGAATGCAGTATTGTCCGAAATGCAGAATTGATATACGCGGCAGCAAGCAATGCTGCCCGCTTTGCAGGGGCGACCTGACAGGAGAGCCGGAGCAGGATGTCTTCCCGGTGATCATCAACAGGATCAAGAGGGTATCACTTGTAAAACTGTTCACTTTCCTGGCGGCATCGCTGATCATTGCCATGCTGGTCGCTTTCTATTTTTTGAATACCGGCTGGCCGCTTGTTGTCATTACCCTGACCGTTATCGGCTGGATCGACACCCTGCTGGTTTTTTATTATCGTTATAATCTGATCCGGCTGATCACGGTAGAAGTCTGTGCCGGGATCCTTGTCTGCTTGTTTATCGACCGGCAATTCGGTTTTGCGGGCTGGTCGCTGCAGTGGGTGGCTCCTTCGGCCATCCTCGGGCTGTTCATTACAACGGTGCTGATCGGCATCCTGTCGAAATTAAGGTTCGAAGATGTTGTCATTTATCTGTTTTTTGATGTTCTCTGTGCCTTTCTGCAGCTGATCGCAGTTGCCAAAGGCGTAAATACTTTTCCCTATCCGGCGGTCATTGCCACGGCGGTATTGACCATCGCACTTCTGGCCGTTCTTTTCTTCGGCTTCCGGTATGTAAAAAGTGCTTCGGGAAAATGGTTCAATATGTAACATTTCGTTTATAAACTGTACTCCTAAAACTGTTTGCCTGCTTTGCGGTGCTCTGTTAAGATAGAAGCTGGATTGGAGAATACGATTTATGGACAAATATACGGTAACCGGAATGACCTGTGCCGCCTGTCAGGCACGCGTGGAAAAGGCTGTGGGGAGCGTCCCCGGAGTCACTTCCTGCGCGGTAAGCCTGCTGACCAATTCCATGGGCGTGGAAGGAAGCGTGGACCCGAAAGCGATCATCGCTGCAGTTGAGAAAGCCGGCTATGGTGCGTCTTTGAAGACAGCGGATCCTGCTGCAGCAGCACCGGGTACGGACGACTTAAAGGATACGGAAACGCCGGTGATCCGGAAAAGACTGATCTGGTCGGTCGTCTTCCTTCTGATCCTGATGTATTTTTCCATGGGCCATATGATGTGGGGATGGCCGCTGCCTGCTTTCTTTAATGATAATCATGTAGCGATGGGGATCGTCCAGCTGCTTCTTGCGGCGATCGTTATGGTCATCAACCAGAAATTCTTCATCAGCGGTTTCCGGGGCCTGATCCATCGTTCCCCCAATATGGATACACTGGTGGCGCTTGGCGCGGCGGCCTCTTTCGGCTGGAGCGTTTATATTCTTTTTGCCATGACCGGGGCCCAGGTCCGGGGGGACCATGAAGCAGTCATGGGCTTCATGCATGAATTCTATTTTGAATCCGCGGCCATGATCCTGACCCTGATCACAGTCGGAAAGATGCTGGAATCCATGTCCAAAGGACGTACAACGGATGCCCTGAAAAGCCTGATGAAACTGGCTCCGAAGACCGCAGTACTCGTGCGCGAAGGAAAAGAAGTTACGGTTCCGATCGATCAGGTAAGGGCAGGGGATATCTTTGTTGTCCGGCCGGGCGAGAATATACCGGTGGATGGTTTTGTCCTGGAGGGCGTCAGCGCGGTGAATGAGGCAGCCCTTACCGGCGAGAGCATACCGGTTGATAAAGAAGAGGGCAGTCCGGTCTCCGCCGCTACGATCAATACTTCCGGCTTTCTGAAATGTCAGGCTTCCCGGGTCGGAAACGACACCACGCTTTCACAGATCATCCAGATGGTCAGCGACGCGGCGGCCACGAAGGCGCCGATCGCGCGGATCGCGGATAAGGTCTCCGGCATTTTCGTGCCGGTCGTTATCGCGATCGCCGCCGTCACGATCCTTGTATGGCTGCTGGTCGGACAGACACCGGGCTATGCGCTGGCAAGGGGGATATCCGTTCTGGTCATCAGCTGCCCCTGCGCACTGGGCCTGGCAACGCCGGTGGCGATCATGGTCGGCAACGGCATGGGTGCGAAAAACGGGATACTGTTTAAAAACTCGGCTGTGATGGAGGAAACCGGCCGCACACAGATCGTTGCGCTGGATAAGACCGGCACCATCACCAGAGGGGAACCGGAGGTTACGGATATTATTCCCCTGGACGGTACGACCGATGAAGAGCTTTTGATTTTCGCAGCGTCCTGCGAAGCGAAAAGCGAGCATCCGCTGGCAAAAGCGGTGACAGCAAAAGCGGGAGAGTGCGGGATCATACCGATCGAAGTATCCGGGTTCGAAGCTGTTTCCGGGAACGGGATCACCTGTTTCGTGGACGGAAGCAGGGCAATGGCGGGAAATCTCCGGTTTGTGTCGGAAGGTATTGAAATCGAAGAAAAGGTTATCCGGAAAGCCGATGAACTGGCCGGAAACGGAAAGACACCGCTGTACTTCCGGAAAGGAGACAGGCTGATCGGTGTGATTGCCGTTGCGGATATGATCAAAGAGGATTCTGCGGAAGCCATATCCCAGCTGAAGGATATGGGCATGTATGTAGTCATGCTTACGGGGGATAATGAACGCACTGCAGCAGCGGTAGGACGGATCGCCGGTGTCGACGAAGTGGCAGCAGGGGTCCTTCCCGACGGTAAGGAAGCAGTTATCCGTAAGCTGATGGAGCATGGGAAGACAGCCATGGTCGGGGACGGAATCAACGATGCCCCGGCACTTACCAAGGCGGATATCGGAATTGCCATCGGGGCAGGAACGGATGTTGCCATCGATGCAGCAGATATCGTGCTGATGAAGAGCAGGCTGACCGATGCCGCTGCAGCTGTTCGGCTCAGCCGTCAGACACTGAGATGCATCCATCAGAACCTGTTCTGGGCATTCTTCTACAATGTGATCGGGATCCCGCTGGCAGCAGGCTGCTATGTGGCGGCATTCGGCTGGACCTTAAACCCCATGATCGGAGCGGCGGCTATGAGCCTTTCCAGCTTCTGCGTATGCATGAACGCTCTGAGACTGAACTTTTTCAGGATGTATGACCCTGCGAACAGCCGAACGGCAAAGAACAGAATAACGGGTCCGCTTCTTGCGGAAGACCGCGGATGCGAACCGGAGAATAATACAGAAACAGGAGGAACTGCGATGTCAGAAATCAAACTTAATGTAGAAGGAATGATGTGCCAGCACTGCGAGGCGAATGTTAAGAAAGGCCTGGAGGCGATCGACGGAGTTGTCAGCGCCGCGGCGGATCATGACAAAAATGAAGTGGTCGTTCAGGTTGAAAAAGAAATCCCGGAGGAGACTTTTAAAGCGGTGATCGAAGAAAAAGGTTACGTATTCAAGGGTATCGCCTGAGGATTTGTGTCCGTTAAAAAAGAGACTGCACAGGCAGTCTCTTTTTTTCATGACCGGGGTTACCGGAGTCATACTTCCGTGATCATCGGTTTAAGGTCATCGGCCAGGATCAGTTCAGCTTCGGTGTTGGCCTGGATCTCTTCAATCGTGAATTTCGGGTTGTATTCTATAAGGACCAGCCCTTTGTCGGTTACATCGATAACCGCCATCTCAGTCACGATCCTGTCGACACATTTTGCTCCGGTAAGCGGCAGGGTGCACTTCTTCATGATCTTTATATCGCCTTTTGCGGTATGCTCCATGGCTACCACGACGTGTTTGGCGCCTACGACCAGGTCCATGGCGCCTCCCATGCCGGGCATTACCTTTCCGGGAACGATCCAGTTCGCGATATTGCCTTCTGTATCGACCTGGAGCGCGCCGAGGATACAGGCATCGACATGGCCGCCGCGGATCAGGGCGAAAGAAGTAGCGCTGTTAACGTAGGAACTGCCGGGCAGCGGAGAGGAAGGGTTTCCGCTGGCATTGGCGCAGTAATAATCTTCATGTCCGGGTTCCGGTGCGGGACCGGCTCCAACATGGCCAAGCTCCGCGTGAAGAATGACGGTTACTCCTTCGGGAAGGTAGTTTGAAGTATAAGTAGGGATACCTATTCCGAGGTTGACGACATCGCCGTTATGCAGTTCCCTTGCCGCACGCTTTGCGATTGTTTCGACTTTTTCTTCTCTTGTCATCGTGATCATCTCGGCTCCCCCTTTACAACGTAGTCTACAAGCATTCCCTGGATCATAACGTTCTCAGGCTCTATTTCGCCGATCTCCACAACAGTATCGGCTTCGCAGATGACAAGATCAGCGGCCATAGGCATGAGCTCGTTGAAATTGCGGGTTGTGCCGCGGCACCAGCCGTTTCCGGCCTTGTCGACTTTATACGCCGTGACAAGGGCGATCTCCGCGTGGAGAGGTTTCATGAGAAGATAATCGACTCCGTCAATGTTGATTTTGGAGTGAGTCCAGGGACTTTCTTCAACGATGGTATTAACGCCTGTGCGGGTCAGGATTCCTCCGAGTCCGGCTCCGCCGGCCCGGACCATTTCCGCCAGTGTGCCCTGCGGGAGCAGGTCAAGGTCGAGAAAACCTTCTTCTGTCTGGCGCGCAACGTTGGGGTTCTGTCCTACATGTGATGTGATGAGCTTTTTTACCCGTCTGTTATCTATAAGCTTTGCAAGCCCGCGGCCTGTCCTCGGACTGTCGTCGGCTATTACCGTAAGATCTTTGGTGCCGTTTTTTAAGATTTCTTCAATAAGAAGATACGGATTCCCGCAGCCTAAAAATCCGCCAACCATGATGGTCATACCGTCTTTGACCATGGCTGCAGCTTCCTGAACAGAGACAAATCCTTTCATGTGATTTCCTTTCAACTTGAGTTTTGTATTAATGAATCCAATAAAGGAAAGAAATGCTTTTCTGCAGTACAGGCTACAAAAAAAGGGCTTTCTTACCCTTCCATAATAATATGTCAATTGCTGAAAAAAAACAAGTGCGCAGTTGCGGTTGTTGCAGACTGCTTATTCTGCGGACGTAAAAAAGTGCACGGTAAACGAAAGAAAAGGAGCATGGGAGCAAAAAAAGAAAGATTAAAGCACTTCCGAATATTGCGGAAACATTAAACAAATGTTACAATATAAAAACGATTTTAACGGATCAAATGAGGGAGTATGAACTATGAAGAAGATAATAACACTGATCATGGCATCAATGATGGTGCTTCTTCTTTTCCAGGCCTGCGGCAAAGAAGAGGCTGCCGAAGCTCCGGCTCCAACTCCGACACCGGCAGTAAAAGAAGCAACGGCGGCACCGACACCGTCGGCAACGGCAGCACCGGCAAAGACCGCAACCCCGAAACCGACCGCTACCGCTACTCCGACACCGACTCCGGAGCCGACTCCGGATCTTCGAAATACAAATCCGCTCACAGGCCTTCCCATGGAGAAGGATATATCCGGAAAAAGACCGTTTGCTTTTATGTGCAACAATATATCGGTTGCCATGCCGCATGTGGGGACCTCTCAGTCTGACATGATCATGGAGCTGATGGACGAGGGCGGGATCACCCGGATGATGGTTTTCTTTGCGGATCCGGAAAACGTACCGGTCATCGGCTCGATCCGTTCTGCGCGTGCTTATAATGTCGAAACCGCTTTGGGATACGACGCTTTCCTGGTGCACTGCGGCAACTCAGATGAGGCGATAGGTTTGATCGCTGCTTACGGAATGCAGGATATCGACCAGATGGTGGGCGGCTACCTTCCCGATGCCTTTTACCGCGATTCCTGGAGAAGCGCGAACCTCGGCAACGAGCACAGCCTGATGGCTGTCGGAAGTGTTATTGCGGCATCGCCCGCTGCGGTAGGTTACCGGACCGACCATGAGGAAGGATACGATATCTCCTATGGCCTTGCCTTTTCGGATGAAGCATACAGCCAGGTCACCGGAGAAGCCCGTTCGATCGAAATCGTCTATGCGGGCGGAAAAACGACTTCCTTCCATTTCGAGGATGAAACAGCTTCTTATTATATGAGCCAGTACGGCGAAGAATATCTGGACAACTATGCCGACCGGGTCCCGTTTGCCAACGTAATTGAAATCGAGGCGAATACCTACCTTCAGGAGGACGGCAAGCATCTGACGATCGAACTGACGGAAGGTCCGGGATTCTATTTTACCTACGGAAGAGCTGTACCGATCCACTGGTATAAAAACGGACCGTATGATGTATACCATTATACCCTTCAGGACGGAACACCGCTGCAGCTCAGCAGAGGAAGGACGTTCGTAGCTGTAAACCAGAGCGGATCTTATCAGGGAAGTATTTCTTTCGGATGATGAGCCGCTGATATCGGAAAATATCGGAAATAGTCCTGTTGGCCGGCCTTGCAGAATCCGGCCAACACTTTTCATAGAAGACAGAAAAAGGGGGAAACGCAGAATGATCGGTTTTATCGGCTGCGGAAATATGGCCAGAGCCATAATCAACGGAATGATCGAGAACAAACTTGTCGGAAGGGCGCACCTGATTGCTTCCGCGGCAAGTGAGCTCACGAAGAAATATATTGCAGAAGAGCTTCAGATCGGTCTCGCGGCCGATAACAGGGAAGTCGCGGAGAGATCCGATATGATCTTTCTGGCCGTCAAGCCGCAGATCCTTGAAAAGGTGATCGCGGAGATCCGGGATGTCGACCGGGCCGGGAAAACTTTTATTGCGATGTCTCCCGGGAAAAGTTTCGACTGGTTCAGCGAGCAGTTCGGAGGGCCTCTGGCCCTGATCCGGACAGCGCCGAACACCCCGCTTTCCGTAGGCGAAGGAATGACGGCGATCTGTGCGAATGTACTCACGGCTCCGGATAAGCTGAACATGGTTACAGAGATCTTTTCCTGTCTGGGCGTTACCGTATCCGTAGAAGAGAAGCAGCTGGACATTGCACTTGCCCTCGGCGGATCAACACCGGCCTTTACCTATCTTTTCATCGAAGCACTGGCGGACGGAGCCGTTGCGGAAGGAATGCCCAGGGCACTGGCCTATAAGATTGCTGCCCAGGCGGTTGCCGGCAGCGGAAAAATGGTGCTGAAGACCGGAAAGAATCCGGCAGCGCTGAAGGATGAAGTCACTTCACCGGGCGGAACGACGATCGAAGGAATCAATGTTCTCGAAGATTCAGCTTTTCGTTCGGCAGCGATGAACGCTGTTCGGGCTTCGATCCGGAAAGCGGAAAAACTGAAATGATCCGATACAGCAGGACACCTGAATCAGAGTGGAAAAAAGGAGAATTATGAAAATACTGGTTACCGGAGGAGCAGGATACATCGGGAGCCATACCTGCGTCAGGCTTCTGGAGGAAGGATACGAGGCGGTGATCGTTGACGATCTGTCCAATTCCAGCATTGTTGTTCTGGACCGGATCGAACAGATCACCGGCAAAAGACCGGGTTTCTACCCGGTAAACATCTGCTGCAAAAAAGAACTTGATGAGGTCTTTGAGGTCGAAAAACCGGAAGCGGTAATCCATTTCGCAGGGTTTAAGGCAGTAGGCGAATCGGTACAGAAACCGATGGAATACTACAGCAACAACATCAGCGGAACGCTGACTCTGACCGAATGCATGAAGAAACACGGCGTATTCTCTCTGATCTTCAGTTCGTCTGCTACAGTCTACGGGGAACCCGACAGGATGCCGCTTGGGGAAGACTGCCCGAAAGGGGTCTGCACCAATCCCTACGGCTGGACAAAATGGATGATCGAGCAGATACTGACGGACATAGCCGCGGCGGATGAAAGATGGAAAGTGACTCTTTTGCGGTATTTCAATCCGATCGGAGCGCATGAAAGCGGGCTGATCGGAGAAGATCCGAAAGGAATCCCGAACAACCTGCTTCCCTACATTGCACAGGTGGCTGTGGGAAGGAGGGAATGCCTCGGCGTTTTCGGAAACGATTATGATACGCCGGACGGAACCTGTATCCGCGATTACATCCATGTCTGTGATCTGGCACGAGGCCATGTTATGGCGCTGGATCATATGAAAGATCAGAACGGGACAGAGATCTTCAACCTGGGTTCGGGAAGAGGATACAGTGTACTGGAAGTCTTTCATGCTTTTGAGAATGCCTGCGGGAAAAAACTGCCTATGGAATTCAGGCCGCGAAGAGCCGGAGACATTCCCGTATCGTACTGTGATCCCGAAAAGGCCAGGAAGATCCTCGGATTCTCGACCGAATTCGATATTGAAAAAATGTGCGCCGACTCCTGGAACTGGCAGAAGAAGAATCCCTACGGATATGGTGAAAACGCTCCTTGCGAAGCATAAAACACTATGATATAATCTTTTGGATATCGAGAATTCCACGCTGAAAGGAGCTTTATCATGAAACATATTAAAACTCTCAATACAAAGAATCTTCAGAACACTGTGAAAAAAGGCGGCTGCGGAGAATGCCAGACATCCTGCCAGTCTGCATGCAAGACTTCCTGTACCGTAGGAAACCAGACCTGCGAGAATAAGAAATAATTCTTTTCAGGTCACGGCCGGGCGGGACATAGACAGTGGTTCATTTATATAAAAACAACGGATATAATATAGCTCTCGATGAAAACAGCGGTTCTGTTCATATCGTCGACGAGCTGGTCTATCACATCCTCGAGGACATGATATCAGACAAGGATTTTACCCCGGTGAGTTTTGAAAAAGCTCATCCGGGGGCATATTCTTTGCAGGATATTGAAGAAGCCTGTTCGGAGATCGAAGAACTCCGGTCCGAGGGGATGCTTTTTTCCGAAGATCCATATAAGCAGATCATTACACATTTTATGGACAGAAAACCTGTCCTTAAGGCAATGTGCCTTCATGTTTCCCATGACTGCAATCTTTCCTGCCGTTACTGCTTTGCCGGTGAAGGCGAATACAACGGTCCCCGCTCCTTAATGAGTCCGGAAGTCGGGAAAAAAGCGCTGGATTATCTGATCGAACAGTCGGGAAGCCGCGTCAACCTGGAAGTGGATTTCTTTGGCGGAGAGCCTCTTCTGAACTGGGAGACGGTAAAGGAACTGGTACGGTACGGAAGAGCCCGTGAAAAGGAAGCGAACAAGAAGTTCCGTTTTACCCTTACCACAAACGGCGTGCTGCTCAATGACGAGATCATGGAGTTCTGCAATCGGGAAATGGGCAATGTCGTTCTGAGCATCGACGGGAGACGGGAGGTCAATGACCGGATGCGTCCTTTCAGCAGGGGTGCGGGAAGCTATGACCTGATCCTTCCGAAATTTAAAAAGTTTGCGGAATCCAGAAACCAGTCCAATTATTACGTCCGCGGAACGTTTACGCATTACAATACAGATTTTGCCGCGGATGTCCTCCATCTGGCAGACGAAGGCTTCAAACAGATTTCCGTGGAGCCTGTCGTTGCAGAAGAAAGCATGGACTATGCGATCAAAGAACAGGACCTGGACAGGATCTGCGCGGAATACGACCGGCTTGCGCAGGAAATGCTGAAAAGAGAAAAAGAAGGGCGCGGGTTTAACTTTTTCCATTTCATGATCGACCTGGAAGGCGGGCCCTGCGTCTATAAAAGGCTATCGGGCTGCGGCTCGGGAGCCGAATACATGGCGGTCACTCCCGAGGGAGACCTGTATCCCTGCCATCAGTTCGTCGGAAATAAAGCTTTCCGCATGGGCGACATCTGGAACGGGATCGAAAGAGAGGATATCCGGGAAAAGTTCGCTGCCTGCAGCGTCTATACCAAGCCCGAATGTTCAGACTGCTTTGCCCGATACTACTGCAGCGGGGGCTGCGCGGCAAATGCATTCAATTATACCGGAGATATTTCCGGTGCCTATAAGATCGGTTGCGTACTTCAGAAAAAAAGAGTAGAATGCGCATTGATGATAAAAGCGGCCTTGGCCGATGATTAATAAGAAGGGGTTGAAACCAATGAAAAAGACCAGAAGTATAGTGGCACTGATCCTGCTTGCCGCGGTTACCGTGCTGCTTACATACACTGCGCTATTCGGATTCGGACCGAACGCGAGCGGCTCTGTAAGGAATATCCATACCGGCCTTGACCTTTCGGGCGGTGTGAGCATCACCTATCAGACCGTAGAAGCCAATCCGTCTCAGGAAGATCTGGATGATACCATCTGGAAACTCCAGCAGAGGGTAGAGCAGTACAGCACCGAATCCCAGGTATATCAGCAGGGAACCAACCGTATCTGTGTTGAGATCCCCGGTGTTTCCGATGCCAATGCCATTTTGGAAGAGCTCGGCAAACCGGGTGCGCTGGAATTCCAGGACGAAGAAGGAAATGTCGTAATGGAAGGAACGGCCATCGCGGATGCGGAAGGACTGACATATACCAACAATACCACCGGACTCAGAGAATATGTTGTATCCCTTACCCTTACACCGGAAGCGTCTTCGGAGTGGGCCACGATTACGGCGGAGAACCTGAACAAGCGGATCGCGATCGTCTATGACGGCCAGGTCGTCAGCGCTCCTTATGTGCGCAGCGTGATCACCGGCGGCCAGTGCCAGATCGAGGGAATGGCGGATCTGGATGAAGCCAAGGAACTGGCGGCTTATATCCGTATCGGTTCTCTTTCCCTGGAACTGGAAGAGATCTATTCAAATGTTGTCGGAGCATCGCTGGGACAGGAAGCTTTAAGCACCAGCCTGAAGGCCGGTATCATCGGCATTATCCTTGTAATGCTCTTCATGATCCTTGTTTACCGTGTTTCCGGTATTGCGGCAGCATGGGCTCTTTACCTCTTTGCGCTGCTTGACCTGCTTCTGATCAATGCGTTTGAAGTGACGCTTACCCTTCCCGGTATCGCCGGCGTTATCCTGACGATCGGTATGGCCGTGGATGCGAACGTTATTATATATGCCCGTGTACGGGAGGAACTTTTTGCCGGAAGAAGCCTGCTCGGCACTCTTCAGGAAGGCTTTAAAAAGGCGTTCTCGGCAATTTTCGACAGCAACATTACGACTCTGATCGCGGCAGCGGTCCTGTACGTTCTCGGAACAGGAAGCATCCGCGGCTTTGCCGTTACCCTTGCTTTAGGTATCGTGCTTTCCATGTTCTCGTCCCTTGTGATCTCCCGGATCATCAGCTATTCCCTGTACGGATGCGGGATCCGCAAGGTCGGTGCGTATACCAAGGTCAAAGACCACCGGATGTTCAATTTTGTCGATAAGAGAAAACTGCTCTTTGCAATCGCGATCGTCCTGATCCTGCTTGCGCCGATCGGAATGATTTACGATAATGCAACGATCGGAAAGACCATGAATTACGGTCTGGATTTTGTAGGAGGAACTTCGACGACGGTCGATTTCGGTGAGGAGAAGACGCTGGAACAGCTCGAGACCGAAGTAAAACCGATCGTTTCCAATGTCACCGGTGATACCGATATCACATTCCAGCAGGTGACCGGCAGTACACAGGTCGTTATCAAGACGAACGAACTGAGCCAGGAGCAGAGGAAACAGCTCGACGAAGATCTCGTCGCTGCCTATCCGGCGATCGAAAAGGACAATATTCAGACGGAGAACATTTCTTCGACGATCAGCGGGGAAATGCGGGTCAATGCGGTCCGGGCGGTCATTATTGCGGTTATCTGCATGCTGCTCTATATCTGGCTGAGATTCCGGAATATCCGTTTTGCATCCAGTGCGATCATTGCGCTGATCCACGACCTCTGTGTCGTGCTCGCGTTCTACTGCTGGTTTAAGCTTTCGGTCAACAGCTCGTTTATTGCGGTAATGCTGACGATCCTCGGTTATTCCATCAACGCAACGATCGTTATCTTCGACCGTATCCGTGAGAACTTAAAGATCATGGCCGGTACGGATCTCAAGACGATCGTAAATGCTTCGATCTCGCAGACACTGACCCGAAGCATCTATTCGAACCTGACGACGTTCATTACGATCTTCGTCCTGTTCATTCTTGGTGTACCGTCGATCCGGGATTTCTCTCTGCCGATCATCATCGGACTGATCGCAGGTGCGTTCTCGTCGATCTTTGTCACGGGCAACCTGTGGTACGTTTTCAGCAGAAAGAAGTATGAAACCGGTACCAGGAAAAAGTAAATGGCTAAATGGATGATATCTGCAAAGCGTGGGGATTTTAATGAAATATCCTCACGCTTTGGCATTGACAAGGTAACAGCGCGGCTCATACGCAACAGGGATGTGGTCGGTGACGGGGAGATCGAAAAGTATCTCCATGCTTCCGCCGCCGATTTTTATTCGCCCTATGACCTGAAAGACTGTGAAAAGGCAGCCGATCTTCTACTGGAAAAGATTGATGAAGGCAGCCGGATACGGATCATCGGGGACTATGATATTGACGGGATCATGTCGACTTACATCCTGCTGACCGCTTTGAAAGAGCTTGGCGCGGATGCGGACTATGCGATCCCGGAACGGATCCGGGACGGGTACGGCCTGAATGAGAATCTGATACGGGAGGCTTTCGCGGCAGGTGTGGACACGATCGTGACCTGCGATAACGGGATCTCGGCAGTTGAGCAGATCAGGATGGCAAAGGAGATGGGAATGTCCGTCATTGTCACCGATCATCACAATGTTCCGTACGAGGATACCGAAGAGGAGCGCCGCTATATCCTTCCGGAGGCGGACGCCGTGATCGATCCGAAGCAGCCCGGCTGCGGATATCCGTATAAAGAACTGTGCGGGGCGGCTGTGGCATGGAAGCTGGTCTGTGCACTCTATGATATGGCCGGATTTGAAGATGAGGAAAAGTACGCTTTTCTGGAATTTGCGGCGATCGCGACCGTGGGCGATATTGTGGATCTGAAAGATGAAAACCGGCTGATTGTGAAGGAAGGGCTCAAAAGGCTGCATGAAACAAAGCATACCGGTCTTTGCGCCCTGATCGAAAAATGCGGGCTGGAGAAGAATGCGGTCGATCCGTATCATATCGGTTTTGTCCTGGGCCCCTGCCTGAACGCGAGCGGAAGGCTGGAGACAGCGGAGCAGGCGCTGAGGCTGATGTGTACCGAAGCGCGGGAAGACGCGCTGATTTTGGCTGCAAGGCTTCGAGAACTGAATGAAATGAGAAAGACCATGACCGAGGAAGGCCTGGAAAAGGCTGTTTCGATCCTGGAGCAATCAGAGCTGGGGAAAGACCGGGTCCTGGTCGTTTATCTGGAGGATACCCACGAAAGCCTTGCGGGGATCATCGCCGGAAGGCTCCGGGAACGGTATAACAAGCCGGCCTTTGTCCTTACGGATTCGGAAGAGGGGATCAAGGGCTCCGGAAGATCTGTCGAGCAGTATTCGATGTACGATGAACTGGTAAAAGCGGGGGATCTCCTGGATAAATTCGGCGGGCACCCTATGGCGGCCGGCCTTTCCATGAAGAAAGAGAATGCGGAAAAGTTCCGAATCCGGCTCAATGAACTCTGCACCCTTACCGATAAAGACCTGGAACCTGTGCTGCATCTTGACATGCAGCTTCCGCTGGCCTATCTCAGGGAAGACCTGATCGAAGAATTCGAGCTGCTCAGACCGTTCGGAAAGGGAAATGAAAAACCGCTGTTTGCCGACAGGGAGATTTCGGCCGGCAATATCCGTATTCTCGGAAAGAATGAGAATGTTCTGAAAATGAAACTTCGCGATCGATACGGTGCAGAGATCGAAGGCATTTGTTTCCGGAATATCGATAAGCTGAAAAAGAGAGCGGAAGAGGGAACACCTCTCTGCATCGCCTATTATCCGGCCGTTAACAGCTATAAAGGAAGGAAGACCATTCAGGCGGTCGTTACGGACTGCCTGTAGAAACAGGCGGAAAAGGATATTTGTTCTGAAAGATACTGCAGATTCATAGCAGAACTGCAGTATCTTTTTTTTGCTTGTATACGCGTATACCTAACTTTTAGATTAATCAATACATATACTTTTTTGTATAGTTTAAGGATTTCTTTTTTCGTTCACCGTTATTTACAAGGAAAATCGGCTTGTGTATAATCTTTTTAATAGGGACAAAAGAATGTATCGGGTATTTATCAGCTGTATGCTGTGAATATCGGAAAACTCTTTTTTTAATTGCAAGGAGGATGCAATAATGGCAAGAAAAATGAAAACCATGGATGGTAATACCGCGGCGGCTCATGCTTCCTATGCGTACACCGACGTTGCGGCGATCTATCCGATCACGCCTTCCTCACCGATGGCTGAATCCACGGATGAGTGGGCTACTGCAGGCCGGAAAAACATTTTTGGAAGAGAAGTGCAGATCACGGAAATGCAGTCCGAAGCCGGAGCAGCCGGCGCGGTACACGGTTCACTTGCAGCCGGCGCGCTGACGACCACCTATACGGCTTCCCAGGGACTCCTTCTTATGATCCCGAACATTTATAAGATCGCGGGTGAACAGCTTCCGGCTGTCTTCAATGTATCTGCAAGAGCGCTTGCCACTCATGCGCTTTCCATTTTCGGTGACCACTCCGATATATATGCCTGCCGCCAGACCGGCGCGGCAATGCTTTGCGAATCTTCCGTTCAGGAAGTCATGGACCTTACCCCGGTTGCGCACTGCGCAGCTCTGGAAGGAAAGGTTCCGTTTATCAATTTCTTCGACGGGTTCCGTACCTCTCATGAGATCCAGAAGATTGAAATATGGGATTATGAAGATCTGAAAGATCTTGCGCCGATGGATGCGATCGAAGCATTCAAGGCAAATTCCCTGAACCCGAGCCATGCCTGCCAGATGGGTTCGGCACAGAATCCCGATGTCTATTTCCAGTACAGGGAAACGCAGAACAGCTTCTACGAGGCTCTTCCGGCAATCGTCCAGAAGTATATGGATAAGGTCAACGAAAAGATCGGCACCGATTACAGGCTTTTCAACTACTATGGAGCAGAGGATGCCGAGCATGTAATCATTGCAATGGGTTCTGTCTGCGACACGATCGAAGAAACGGTCGATTATCTGAATGCACAGGGACGCAAAGTCGGCGTCGTAAAAGTCCGTCTGTACCGTCCGTTCTGTGCGGATGCCCTTGTGAATGCCCTTCCGGATTCCGTGAAGCAGATCTCCGTTCTCGACCGCACCAAGGAGCCGGGTTCCCTCGGCGAGCCGCTGTATCTCGATGTCGTTACGGCTCTTAAGTTCACGAAGTTCGACCAGATTCCGGTATATACCGGCATTTACGGCCTGGGTTCCAAGGACTGCACCCCGACTCAGATCATTGCGACGTTTAACAACACAGAGAAGAAACGCTTCTCCATCGGCATCATCGATGATGTGACCAATCGTTCCCTGGAAGAAGGAGAGCCTGTAGTTACGACACCCGAAGGCACGACGACCTGCAAGTTCTGGGGCCTCGGAGCGGACGGAACGGTCGGCGCCAATAAGAACTCCATCAAGATCATCGGTGACAACACTGATATGTATGCACAGGCATACTTTGATTACGATTCCAAGAAGTCCGGCGGTGTAACGATGTCCCACCTCCGCTTCGGCAAGAAGCCGATCAAATCCACTTACCTTATCCACCAGGCAGATTTTGTTGCCTGCCACAATCCTGCATATATTGACAAATACAATATGGTACAGGAACTGGTTGACGGCGGCACATTCCTCCTTAACTGTGCATGGGATATGGAAGGACTTGAGAAGCATCTTCCCGGACAGGTAAAATCGTTCATCGCAAATCATAATATCCAGTTCTACACCATCGACGGCGTTAAGATCGGTATTGCCACCGGAATGGGTTCCACAAGGATCAACACCATTCTGCAGAGCGCATTCTTCAAGCTTTCGAAGATCATTCCGGAAGAGGATGCCATCAGGCTCATGAAAGACGCCGCCCAGAAGACCTACGGCCGCAAGGGCGAAGATGTAGTTAAAAAGAACTGGGCAGCGATCGACGAAGGTGCAAAACAGGTTGTTAAGGTTGAAGTTCCGGAGAGCTGGAAGAACGCTCCGGACGAGGGGCTTTCCATGGTCTATACGGAAACAGGGCGTCCCGAAGTTGTTGATTTCGTCAACAACATCCAGAGCAGGATCAGCGCACAGCAGGGTAATTCCATCCCCGTATCCGACTTCATGAAATATTCCAACGGTGTCACGCCTTCCGGTACCGCCGCTTATGAGAAGCGCGGCATTGCCGTAAGCACACCGCTGTGGATCCCGGAAAACTGCATCCAGTGCGGCCGCTGCTCGATCGTATGCCCGCATGCAGCGATCCGTACCTTCGCGCTCACAGCGGACGAAGCAGCCGAGATCCCGGGCGGAACCGTCAAGGATATGATCGGTATGCCGGAATACAAGTTTGCAGTTGCGATCTCCGCACTGGACTGCACCGGCTGCGGTTCCTGCGCAAATGTCTGCCCGGGCATGAAGGGTGCAAAAGCGCTTGAGATGAAGCCCTTCGCAGAGACCGAGTTCCAGCAGGAAGCGTTTGATTACGCTGTTAAGACAGAAGAAAAACCGGAAGTAATTGCAAAATTCAAGGTCAATACCGTTAAAGGCAGCCAGTTCAAAAAACCGCTCCTTGAGTTCTCCGGAGCATGCGCCGGCTGCGGCGAGACACCTTATGCGAAGCTGCTTACCCAGCTGTTCGGCGACAGGATGTATGTTGCGAACGCGACAGGCTGCACCTCCATCTGGGGCAACTCCTCACCGTCCACGCCTTACACCGTAAATTCAAAGGGGCACGGCCCGGCATGGTCCAACTCCCTGTTCGAGGATGCGGCTGAATTCGGTTACGGCATGCTTCTTGCCCAGAACGCGATCCGCGATGCCCTGAAGGAAAAAGTGGAGATGCTCACAGCATCCGAACAGGCTCCGGCAGAAGTAAAGGAAGCCGCCCAGGGCTGGCTCGATACGTTCTCAGACGGAATCGCCAACGGACCTGCGACCGATAAACTTCTCGAAGCGATCGGTGAAGGCCACTGCGACATAACAAAATACATCTATGCCAGAAGAGATTATCTCGCCAAGAAATCCCAGTGGGTATTCGGCGGAGACGGCTGGGGCTATGATATCGGTTTCGGCGGTCTGGATCATGTAATCGCCAGCGGCAGGGATATCAATATCATGGTCTATGATACACAGGTTTATTCCAACACCGGCGGCCAGGCCTCCAAGGCTACACCGATCGGCGCGATCGCCCAGTTCGCGGCAGGCGGAAAAGAAGTGAAGCAGAAGGATCTCGCGTCCATCGCCATGAGCTACGGTTACGTATACGTTGCCCAGATCGCCCTTGGCGCAGACTATGCACAGGCTGTCAAAGCGATCGCGGAAGCGGAAGCGTATCCCGGACCATCACTGATCATTGCCTATGCTCCGTGCATCAACCACGGTATCCGCAAGGGTATGGACAAGGCCATGACCGAGGAAGACCTGGCAGTCAAATCCGGATACTGGCATCTGTTCCGGTACAATCCGGCCCTTAAGGCAGAGGGTAAGCCGGCGTTCACGCTGGATTCCAAGGAGCCGACGGAAAGCTATCAGGATTTCCTGGGCGGAGAGGTTCGTTATACTTCACTGAAACTTGCAAATCCGGAGAAGGCGGAAAGACTCTTTGCCAAAGCGGAAGAAGCTTCCAAAGAAAGATATCAGTATCTTAAGAAGCTCATTACGCTTTACGGACCGGAAGAGTAATAACGATTCTTTACCGGTATATAAGATTTCTGACACCCCGGAGCATAAAAAACTCCGGGGTGTTTACAATCAAATAGATGTGTGTTATAGTATCCCAGTATATTTTTCAGCCGCGGTTCGGGCAATGGAATCTCCGACCTTGTCCTGATCGCAGGCGATACTTTAAAAGCAGGAGGAAATAACAATGCTTACAAAAGAAACCAAAGAACAAATCATCAAAGATTATGCCCGGACCGAAGGTGACACCGGTTCACCGGAAGTACAGGTAGCTATTCTTACCTACAGGATCAAAGAGCTTACAGAGCATCTTAAGACAAATCACAAGGATCATCATTCCCGCCGCGGACTTCTGAAAATGGTCGGTAAGAGAAGGGGCCTTCTTGACTATCTGAAGAGAATCGATATCGAAAGATATCGTACCCTTATCGAAAGACTCGGTATCAGGAAATAATCTGTTCTGCTGCACAGGCCTGCAGCGAAGAGGGAAGAACACCTTCGTACACCGTACACCTGAATCTTTGTGCGTACACGCGTTTGTAAACGGGTGTATGCCTGCGCTACAGGTAAAAGCAACATACGTACAAAGTAAAGCAGTAAGCGAAAACCGGCAGATGCCTGCCGGAAAGAGAGTGATATTACCCGCAGACAGTACTGCATTCAGCCGGAATTTTTTTCGGCAGGCAGGTCATACATTTTATTCCCAGCGGAGATGGGAACAGCATGACAGAACTGCAGACAGAGCATTTTGTCCGGCCGTGCAGACAGGGGAATATCATACAATAGGGAGTAATTTTCATGGAAAACAAAACATTTTCAACACCGCTTGTTAATGACTATAAGACCTACACGATGGATCTGGCAGGAAGAACGCTTTCCATTGATATAGGCCGTGTCGGAAAACAGGCAAACGGATGCGCTTTTATGCATTACGGAGACACCACGCTGCTCTGTACTGCAACCGCTTCCTCAAAGCCCAGGGAGGGGATCGATTTCTTCCCCCTTTCTGTCGAATACGAAGAAAAAATGTACGCAGCCGGCAAGATCCCGGGAGGGTTTAACAAGAGAGAAGGAAAGGCAAGCGAACACGCCATCCTGACATCCCGTGTTATTGACCGTCCGATGCGTCCGCTTTTCCCGAAGGACTATCGCAATGACGTTACCTTAAATAATATGGTAATGTCTGTGGATCCGAACTGCAATCCGGAAGTGGTAGCAATGCTCGGAAGCTCTCTGGCAACCTCCATTTCGGATATCCCTTTCGACGGCCCGATCGCCGCAACGCAGATCGGAATGATCGACGGGGAGCTGATCGTTAACCCGACGCTCGAACAGAATACGGTATCCGACCTGATGCTTACCGTGGCTTCCACCCGCGAAAAAGTCATTATGATCGAAGCCGGTGCAAATGAAGTTCCCGAAGCGAAGATGATCGAGGCGATTTATCTGGCACATGACGTCAACGGGAAGATCATTGAGTTCTTTGACGGTATCGTTGCAGAATGCGGAAGAGAGAAGCATTCCTATGAAAGCTGCGCGATCCCGGAAGAGCTTTTCGAAGAGATCAAAAAGATCGTTCCGCCGGAGAAGATGGAAGAAGCGGTCTTTGCAGATGAAAAACAGATCCGTGACGAGAATATCCGGGCCATCACTGCCGAGCTCGAAGAAGCGTTTGCGGAAAACGAAGAGTGGCTGGCGGTCCTGGATGAGGCGATTTATCAGTATCAGAAGAAGACCGTCCGCAAGATGATCCGTGTGGACCACAAGCGTCCGGACGGAAGAGAGATCACCCAGATCCGTCCGCTGGCAGCCGAAATCGATGTGATACCGAGAGTACACGGTTCGGCGATGTTCACCAGAGGACAGACCCAGATCTGTGATGTCGTTACCCTGGCTCCGCTTTCCGAAGCCCAGAGGGTAGACGGACTCGATCCCTTTATTACCAGAAAACGTTATATGCACCAGTATAATTTCCCGTCCTATTCCGTCGGCGAGACCAAGCCTTCCAGAGGACCGGGAAGACGTGAGATCGGTCACGGAGCCCTTGCGGAGCGCGCTCTGCTTCCGGTGCTTCCGAGTGAGGAAGAGTTCCCGTACGCGATCCGGGCGGTATCCGAGACTTTCGAGTCCAACGGATCCACTTCCCAGGCTTCGGCCTGTGCTTCCTCCATGGCGCTTATGGCAGCCGGTGTTCCGATCAAAAAAGCTGTTGCCGGTATTTCCTGCGGACTGGTTACCGGTGATACGGATGACGAATACCTTGTGCTGACCGATATCCAGGGCCTCGAGGATTTCTTCGGCGACATGGACTTCAAGGTAGCCGGCACTCATGACGGAATTACCGCGATCCAGATGGATATCAAGATCCACGGCCTTACACGCGCCATCGTGGAAGAAGCGATCGCCCGCTGCAAGGATGCGAGAGAATACATCCTGACGGAAGTTATGGAAAAGGCCATTGCCGAGCCGCGACCGGAAGTCAGCGAATTCGCCCCGAAGATCATCCAGATCCAGATCGATCCGGAGAAGATCGGCGACGTTGTCGGCCAGCGCGGCAAGACGATCAATGAGATCATCGATCGTACCGGCGTGAAGATCGATATCGATGATACCGGTGCAGTCTCCGTCTGCGGAACCGATCAGGCGATGATGAATAAGGCGATCGAGTATATTCAGACGATCGTCAGCGAGTTCGAAGAAGGAAAGCTTTACACCGGTTCGGTCGTAAGCATCAAGGAATTCGGCGCCTTCATCGAGTTTGCACCCGGCAAAGAGGGCATGGTACATATTTCAAAGATCGCGCAGAGACGGATCAACAGGGTCGAGGACGTACTTACGCTCGGTGATGTTGTTACCGTAAAATGTCTCGGAAAAGACCGGATGGGAAGAATCAGCTTCTCGATCAAGGACGTTCCGGAAAACCGATAAAAGAGTTTAAGGCCGTCCTGACGACGGCCTTAATTTGTCTGCCTGTATGGAAAAGATCATTATTAAATACAAAAATGAGGAGATCGAACGTCTCCGGTATATCGACGGAAAATCGGACTGGATCGATCTGCGGGCCAGCGAAGATGTTGAACTGAAGGCCGGTGAGCACGGATTCATACCTTTCGGGGTAGCCATGAAGCTGCCGGAGGGATATGAGGCACATATCGTTCCGCGAAGCTCTACCTACCGGAACTTCGGCATCATTCAGACAAACCATATGGGCGTGATCGACGAAAGCTACTGCGGTCCGAACGACTGGTGGATGCTGCCCGTACTTGCAATGAGGGATACGGTGATCCATAAGAACGACCGGATCGCCCAGTTCCGGATCATGAAGCATCAGCCGCCGATCGAATTTGTGGAAGGCGAGCTGACAGGAGACGACAGGGGCGGTTTCGGAAGCACAGGAGTAAAATAAGCGAACTTGAATAACGCAGTCAATCATTTCAAAACCATAACCGAGCATAAGATGCTGGTCATGAAATTCTGTTTTCAGTGCGGGCTTTATGTTCAGGGACTGGCGCACGACCTTTCCAAGTATTCCCCGGTCGAGTTTTTCGAAGGAGCCCGATACTGGAGCGGAAATGAAAGCCCGAATAACGATGCACGAAAGGCACAGGGAACGTCCTATGCCTGGCTGCATCACAAAGGACGGAACAGGCACCATTTCGATTACTGGATCGATTACGGCATAAACTGTGCGACCAAGATCAAAGGCGTAGACATGCCGAAGAAGTACATTGCCGAGCTGATCTGTGACCGGGTCGCGGCTTCCATGATCTACAACCGCGGGAAATACGATGATTCCCTGCCTTACAAGTATTATAAACGGGGAGAGGATCAGCTGTGGTTTGTCAGTGAGAAGACCAAGAAAGATATCGGCTTCCTGCTGACAATGGTAGCGGAAAAAGGACACGATAAGACTTTTGAATACATCAAAAATATATATCTGAAGGGACGGAAAAGATGAAGAAGGTAGTAAAATTCGGAGGGAGCTCCCTCGCGGATGCAAAACAGTTTCAAAAGGTTGCGGATATCATCCATGCGGATCCCGACAGACGATACGTGATACCATCGGCTCCCGGAAAACGCTTTGACGGCGACACGAAAGTTACCGATATGCTGTATGAGTGCTACCGCATTGCTTCGGCAGGCGGCGACTATACAGAGGCTTTAAACCGGATAAGGGAGCGCTATGAAGAGATCCGGACCGAACTGGATATCAAAGCGGATCTGGATAAAGAATTTGAGACGATAAAGAATAATATCGAGGCAGGTGCCGCGGTGGATTACCTTGCATCCAGAGGGGAGTACCTTAACGGGATCCTTCTTTCATCCTATCTCGGATTTGAATTTGTGGATCCGGCGGATGTGATCTTTTTTAATAAAGACGGCGTGTTTGACGAAGCCCGCACGGATGCAGTCCTTCCGAAAAGGCTGAAGGACCTTCCAAATGCTGTTATTCCCGGGTTTTACGGAAGGGCGGCAGACGGCAGCGTAAAGACCTTTTCACGCGGAGGATCGGACATCACCGGTTCTATCGTGGCGAGAGGTGTACACGCGGACCTTTATGAAAACTGGACGGATGTGGACGGCTTCCTTGTCACGGATCCCAGGATTGTCGACAATCCGGCGGTGATCCGTACGCTCACTTACCGGGAGATGAGGGAGCTTTCCTACATGGGAGCGTCGGTCCTTCACGAGGAAGCGGTATTTCCGCTTCGGAAAGAAGGCATTCCCGTGAATGTACGAAACACCAATGCCCCCGATGCTCCGGGGACGATGATCGTGGAAAGCACCTGCGCAAAACCGGATTACGTGATCACCGGCATCGGCGGCAAAAAAGGATTTGTCTCGATCACCATTGAGAAAGACCTGATGAACTCCGAGATTGGTTTCGGACGCAAGGTCCTCCAGGTCTTTGAAGAGAACGGCCTTTCTTTCGAACATACGCCTTCCGGGATCGATACGTTTACGATCTATGTTTCCCAGGAGGAATTCGCACCGAAAGAACAGAATGTGATCGCCGGACTCCACAGGGCCGTGAAACCGGACCTGATCGAACTGGAATCCGATCTGGCGCTGATCGCAGTTGTCGGCCGGGGCATGAGAAAGACAAGAGGAACCGCCGGCAGGATCTTCTCCGCACTGGCACATGCGCGGGTCAATGTAAAGATGATCGACCAGGGCTCTTCCGAGCTGAACATTATTATCGGCGTCGAAAACGCGGATTTCGAAAAGACGATCAAGGCGATTTACGATATTTTTGTTGTGACGAAGATCTGAGAAGCAGATGATCCTGCCCGGGTTTCCGGGTAAACGTGTCATCTGAATCTTTCGTTTCCGAAATACAAATGTGAAAGGGGCGTACGCTGCCGCAATGAGGCACAGCGTGCGTCTTCCCTATATTATCCTGAAAACATGACAGACAGAGATATAATGACCAGCGGTTCCGTCCGGAAAAAGATCCTGCTTTTTGCACTTCCTCTGTTTCTCGGAACCCTCTTTCAGCAGCTTTATAATACCGTCGACTCGATCATTGTCGGCAACTATCTCGGAAGCAGCGCGCTTGCGGCTGTCACGTCCGCAGGCAATCTGATCTTCCTGGTTGTAGGCTTTTTTACCGGCATTTCCGTCGGCGCGGGCGTTGTGATCTCATTCCATATCGGAGCGAGGGATGAGAAAAAGACGAAAGAAGCCGTGCATACCACGGCCGCGATCGGGATCGCTGCCAGCATTATGATGACGGCCGTCGGCGTCATTTTCGCTCCGGCCGTTCTGAGGCTGATGAATACGCCTCCGGAAGTGCTGCCGGAATCGATCATCTATTTTCGTGTATATTTTGCCGGTGCTTTCGGACTCGTAATGTACAATACTTTCGTTGCGATCCTTCAGGCGGCCGGCGACAGCCGTTCTCCGTTCTTTTTCCTGCTCGCCGCTTCCGGGATCAACATTGTACTGGACCTTGTCCTGATCGCCGGTTTTCACAAAGGAGTGGGCGCGGCGGCGTTTGCTACAGCCGCTTCGCAGCTGTTCTGCGCGTTTCTGGCGATGATGAAGCTTCTGCGGACAGAAGGCAGTACCCGGCTGGTCCTCCGTGAGATCCGTTTTTATCCCGGGTTGCTGAAAAGAGTGCTGCACATGGGACTGCCGACGGGACTGCAGAATTCGATCATGGCCTTTTCCAACGTCGTGATCCAGACCTATATCAATGCCTTTGGAGAGCAGGCCGTTGCAGGGATCGGGGCCTATACCCGGGTGGAAGGTTTTGTTTTCATTCCGATCATGGGCTTTACCATGGCGCTGACAACATTTATCAGCCAGAATCTCGGCGCCGGCGAAACCAGAAGGGTCCGGGAAGGGATTCGTTTCGGTATTGTCTGCACCCTGGTCAGCGCCGAATGCCTCGGCATGCTTCTGTACATTCTGGCGCCGGAAGCCATTGGCCTGTTTGACCGGACGCCGGAGGTCGTTGCCTATGGAGTCGCAAGGGCCCATTACGTTACGCCGTTTTTCTTCCTCTGTGCTTTTACACATATCGGCAGTTCCGTTCTCCGGGGCCACGGTAAAGCCGTGAGCGCCATGAATGTTTCGCTGATCTGCTGGTGCGTCGTCCGGATCCTGTTCCTGGCTGTTCTGGATCCGGTCCTGCATACGATCATCCTGACCTATATTGTCTATCCGATCACCTGGACGATCAGTTCGGCGGTCATGACCGTACTGCTGATACGGCTTTTGAAAAGACCGGTCGGGCAGCAGACCTGACCTTTCGTGACAAATCGGCTTTCGCTTACGTTCTTCTTGAGAAAAATCTCCCGGGATGGTATCATTACTAAAGATGTCAGTATGTACGGAAACTGGCTGTTCCGATGACAATTGTGAAGAATTTGAACGGCAGAGGTGCATTGTATGGGAAGAATATTGCTGAAGCTGAGCGGAGAGGCTCTTGCCGGAAGCACCGGCGGGACCTATGACGACAAAACGATATTAATGGTCGCGGACCAGGTAAAGGAGCTCGTTGAAGAAGGAACGGAAGTCAGCATCGTAATCGGCGGAGGGAACCTCTGGCGGGGCAGGACAGGAACGTCCATCGACCGGCCGAAATCCGACAGTATCGGCATGCTGGCCACAGTGATGAACTGTATCTATGTCTCCGAGCTGTTCCGCTCTATAGGACTGAAGACCAGGATCTTCACACCGTTCCTTGTCGGAACTTTTACCGAGCTGTTTTCCAAGGACAGTGCTGTGAAAGCTTTAAGCGAAGGCTGCGTCTGCTTTTTTGCCGGCGGGACAGGCCATCCGTATTTTTCGACGGATACCGGTACGGTGCTCCGGGCGCTCGAAGTAGAATGTGATATGATCCTTCTCGCAAAGGCGGTCGACGGAATTTACGATTCCGATCCCAAGAAGAACCCGGATGCGGTGAAATACGACGAGATCACCCTTTCAAAAGTAGTGGATGACCGGCTGCAGGCAATGGATCTTACCGCTTCCATCATGGCACTCGAGAACAAAGTTCCCATGACGGTGTTCGCCCTGGAAGCGGAGCACGGGATCGTGGACGCTGCCCACGGAAAGAATATAGGAACCAGAGTCACTGTTTAAAAGGAGAAAAAAATGAACGAGAGACTTACCCCATATGATGAGAAGATGACAAAGACAATGACCAATCTGAACGGTGAGCTTTCCACCATCCGGGCCGGCAGAGCGAACCCCAAAGTGCTCGACCGCATTACAGTGGACTATTACGGAACCCAGACACCGCTTCAGCAGGTTGCGAACATTACAGTGCCGGAAGCACGGATGATCCAGATCCAGCCGTGGGAGCCCAGCCTCATCACGCCGATCACCAAAGCGATCCAGATGTCAAATCTCGGCATTAACCCGAACAACGACGGCAAAGTGATCCGCCTTGTGTTCCCGGAACTTACCGAAGAGCGCCGTAAGGAGCTTGTCAAGGACGTTAAGGGAAAGGGCGAGGATGCCAAGGTCGCGATCCGGAACATTCGCAGGGACGGCAACGATACTTTTAAAAAGCTTGAGAAAACCGAGCTTTCGGAAGACCAGGTCAAGGATCTCCAGGATGAACTCCAGAAGATCACCGATAAGTATATTAAAGACATTGATGTGGTTGTCGCCGAAAAATCAAAGGAGATCATGACCGTCTGATCCCGGATCAGACCGGTCCGCGCTGCCGGGTGAAGGGTATCCTTACGGCGGCGGAAACTTAATTATGGATAAAGAATGCGTATTGCCCAGGCACATCGGCATCATTCTGGACGGCAACGGGCGCTGGGCAAAAAAAAGAGGCATGCCCAGAAGTTACGGCCATTATGTCGGAAGTGACAATCTGGAGAAGATGTGCAATATCATCTGTGATATGGGGATCCGGTATCTTACCGTGTATGCTTTTTCGACGGAGAACTGGAAGAGATCCCAGGAAGAAGTCGGAACGCTTATGAACCTGTTCCGGCGCTATCTGAAAAGATGCCTGAAGTCCGCGCACAAGAACAAAATGCGTGTTACGATCATCGGGGATCCGACGGCGCTGGATGAAGATATTCAGGAGACGATACGGATATTGGAAGACGAGACAGCTGCCTATACCGGTATGCATCTGCAGATCGCGCTCAACTATGGGGCGAGAGATGAGATCCTCCGGGCCGTAGAGAAGGTTTCTGCGGATGTTAAGTCGGGAAAGCTTTCCGGAGAAAAGCTTTCGGAAGAGGAGTTTGCGTCCTACCTGGATACATCGCTTGTTCCGGATCCGGACCTGATCATCCGTACGAGCGGGGAACAGAGGATCTCCAATTTCCTTTTATGGCAGATCGCTTATTCGGAGTTTTATTTTACGGAAACACCGTGGCCGGCCTTTGATACGGAGGAACTGAACAAAGCGCTGGACTACTACAGTACCAGAAACCGGCGTTTCGGAGACGCAAAGTAACGGAGAACGAATATGTTTAAGACCAGATTGCTCAGCGGTATCATTCTTATAGCGGCGGCGCTGCTCACCGTGATCAGCGGCGGGTATGTGTTGTTCTTCACCTGTCTGGCACTGTCGATGATCGCCGCGGGAGAATTCTATCTGGCAACCGGCGTCCGGCCGGAAGACAGGCCTTTCGGGAAACTGGATGCAGCCGGTTATATCGGCATTGCGCTGGTATATCTTTTCCTGCTGCTGCTTCCGGGAAAGGCACAGGCGCTCGGCATTGTACTGGCGTTTCTGATCATCATGTTTGTGTATGTGTTCTCGTATCCGAAGTATGAGTATTCCAAAGCCTTTAACGCCTTTATCGCTGTTGTTTATACCGGATTCATGTTCTCCTGCCTCTACCAGACCAGAATGCTGGACAAGGGCTCTGTGCACGTCTGGCTGATCTTTATCAGTGCCTGGGGTTCGGACACCTGCGCGTATTGTGCAGGCATGCTTTTCGGAAAACATAAAATGGCCCCGGTCCTCAGCCCGAAAAAGACCTGGGAAGGGGCAGCCGGCGGAATTGCCGGCTCTGTCATACTTGCTGTGATCTATGCGCTGATCATGAAAGGCCCTGTTATCCAGTACATCATTATCTGTATCGCCGGTGCAGTCATCTCCATGGTCGGAGACCTCTTCGCGTCTGCGGTCAAGAGAAACACGGGAATCAAGGATTACGGAAAGCTGATTCCTGGTCACGGTGGGATACTGGACCGCTTTGACAGTATTATCTTTACCGCGCCGGTCATCTATTTCCTTTCACTGCTTATTCTGTAAAATATGAAAAAGATTGCAATCATGGGCTCTACCGGGTCGATCGGGACGCAGGCTCTGGATATCGTTCGGGAGAATGCGGAGCTGCAGGTCGTCGGACTCGGAGCCGGAAAAAATATAAAACTGCTGGAAGAACAGGTGAGGGAGTTTTGTCCTTCACTTGTTACCGTAAGGGAAAAAGAAGATGCCGAAGAGCTCCACGTGCGGCTGGCGGACAGAAACGTCCGCATTCTGTGGGGAATGGACGGCCTGATCGAACTGGCAGCCATGCCCGAATCAGAGCTGTTTCTTACAGCCATCGTCGGAATGATCGGCATCCGCCCGACGCTTGCTGCTATTGAGGCGGGCAAGGATATCGCGCTTTCCAATAAGGAGACCCTGGTGACGGCCGGCCACCTGATCATGCCGCTGGCCAGAAAAAAGGGCGTGAGGATCCTCCCGGTGGACAGTGAGCATTCGGCCATTTATCAGTGCCTGCAGGGCACGGTAAAGAAAACGGACGGAACGTATCCGGTAAGCCGCATCTGGCTGACCGCTTCCGGCGGGCCTTTCCTCGGAAAGACCACGGAAGAACTGAAGAATGTTACCGTCAGGGATGCCTTAAAGCATCCGAACTGGGACATGGGGGTGAAAGTAACCATTGACTCGGCAAGTCTTGTTAACAAGGGGCTTGAAGTCATGGAGGCACGATGGCTTTTTGATGTACCGATTGACCGGATCACGGTGATCGTCCAGCCGAAAAGCATTATTCACTCCATGGTGGAATTCGAAGACGGGGCAGTGATCGCCCAGATGGGTGTCCCGGATATGCATCTCCCGATCCAGTATGCGCTGCTGTACGGAAAAAGGGTTCCGAACACATACGAGCCGCTTGATTTTACTAAAATCGGGGAAATCGTTATTAAAAACCCGGATACGGAAACGTTTCGCGGCCTTCCGCTGGCGATCCGTTCCGCAAAAACCGGTGGTTCCATGCCGACTGTGTTCAATGCAGCCAATGAAGCCGCAGTCCGGCTCTTTGCCGGAGGGAAGATCTCTTTTCTGGAGATCTATGATATTATTGAGAGCGCAATGGATGCGCATACCGTCCTGTCCGAACCGTCGCTGGATGAGATCCTCGGCGCAGAGGCCTGGACACATGATTTTGTACAAAGCAGGATGATCCGTTGAGAATAATTATCGCTTTAATCGTTCTGGATATTGTAGTATGCATACATGAACTCGGTCATTTCCTTGCTGCGAAGGCCAGCGGGATCGTGGTGGAAGAGTTCTCCATCAGCATGGGCCCCAAACTGTTTTCGCTTGGAAAAAAAGGGACCAGGTTTTCCCTGAGGCTCTTCCCGATTGGCGGATCCTGTGCGATGAAGGGAGAAGACGAGGACGACAATACGGAGGGCAGCTTTCAGTCTGCCAGCGTATGGAAGAGGATGGCTGTTGTCCTGGCCGGCCCCTTTTTCAATTTTGTCCTGGCTTTTGCCGCAGCACTTATTATTATCGGTGTGATCGGGGCAGATCCCGCTTCGGTAACAGCTGTTGAGGAGGGGAGCGGCGCATACGAAGCCGGTCTTCAGGAAGGAGACCGGATCGTCCGTTATAACGGAAACCGCATTGCAAACGGCAGGGAGATCTATATGATCACCCAGCTGGACGGAGTCCGGGACGAGAAGGTCCGCCTGACTGTTTTGCGTGACGGAAAAAAGCTGAAATATACTTTTGATCCGGTCGTGGAAGAACGATATATGGCCGGATACTATTATACGCCGGAAAATGAAACGGCAGTGATCACCGGGATCATCGAAGGCGGAGCCATGGAGGCTGCCGGCATGCAGACCGGGGACGTCATCACCGAGGTCAACGGTACGAAGATCGAAACCAGCCGGGACCTGGAACAATACTGGGAAGAACATCCTATGGACGGGTCCCCGGCGACCATCAAATACCGCCGGTACGGGATCCCTTATGAAACCGTTGTTATCCCGACCCTGAACCGCCAGGTCACGGGCGGGTTTTCCTACAACCTTGCACGAGAAAAACTGGGTGCGGCTTCTTCTATCGGGTACGGTTTCGGGGAGGTCAATTATATGATCCGCCTGACCCTGAAATCACTCGCCAGCCTGATCCGGGGGAGGTTCTCGGTTCGTGATCTTTCGGGACCCATCGGTATCGTTTCCGTGATCGGGGAGGTATACGAGGAGGCAAAAGAGGAAGGAGGCATGGCCGACGCCCTGCTGAACCTGCTGAACATGGGCGTTCTGATCTCTGCGAACCTGGGTGTTATGAACCTGCTCCCGTTCCCTGCGCTGGACGGCGGACGCTTCCTGTTCCTGCTCATTGCGGCGATCCGGAGAAAGCCGGTCAGCCAGAGAGTAGAAGGTGCTTTCCACTATGCCGGGTTTATCCTGCTGATGTTCCTGGCGGTCTTTATTGCGATCAGTGACGTTGTCAAGCTGGTAAGCTGATCCGGTGCGGCGAAAAAACTGAAATTAAAGATTGACACGTCCTTTTATTAGTGGTAATATCCTTTTGTTGCTTAAGAAAAAGCAAACGCGGAAGTGTCGGAATTGGCAGACGAGCTAGACTAAGGATCTAGTGCATATTGCTTGCGTACGGGTTCAAGTCCCGTCTTCCGCAGCAGGATATAAAAGTTATTATATTCCTGAAAATAGGGGTTTTCGAAATTAGTTTTTCGGGGATCTCTATATTTTTTGTCTCATTTTCCCGCGGCATTCATACTTTGCACGGTTTTCTGCTGCTTTCCGAACGGCACCCATCCTGTTTGACAATAAATCACTCGGCATGATATAATTTATCGATATTTATAAGCAAGATCCGGGGGAGAGAGTTTATTCCGCAGCAGGAAAATACTGTAAATAAGGATCACGGGAGTATATTATGAAAAAGGGTCTAATTCTTATTATCTCAGCACTTATGATCTCTGTTCTTGCCGGGTGCTCGGCAACGGAGGTCGTTGACGAACTTGTCGAAGATGCGGCAGGGATCAATTCGGTTTCCGAGCCGGCAGCAGCGATGCCTGCGGATTCAAGGCAGGCGGATCCCAGCATTCCCCAGCCTGAATTCGAGTCGATTATTTCCGGCAGCATGAATATGGCGGTCGGCAGTTCGATCGAGATCAACGGCTCCGCTAAAAGTCCTGACGGAGGGACAATTACATACCAGTGGTACCGGAATAATGTCAATTCCAACGGGGGCGGCATGGCGATCCCGGGAGCGACAGGGGCTTCCTATACGGCAAAAGCAGAAGAGCCCGGAAGCACGTTCTATTACGTAGTCGCAGCGAACAATCATGACAACAAATGCAATATGATCACCAGCAGGACGTATGAAGTCGTTACCTACAAAGACGGTGAATGGAAAAAGGATGAGTTCGGGACGAAGTATGTTAACCAGGACGGAACTTTTCCTTCCGAGCTCTGGCTGATGATCAACGGAAGCACATATCACTTTGATTCTGCCGGCTATATTACGACCGGATGGCTTGCTTCCGGAAGCAATTATTACTATTTCGATGAAAACGGAAAGCTTCTTGCAAACGGAAAAACGCCGGACGGATTTGAAACGGACGAAAACGGCCGTCTGATCGGAAACGGTGTCCCGCAGCTTTATCCGACCACTGCAGAGATCGCAGCGCAGGCAAAAGCGGCTGCGGATGCGCAAGGAGAAGCAGCGGCACTGGAAGTCGAAAGACAGAAAGCGGAAGCAGCCCGGAACGCAGCCGGTACGGCTGCGGCAACTCCGGAACCCACGCCGGCACCTGCAGAGGAAACGGTAACGGCACCCGCAGAAGAACCGGCCCCGGAAGTACAGCCGGAGGAAGAAGTACAGATCGTGGAAGAACCGGTTGATGAAGGCGGAGAAGGGTACGCCGAAGAGGAGTACTACACAGAAGAGAACTACACGGAATACGAAGAAGGCGGAGAATAATATCTGCCGTTTCCATAGAGACAGGAGTCCTGCCAATGAATGAAAAGATCAGAATAGTCGTCGACGCCATGGGCGGTGATTACGCGCCTGCAGAACCGATTCGGGGCGCGGTCAGTGCCCTGAAAGAGAAAGAGAATCTGGAGATCATATTAGTCGGACAGAAAGAAGCGATCGCCGAAGAGCTTTCCAAACATGTCTACGATAAGGAACGGATGAAGCTGGTATTTGCTTCGGAAGTCATACAGACCGGAGAACCGCCGGTCCAGTCCATTCAGAAAAAAAAGGACTCTTCGCTTGTTGTCGGCCTGAACCTTGTCCGGAACAATGAGGCGGACGCGATCGTTACTTCCGGGAATACCGGTTCGGTACTGGTCGGCGGCCAGGTCATCATCCGCAAGGAAAAAGGCGTTATGAGGGCGCCTCTTGCCCCGCTTATCCCTACCAATAAGGGCGTTTCCCTGCTGATCGACTGCGGAGCCAATGTAGATGCCAGACCGGAACACCTTGTTCAGTTTGCGATCATGGGCCAGGCCTATATGGAAGCCATGATGGGAATTCAGAATCCCAGGGTTGCCATTGTGAATATCGGCGCGGAAGAAGAAAAGGGAAATGCGCTGGTCAAGGAGACTTTCCCTCTGTTACGGGACCATGGCGGGATCAACTTTATCGGAAATATTGAAGCCAGGGACATTCCTTACGGCGGCGCGGACGTTATCGTTACGGAAGCGTTTACGGGAAATGTCATCCTGAAACTCTATGAAGGAGTGGCCGGAGCCCTGATGTCAAGGATCAAGGAAGGACTCATGTCCTCAGCAAAGAGCAAGATCGGAGGACTTCTGGTCAAACCCGCCCTGAAAGAGACGCTGAAAAGCTATGATACGGATCAGTACGGCGGGGCCCCGCTCCTCGGATTACGCGGCCTCGTTGTGAAAATGCATGGAAATGCAAAAGAAGTCTGCATTAAGAATGCCATTTTCCAGTGCATGAAATTTGTGGAAGAGGATCTGAACGGGATCATCAGAAACAGGATCGATCTTGGCTGACCGGGGCGGCAGCAGGTACAATGCACGATTTTTCTCAGTTTGAAAAGAATATTGGTTATACATTCTCGGATAAGGAACTGCTGAAGACTGCGCTTACGCACAGCTCTTATATCAACGAGCACGGCATGAACAGAAGAAAATGCAATGAGCGGCTCGAATTCCTCGGGGATGCGGTTCTGGAACTTATCAGCAGTGAGTTCCTTTTTCATGGGGATCCGGATATTCCGGAAGGCGAAATGACAAGGCTGCGCGCATCCCTCGTGTGTGAACCTGCACTGGCGGGCGATGCAAAGCAGATCGGCCTGAGCAGCTTTCTGTTTCTCGGAAAAGGGGAAGACCAGAACGGAGGGCGGTATCGGGATTCGATCGTTTCCGATGCCGTGGAAGCTGTGATCGGCGCGATCTATCTCGACGGCGGACTGGAAGCAGCCGGGAACTTCATCCGGAGGTTCATTCTTCAGGATAACGATTCAAAAGAACAGTATACGGATGCCAAGACCCTGCTCCAGGAAATCGTTCAGGAAATGTTTCCTGCTGCGCCGGAGTACAGGATCACCGGATCGGAAGGCCCGGATCACAACAGGATTTTTACGGCGGAAGTAAGGGTTCTGGATAACGTGCTCGGCAGCGGATCCGGAAGAACGAAAAAGGCCGCAGAGCAGGCGGCGGCCCTGCAGGCGATGAATACAATTAAAGGAAACCGCGAATAATGTATCTGAAAAGTATCGAAATGCAGGGATTCAAGTCCTTTGCATCCAAAATGAAGATGGATTTCCACGATGGCGTAACCGGCATCGTCGGACCGAACGGAAGCGGCAAAAGCAATGTTGCAGACGCTGTGCGGTGGGTGCTCGGCGAACAGAGCGCGAAGCAGCTCCGCGGCGGGAATATGCAGGACGTTATCTTTGCGGGTACGGAATCGAGAAAGCCCCTTGGCTTTGCATCGGTTTCAATCACCCTTGATAATTCCGGAAAAGAACTGAATATCGATTACCCCGAAGTGACGGTGACAAGAAGGCTGTACCGTTCCGGAGAAAGCGAATATATGCTGAACGGAACCGGATGCAGGCTTCGTGATATTCAGGAACTTTTTTATGATACCGGTATCGGCAAAGAAGGGTATTCCATCATCGGACAGGGACAGATCGACCGGATCATTTCCGATAAGCCGGAAGACCGGAGAGAGTTGTTTGACGAAGCGGTGGGAATTGTCAAATACAAACGCAGAAAGACGGCGGCGCTGAAAAAACTGGAAGGCGACGAGCAGAATCTTCTGCGGCTGGGAGACATCCTTACGGAGCTGACAAGGCAGGTCGGACCGTTGGAAAAACAGGCGGAAAAGGCCAGGACCTATCTTGCAAAAAGAGAAGAGCTCAAGGAGCGCGATCTGGCATTGTTCGTGATCAATGAAGCACGGATCGAGGAATCGCTGAAGGATTTAAATGAAAAGAACAGCAATGCCAGGGAAGAATTAGAGAAGATCTCCGCAGAACTGGAGAAAACAAAAAAGGAATATGAAGATGTTTCGGTCCGGGTAGAGGAACTCGATGCCGGCATTCTTGACATCCGAAATAAAAAATCAGATGCGGCGGTAAAGCAGCAGCAGCTCGAAAACCAGATCAGCATTCTGGAAGAACAGATCAAAGGGGCTGCTTCCAACCGTCTTTTGTATGAGGACCGTATCAGCGGACTGAATGCAGAGAAAGCCCGCCATCTGGACAATATCGAAGCACAGAAAAAAGAACTGGAAGAACTGGAAGAAATGATCTCCAGGGGAGCGGACGCGGAAAAAGAAGCGCAGGCCGCCCTGGATGAGATCCAGAAAAAAATCGAAGCGATCAACGCCGACACGGAAAAGAACAAGAATGAACTCCTTGCCCTGGTAGAAGGCCGTGCCTCCATCAAAGGCGAAGTCCAGAAATACAAGACGCTGGATGAGCAGATCGAAGTTCAGTTTTCTTCGCTGACGTCCCGGATCCTCAAATTAGAGGATCAGAAGCGGACCGCAGCCAGGGATGAAGCGTCCTTCAAGGCTGCTTTTGACCGGATCTGTCAGGACATAGAAATTCAGGAAAAACTGTATTCGGAAGCGGAGGAAGCACTTGCAAAGATCAAGACAAGGCTCACGGATGCGAATACAGAACTGGACGAAGCGCAGACACTTTACCACAGGAACCGTTCGCTTCTGGAATCGCTTACGGGGATCGCGGAACGTTTTGAAGGTTACGGGAACAGTGTCCGGAAGGTACTGGAGCAGAAGGAGTCCAATCCCGGTATCCACGGGGTCGTGGCCGATCTGATCACCGTTGAGAAGAAATACGAGACTGCTATCGAAACCGCGCTCGGCGGAAGTCTTCAGAATGTGGTAACGGACAACGAAGCAACTGCGAAATACCTGATCGAGTATCTGAAACGCGGCAAATACGGAAGGGTGACTTTCCTGCCTGTTTCCAGTATGAAAGCAGAGCCCGGAAAAGAGGATATCCCCGATGAAGAAGGCATCCTCGGCAGGGCGTCCGAACTGGTTACGTATGACAGTCAGTATAAAGGCATCGTTCACCGGCTGCTCGGACGCACGTATGTAGTGGATACGATCGACCATGCGATCGGGATCGGCTGCAGAACCGGCCACAGGTACCGCCTGGTCACCCTGGGAGGAGAGCTTTTCAATCCCGGCGGCGCGATTACCGGCGGTGCATATAAGCACAGTGCAAATCTGCTGGGCAGGAAACGCCAGATCGAGGAACTGGAAGCCGCAGCGGCGGAAGCTTCCAAAAAAGTCACGGATACGGAAACAAAGATCGCAGCCTGCAAGGAAGAGCGAAACGGAATACGGAAAGAGCAGGCTGAAGTCAACGATAAACTGAAAAAACTGTATATTGAAAAAAATACCGCAGGCGTTCGGCTGAAAGTAGCCGAACAGCAGTCTGCGGAACTGCTTGCCGAAAGCGATAAACTTACGGAAGAACGGCAGAAGCTGGAATTCCAGCGAAAGGATGTTGCAAAGGCGCAGAAGGGCATCAGCACGGAACTGGATGATTCCACAAACCGTGAAAAAGAGCTGGAAGAACAGATCGAGGCCAATACGAAAGAGGCGGAAAAGCTTCTTCCGAACGAGCAGAAGGCGATGGAAAGGCTGGAACAGGCCAGACTCTCAGCCGGGGCGCTGGATCAGAAAAAGGCATTCATCCGGGAAAAGATCGAAACCGAGACGGCTGATACTTCGAATCTGAACGAGAACATCGAGCGCATTACGGCCGAAATGGAAAACGACAGTTCGTCCGTGGCCCAGAAGCACCGCGATATTGAAACCGTTCGGGGTACGATCGAAAGCGCAAAAGAATATGTTGCCGGCCTGGAGAAGCAGCTGGAAGAATCGCTTGCAGAAAAAGAAGCCCTTTCCAGCCAGCATAAGGATTTCTTTACCAAACGCGAAGAACTGACCGAGCACAGGGCGATGATCGACAAAGAGTGCTTCCGCCTGGATGCTGCCCTGGAAAGACTGGAAACGGAAAAGGAGAATGCGATCGCTCATCTCTGGGATGAATATGAGATCACGCCGCCGGAAATCCGGGTCAATAAAGAAGATACCCGGACACGCGGGGAACTGACCAGGGAGATCGGGGAGCTGAAGCGTGAGATCAGGGAACTCGGCAGCGTGAACGTCAATGCGATCGAGGAGTATAAGGAAGTCCGGGAAAGACACGCGTTTTTAAGCACCCAGTACGACGATATCGTTAAATCGGCAGAAAGCTTAAAAGGCATTATCGGTGAACTCGATCAGGCGATGAAAAAACAGTTCGGGGAAAAATTCGCCGACATCCGGAAAGAGTTCGATACGGTATTCCGTCAGCTTTTCGGCGGCGGAAAAGGCACGCTGGAGCTTCTGGATGAGAATGATCTGCTGGAGACCGGTGTCCGGATCATTGCGCAGCCGCCGGGAAAGAAACTTCAGAACATGATGCAGCTTTCGGGCGGTGAAAAAGCGCTTACGGCGATCGCGCTGCTTTTTGCGATACAGAATCTGAAACCTTCGCCTTTCTGTCTGCTGGATGAGATCGAAGCGGCATTGGATGAATCGAATGTCGGAAGATTTGCGGCCTATCTGCAGAAACTGAAGGAAAATACACAGTTCATCGTGATCACGCACCGCAGAGGCACAATGGACTGCACGGACAGGCTTTACGGTATTACGATGCAGGAAAAAGGCATATCCGCCATGGTATCGGTCGATCTTGTGGAAGGAGATCTGGAATAAATGGATGAAGAGATCAGAAACGAAGAATATACGGAAGAACTCCTGAACGAAGAAGAATCAGAAGAGATCCTCACAGATACGGAGGAAGGCAGCGGGACAGAACCGGAAAAGAAAAAGGGATTCTTCCGCAGACTGCTGGAAGGCCTTTCCAAGACCCGTGCGAACCTGGCACGAAGCTTTTCCGCCGTCTTTTCGAGCAGCAGGATCGATGATGATTTTTACGATGAGATCGAAGAGCTTCTGATCACTGCCGATATGGGCGTCGAAACCACGGAAAAGATCATTGATGATTTAAAGGAAAAAGTAGAAGAGAACCGCATCAAAGAACCGGCCGAGTGCCGGAGCATTCTGATCGAAAGCATTAAAGACCAGATGCGTACGACCGAAGACCTTTACGATTTTGAGAATCAGAAGTCGGTGATCCTTGTCATCGGCGTCAACGGCGTCGGTAAGACGACTTCCATCGGAAAGCTGGCTGCGATGTATAAGAAACAGGGTAAAAAAGTCCTGCTGGCGGCAGCGGATACTTTCCGCGCGGCCGCATGTGAACAGTTGAGGGAATGGGCAAACCGGGCCGGCGTAGAACTCGTGTCAGGCCAGGAAGGCGCCGATCCTGGTGCGGTGGTCTACGATGCCGTCGCAGCGGCAAAAGCCCGGCATACGGATATCCTTATCTGTGACACGGCAGGACGGCTGCACAACAAAAAGAACCTGATGGATGAACTCGGGAAGATCTACCGTATTATTTCCAGGGAATATCCGGAAGCGCATCTGGAGACATTCGTTGTCGTTGACGGGACCACGGGTCAGAATGCCCTTGTCCAGGCACAGCAGTTTGGCGAAGCCGCCGATGTGACCGGCATCATCCTTACAAAACTGGACGGAACCGCAAAAGGCGGTATCGCAGTAGCGATCGAGTCACAGCTGGATATCCCGGTCAAATACATCGGTGTGGGAGAGAAGATCGACGACCTTCAGAAGTTCGATTCGGATTCCTTTGTGAATGCGATCTTTGAAGAATAATAAATCATAATGAAAAAAGAAGCAGCTTTGAAAGCTGCTTCTCTGTTATCTGCAGGAGATGGGATTTGAACCCACACGATATTGCTACCACAGGCACCTGAAGCCTGCGCGTCTGCCAATTCCGCCACTCCTGCATCGATCGCTCTGATTCGAGCTCACCAAAGAATCCTACCATTATTTTCAGAAAACGTCAATCATTTTATGAATTAATTTTAAAGATCTTTTTATAACGGGTTTTCAGAGACGGAAAACAAAATGAACACAGAGTATTGCTTCCTGGATGTAAGTAAATATAAAAGCGAAGAATGCCGGCTGGAAGCCTATAACTGTTTAAGTGTCTGGCGCAGGGAGAAAGTCGATGCCCAGAAAACAGGTCAGGGCCGCCTCCTTTCCCTGGGAGCCGGGATACTGTTCGATGAGGCAATGAAAAGCCGGGGACTGGATCCGGATAAAACCCGGATCGCTGTTAACCGGTATGGGAAACCCTTTTTGCCGGATCATCCGGACCTGCATTTCAGCCTTTCCCATTCGGGCGCTTTTGCGCTCTGCGCGGTTTCGGACAGGGAAGTCGGCTGCGATATCCAGATCATAGAGGAGAGACGTTTGTCGGCTGTCTCCAGGGCGTTTTCGGAGGAAGAGGCACGGATCCTCAGGGAACTGGATAAAAGCGAAGAGAGAGCCTTTTTCTATCGGGTATGGACACTTAAGGAGAGCCTGATCAAAGCCGATGGGAGAGGACTGGCCTTCCCGATGCAGAGCATTTCCGTTATGCAAAGCGCAGGGCAGTGCAGGGATGCCGTAAAAGTTCAGGAAAAAGAGTACAGGCTTACAGAGCTGCCGGCTCCGGAAAATTACTGTGCGGCAGTCTGTGAATTGCTGTAGATCAGTTCTTTCTTATACGGTATAGTTCAAAAAAGGCAGGAGCAAAACGCTCCTGCCTTGATTTAATTTAATGAGATTATCTGCGGTTCATCAGAAAACGATGAGTCCTGCTCCGCCGTTGACTGCAAGGAAAGCGGGGATGAATACGAGGGAAACGATCGTCATCAGTTTGATCAGGATGTTGATGGAAGGACCTGATGTATCTTTGAAGGGATCGCCTACCGTATCACCGACAACTGCTGCAGCGTGAGCTTCGGAACCTTTTCCGCCGTGCTCGCCGCCTTCAATGAACTTCTTGGCATTGTCCCATGCA
>JAFWOE010000040.1 GCA_017509985.1 Lachnospiraceae bacterium
CGGCAGTCTTTCCCGATCGTCGGGATCGCTTCCAACAAACCGGAGGATTTCCTTGACCGCAAACCGGGAGGAACGACTACACCGGCCAGGAAGCAGGGAGATGTTACCCAGGAGTGTTTTGATGTGCTTCTTGTAAAGAAGGACAAAGTGTATTTCCTGCGCTACGGCGCAGGTGAGGACCGGGCTTTATGATCCATTACGATCAGGAGACTCTCCGCAGGATCCAGCTTGTGCAGCTCGGACTCCTTAAGGAAGCAGACCGGATTTGCCGGAAACACGATATTCCATATGTCATCATTGCCGGAACGCTGTTAGGGGCGGTCCGCCACAAAGGATTCATCCCCTGGGACGACGATGCGGATATCGCACTGCTCAGGAAGGACTACGACCGTTTTGTCGCGGCTTGCAGAGAGGATCTGGATACGGATAGCTTTTATTTCCAGGACCATCGGATCACTCCGGGCTATCGCTGGGGTTACGGGAAACTGCGCCGCAAGGACACCGTTTTCCTGCGCGAGCATCAGGAACACATGCCGTATGAGCAGGGAGTATTCATCGACATATTCCCTTTGGACGCCGTACCGCAGAGCCGTATCGGACGAGCGGTCAAAAACTTCGAATGTTTTCTCGTTCGCAAAGCGCTTTATGCGCCGGTCGGAAGGATCGCGGATAAAGATCCACTGAAAAAGAGGGTCTATGATCTCCTTTCCAGGATCCCGGACAGAAGCATCTTCGGACATCTGGAGAAAATGATCGCCAAAGCAGAAAAAACCAGGTCTGAATGGGTGCGTATTCTGATGTTCCCGACTCCGAACAGGGAATACGGCTACCTGCGCCGCTGGTATCTTGATTGCGAAGAGATCTGGTTCGAAGGGATCCCGTTTTACGGGATCAAGGATACAGACGGTTATCTGACATTCAAATTCGGGGACTACATGACACTGCCGCCGGAGAGCGGAAGAAAGACGCATCCGGTCTCACAACTGAAACTTCCGGAGAAGATATGAATCAACAGGAGATGAAGGAACTGCTGAAACAGCACGGGTATTATGTTTTCGGAACGGGATACGTTGCCCGTATGCTTTACCGTGCACTGGAGAAACAGGGACTGCTGAATAATCTGCAGGCTTTTTGCCGCAGCAGGACCATGCCCGGCGAAACATTTTTAGGTGTTCCTGTCATCTCTGCGGAAGAGGCGGTCCAAAGCGGAAAACCGGTACTGCTCGGGATCCATGACGGAGGCAGTTCCACAGTTCCGCATGCGGACAGGATGATCCGTGTTTACCCGTATCTGAAAGGCTGGCTTTTCGGTGAACCGCCGAAAAGACAGCAGACCATAAATACCGAAGAGATCCGTCAGAAGCAGCCCGAAGACCAGTACTGGATCGCTGCCCGTTATGCCGGCATCGAAGGGATCGCAGAGAACGACCCGAAGAAAAAAGAGATCTATCTCCGCACTATGTCCATGCATTGTTCCAAAGAGACCGCGCAGCGGCGCCTGGAATCGCTGAAACTGCTTATGAGTGAAGCGGAGAAAAACGGTCTGGATCCTGACCGGCCGATCGCTCTGGATGCAGACCTTCGGATCATTGACGGCCTGCATCGTCTGGCTGTCGCTGCCTGGCTGAATATCGAAGAGATACAGGCGGATATCTATCCGGTATCCGATGTTTTTACAGAGCTTTTCGGTGAGAACAACCGTCTGAGCGAAGCGACCCTTCGCAAAAACGGTTTTTCTGATGCGGAGATCGCATATCTCAGGGAGTGTAAACGGAAATGCGGGTAAACGAAGAATTAGTCACGCTGATCCTGCCCGTTTATAACGTTGCGGAGTATATCGATCAGTGCATGGAGACTGCGACCGCACAGACTTATCCAAAACTCGAGATCCTTCTGATCAACGACGGATCGACTGACGATTCCCTTAAGGTGATCCGGGAATGGGAAGAAAAGGACAGCCGGATACGCGTCATCGACAAAAAGAACGAAGGTGTTGCGGCGACGCGCAACCTCGGCATCCGCGAGGCAAAGGGCACTGTTATCGGGTTCGTTGATCCTGATGACTGGCTCGATCTTTCCTATGTCGAAAAACTGCTCGCGAAAATGCAGGAAGAAAACGCGGAATATGTGGAGTGCGATCTCTGGCGTGTTGACGGAAGAACAGGAAAAATGATCTACCGTTCCTGCGGAAGCCGGATGGACGTTCCCTTTACGCCGGAAGAACATATGAAATACGGGCCGACTGCGACCTATAAAGCCCTGAGCCGGAAAGAGTTGTGGGATCGCTATGATCTTCATATGCCGTCCTGCTCTTTCGAATCACCGGCGGTGTATTCGCTGATCCTGGCTTTAAGCAGAAAGAACGCGTATGTTCCGGAAGCTCTGTATTATTACCGCAGATTCCGTCCGGCTTCTCTTGTTGAGACAGGGTATTCCGCCGATCCGCTGCTCGGTGTAAAGGCGATGGAATTCCTGACGAACGAATTCAAACGCTGCGGGATCTATGAAGAGTATAAAGACATCCTGCCGGGGATCGTCACCTACCGTCTGAATGATATCCTGGCTATGCAGTATCACCGCAAAACAGCGGAGGAGTTCCGGGATCTGGTAAAGAACTATGAGTCTTTGCGCAGACGTTTATTCCCGCAGAGTCACCAGGAACGCTACCTGCTTTTCGGTGGGTATAATCTGAACCGTATCCTGATCCACATGGATCTGCTGCAGGATCCGGGCAAACGGTTTAACTTCAGCAGCCTGATCTCACTGTATAAAGAACGCGAAGAGATCCGTCCCGTCCATCATAAGAACCGTTACCGCGAGATCATGCTGGAAAAGGAAGAGAAACAGTCC
>JAFWOE010000041.1 GCA_017509985.1 Lachnospiraceae bacterium
GATCGTTCCATCTTTCTGGCGGTCACGCCCTCATGAACCGTAGGTTCCTGTGCAATCCATTGCCTTGCATATGAGCGGTGGTCAATCTGTTTATCCTTATCCAGATATCGGTTGCAGCACTTAGCCCAGGATGCCCGCCATTCCTCCGCTTTGCTGCGGTCATTCCAGTCATTTGCGGGAATGTTGATCCGGACCCAGAGCTTCTCGGTCCCCTTTCCTTTACGGATCCGCACCTTTTGGTTTCCGTTCTCATCCAGATCCGGGATCCGATACTTCGCGGTAGCTGCTTTTTTCTTCGGATCATAGGACGGGAGGGATGAGTCATAGATCGGAACACCGTCTTTATCCCTGGCATTTGCAAAAACGCTTTTCTGCTTCTGCATCCATTTGCCATCCGGACCCAGGCCGCGCACAGTCAGCATGATGTGCGCGTGGGGATTCCCGTCACCTTTGTCATGCAGTGCCCAGTCGGCGATCATGCCTTTCTCTACAAAGTTTGTGTTTATAAAATCCCAGGCGCATAACATCTGCTGTTCACGCGTAAATTCTTTCGGAAACGCAACTTCTATTTCTCTGGCAAGCTGTGCGTTTTTCTGGCTTTCCGCCATCTGTACTTCATTCCATAGCGTTTCCCGATCTCTGAAGTATTCAGGAGCGCCATCCGGCAGCTTTATCTCGCTTAATATCACTCCGCCTTTATTGGTATAATCCTGCAGCGTGCCGGTTTCTTTATCGTAAAGTTTTTCACCTGCCCGGTAAGCGGCGCAGGCCACCGCAGACCGGCCGCCCGAGCGGCTGATGATCTTGATAGAACAATGATAGATTGCCATGATAACGCCTCCTTATCTTTGCGGGGGTTAATTACGCCGATACGGCGTGTATGACCCGGATCTCTGATGATGCAGGATAGTCTGATTCCGGCATCTCAGTGATCCCGGGCTTTCCCGCGTAAGGCGGGATACTGCCTCGCAGAGCGCGCTTATATGGGCTTCGCCCGTATATAAGTGCGCCCTTGAAAAATCACAAGGTGTAGACAAAAAAATCATAAAATTGTCTACAAATGGTCTACACGGGTCTACAAAATAGTCTGTATTTGTATACATACTGTCCGGAATCTCAGTTTTCCTGATTCATCGCCCTGGAAAAGTAGCTGCCGCTTCTTTCCTGCTGACGCAGGAATCTTTCCAGCTTCGGAAGGTCTTCGTTCTCGATCGGCCTTCCAAGAACCTGTTCCACGACAGCGCCGATCGGGATCAAACGGTGGACACGATTCCGCTCGTCATCCTTTCTCTTCGCACTTTCCAGCTGTTTTTTCTTCGCCTGATACTGCCGGAGTTTTTCCGAAAGTTCCTGTTCTTTCTGATCCATCTTCAGGATCCGTTCTTCATACGTTTTCGTTGCTCTTGTCATGTGTCATTCCTCCCATCTTTCTCTATTTGTTTTTAACAGTGCGTGGCACGCACTGTACGGATGCTTTTAAGCAGACGTTACCATTGGAACTCTTCCGGAACTCCTTTTTTATCCAGGTATCGTTTTCTGGCTTCTTCTTTCTTTTCCGGCTCCGATGACATTTTGTACTCGCTGTAAAGCCTGTGTTCTTCATGCCGGTCCAGCTTTGCTTTCAGACCGGATTTTATCCGGGTATCCAAACCCTCCATATCGAGGAGGTGGTGCTTTACCAGATCTGAAAACAAAGTTTCCGGGATCAGTACGCTCTTTTCTCTACTCAATTCTCTTTCTCCATCTTTTTTTGTGATTTTGCCTTTTGTGACGATTGTGACGGTTGTGACGATTATTTTTGTGACGGTAACGGTATGTTAAATATCGTCACAATCGTCACATACCGTCACGGCTTCCGGTTTCGGAGCTTCTCTGATAAGGTCAAAAGATCGTTTTTCCCGTGTCCGTTCATGCGGGATATACTTCAGGCTGTATTTCTGAAGGAGCAGTCCGCAGTTGATGTTCAGCTTCCTGGTAAGGATGTTTGGTTTGATCAGCTCTAATAGTCCCGGACATGCTTCAATAAGCTCGCTGGCGCTTCCGTGCCACTCGCCGTCTGGTTTGCTGATGAAGGCGTCTATCCGTTCCAGAACCGGATCTTCTTTCTCCGGCAATATTTGTACTTCTTCTTTTTCTTTTGTCCAAAGGCAGGTTTCGCCATCTCTTTTCAATGTAAGCTGCTGGTCCGGCTGGTCACGGCCTGTGATCTCCAGGATGGCCGTATCTCCCGTACGCCTTTCCTTGCGCAGGACAAATGCCGCGTCTGCCGCGCCTAAGAGACCGTTTGTACCGGAGATCATTGCAAAGCTGTCGGATGATTCCAGCTTTCTGGTATGATGTACAACCAGGACGCAGACAACGTTTTCGTCACTGAACTGCTTCAGTTTCGTGATATTGTCATAATCGTTCGCGTAACTGTAACGGTCATCCTGACCTTCCCGGATCTTCTGCAGCGTGTCGATGATGACGAGCCTGGTATCAGGATGGTCTTTTACAAACCTTTCGATCTGATCGACCAGCCCTTCCTGTATCTTTTTTGACCGGACAGCCAGGTACAGGTTCTTTGCCGCTTTCTCCCCAAACATCTTTGCGAGCCGCTCCTGCAGACGGCAGTAATTATCTTCAAGCGCCAGGTAAAGGAC
>JAFWOE010000042.1 GCA_017509985.1 Lachnospiraceae bacterium
CCTGGTACAACAACATTGATCCGGATAAGACTGTGGAGATCTGCAACTACATGAGAGATCATGCGGAAACCGGGGATACCATCTTTTATGACATTTATACGGAAGAAGAAAAGAAAGCGGATTCCGCCAAAAGAGATACCGGTCTGTTTTTCTTCAAGGGTGATCCCGGTAAAAAGTTTGCGGTCGTAAACGCGGGAGGCGGCTTTGCCTACGTTGGCGCGATGCACGACAGCTTTCCGCATGCTCTGGAGCTCTCAAAGATGGGCTACAACGCCTTTGCTCTGATCTACCGTCCGGGTGCGCAGACAGCCTGTGAGGATCTCGCCAGGGCAATAGCCTTCATCTTTGAGCATGCAGACGAGCTGGAAGTCGATATATCCGATTATTCCCTTTGGGGAGGCTCGGCAGGAGCCAGAATGGCAGCATGGCTTGGCAGTTACGGCACAGAGAGTTTCGGAGAAGATGCTTATCCCCGTCCGGCTGCAGTATTTGTCAATTATACCGGGCTTTCAGAAGTATATGGCAATGAACCCCCGACCTACAGCGCCGTCGGGACGAACGATGGCATTGCTTCCTACAGGACGATAGAGCGGCGTATCAATGCCATTCAGGCAAACGGAACGGATGCAGAGATCGAAGTCTTTCATGGTCTGTCCCATGGCTTCGGGCTTGGCACGGGCACTGTTGCGGAGGGCTGGATCGACTGCGCCGTGGAATTCTGGGAACGCAATATGAAAAACAAATAAGGAGAGGGAAAAGATACATGAACAGAGTATGGATGATCACGGGCGCAGGCCGCGGACTGGGCCATGCATTTGCGGAAGAAGCGGTAAAAAACGGTGACAAGGTCATCGCCACGATCCGCAAAATCAACGATACGGATCCGCTGATGAAAAACGAAACTGTGCTTCCGGTCATTATGGATGTTACGAAAAAAGAGGAAGTCGCCGCTGCGGTCGATGCAGGAATCAAGAAATTCGGCAGGATCGACGTGCTGATCAATAATGCCGGCTTTGGTATGAGCGGTGCCTTTGAGGAAGTATCGGATGAAGAACTCAGGACCTTGATGGAAACAAACTTTTTCGGCGTGACGAATGTAACGAGAGCCGTTCTGCCCACTATGAGGGAACAGGGAAGTGGCATGATCCTGACGGTCTCCTCCCAGGCCGGAGCCATGGGATTCCTCGGAAGCTCCGCCTACTGCTCTTCCAAGTATGCGGTGGTGGGTCTTTCGGAAGCGCTCAGCATGGAACTGGCTCCATTTGGAATCCAGGTCGCTTCCATCCTGCCCGGTTCCTTCCGGACGGATTTCAGAGACAGCAGCTCCATGAAACATGCAAAAATTTCGCTGGCAGCTTATGAAGGATCGGCTGTTCACGCAGCCAGGGATTTTCTTGAGGCCAATAATCACAAGCAGGAAGGAGATCCCGCAAAAGCGGCAGCGTTTCTGTATAGTATCATAGAAGGCGGAATACTGCCGAAGAGGATCCTGATCGGAAAGAAATGCTGTGAAGACGTTAAGGCATATCTGGA
>JAFWOE010000008.1 GCA_017509985.1 Lachnospiraceae bacterium
AGCTCTGCTTCAGGCTGATGGCGACTTCAGACCGGAACTGAAGAAAGAAGGATATCTGACAAGAGATCCAAGAATGAAAGAAAGAAAGAAATACGGTCTCAAAGGCGCTCGTCGTGCACCACAGTTCTCAAAGAGATAATCACTTTCTCGAAGAGATTTACGGCAAACACAAAACCCCGGATTTTTCCGGGGTTTTTGTTTTATTTCGAGTTTGCACCGCCCGCTGTTATCTCCACTTATTAATGGAGGCGCTGTGCGGGTTGCATTGTGACCAGCCCTGTACGACGTTGCTGCCTTTCGGGTCGCCGACCACGATGACGTTGATCTGTTTGCGTGGAAATACCGGGATTATGGCATCGTCCGGAAGCGAAATGACGGACGGATCCCATTCGTGCTTGCCGGACTTATAATCCGGAACGATCAGACGGTCATAGATGCCGATCCGTTTCAGCTCTCCAATGCTCATCGTAATGTGGTTCCAGAAGTATTCCTCAATATCTTTGCGTGTATGGCAGCCTTCCTGCTCCTCCAGTTCTTTTGCCCGCAGAGGCGAGACCAGGATGGTTACGCCGTGCAGCAGTTCGAAAGTTTTGACTGCGGCATAGAACTCGTCCAGGTTTGGCTTGAGCATATAGTTTCCGCAGTGGCTCCAGCCGCCTGTCAGAATGGTGAGAACGCTCTCACCCTCTTTGTATCCGAGGCTTGTGGAATATGGAGCCCACGGGCTGCTTTCTTCATTTTCCGCAAACGCAAAAGAGTAGACAGAGACGTTGCCCTGTACGCCCATCAGGTTGACGCCAACTTCGCTTCCGCCAAGGTTGATCATGGCAAGGCGGTGTGCACGTCCGATGACTGCATTTGCCCGGCCGCCCGGACCCAGTGCGCAGACAGAATCGTTCATGCCGATCTCTTTGCGGATCGGACCGTTTACGACCTGCATCCAGCTGAAGGCATTTGTGGATTTTGCTGTCTGATGATGTTTCTGATCGATACCCATGATCTCGATCATCGCAAGGATGACCGGCATATACTCCGGTTTCGCTCCTGCCATGACGGCGGTGATCGCCGCTTTCTCAACGGTAACGATACGTCCTTCCGGTGCCATCTGCGTGACGACGATCTCATCCGGCGCGTGGGAGGTGCCTTTGAGCATTTCTGCGACACGCTCTTCTGTAGGGATAATGATTGGGAGCCCGTCGGTCATGCCGTTCTCCTGGAAGTATTCCTGCAGCTCATCTTCCGTTCCTTCTGCACAGAAGCGCGTTGGCTGCGTTGGTGTATAGACGCCGCCTTCCAGCTCTTCTTCGGTTAATGGCCGCAGGAGTGCATCCTCAATGTCATGCAGCAGCTTTGCAAGATCTTCCTGGCTGATGTCTGTGCAAGGGAACTCGGTTTCCGCCAGACGGATCCGCATGCCTTCCCGCTCCTGAGACATCAGGGCATCTTCTTCCAGATAATGATAGATCACGGTAAGGCCCGGGATCCCGGCGCGCTCGATGCTGCGGGCCGGCCATGTAACGGCGCATGCGGTAGTAGAGCAGGATGGCGCAGCAAAATAGATGAAGCCGTCAGCCTTTTCCTTCATCTCCGCCCAGAGCGGCGGATCATCGGAGGAATAGCTCAGCCGCGTGCGGTATTCGAGCCGGATCCCCGCATATTTGTCGCGAAGATATGCATCCAGTGCTTTTTCGACCTCTGTAAAGCCATGGGTCTCGCCCGGCCATGAGTTGATGATGTATATCGTTTTCCCCTCCAGCGTCTCCAATCTTGGAGAAAGCGGAGCTCTCTGCACATCGTTGAACAGCCCT
>JAFWOE010000043.1 GCA_017509985.1 Lachnospiraceae bacterium
ATCGGACACCTCCTTGGTTTTTTCAGTGCGGTTGGCGAACCTGCACTTATTATAACCTTGGAGGTTTTTACTTAAAGCTAAAGCTTATTGGAGACACACCTGCATAGCAGGTGGTTTATTGTGATGGCTGCGCCATACAATAATAACAGCGGGCTGACAATTGTCAGCCCGCTGCTGTTGTTTGGTTTTTTACGATTCGAATTTCTATACTTCGACGTGGTGATTATGAGATCCCGTTGATCTTCTTGAGTTCTTCGATGAGCTGGATACCCTTTTCACCGAGGCCGGCTTCTTCGATCATCTGATCAAAGAGACCGAATGCGAGCTGCTGGAATTCTTTCTGCTCTTCGTCGGAAAGCTGGTAGATCTCGTTCATGCCGGATTCTTCGATCGCCTTGATGTAATCGTTACCGAACTGAGTGCCGATCTCGAAGGACTTATCCTGGAAGATATCGCCGGCTGCCTGAATCAGTTTCTGCTCGTCTTCGTTGAGGCTGTTCCAGGTGTCACCGTTCATAAGAAGAGCAGCGAAGCCTTCACTGATGGTTGTTTCCGTTACGTATTTGGCAACTTCATAGAGCTTGAAGGGAACGATGATGTTGTAGCCGGTAGCGGTTCCGGAAACAGTCTTCTTGTTGAACGCGTCTGCAAGATCTGCAAGGCCGATGGTGGTGGCAGCGCCGCCCCATGCTTCTACAGTCTTGGAAACCCAGGTACCGGAAGCACGGAAGGTAAGTCCTGCTACATCACCGGGGTTCTTGATCTGCTTTTCTGTGCAGATGATCGCGGAGTTGTTCTGATAAAGAGCGCCGAGGTATTTGATGCCATAGTCTGCATAAATGCTTTCGATGAGATCATGTGTATCTCTTACAAAGCCCTTCCAGTCGTCGCCGGCATAGTAGCCTGCGATGGTAAGAGGAGAAAGGTCTGTGATGGTACCGGATACATAGGAGCCCATGCTGTGGCAGAAATCGATGGTTCCATCCATAACGGCATCGAGAGTCTCGGTATCGGCAAGAAGGGTTCCGCCGATCTTTTCTTCAACGATCATTTTTCCGCCGGAGAGTTCTTCAACTGCAACTGCGAACTCATGATACTGAACGCCGGTCATACCTGTCTCGGGAAGTCCGTGTGCAAGTACGAATTTGTGTTCTCCGATGTTGTCGGGATTCCAGGTTACTTCGCCGAGAGCAGCTTCAGCTTCTTCCTTCACTTCGGAAACGGCTGCGGCAGCTTCTTCCTTCACTTCGGAAACGGCTTCTGCAACTTCTTCCTTCGCTTCGGAAACGGCTGCGGCAGCTTCTTCTTTCGCTTCGGATACAGCAGCTGCTGCCTGGGATTTGGCTTCACTTGCTGCGTTGCCTGCGTTTCCGCATGCAGCGAGTGAGAAGACCATTGCGAGTGTCAGTGCAAAACACAATACTTTTTTCATTCTTATTCCTCCTTTAAAAAAGTGTTTTGATTTATGAAAATGACTTTTAAACTGTCTTTTTCATGACAAGATAATTGGTTGTTTCCGGATCATCCGATGTTGTAGAGGAGTCCCGGAAGGAAGGTGGAGATCTGCGGGAAGATCGTAAGGACAGCCAGACCTATGAGCATGATGATGACATAGGGGATGCAGCCCATGGTGATCTTCGACATCGGTACGTCGGAGTTTGCCTTCAGTACAAAGAGGTTCATTCCGACCGGCGGGGTGATCATGGCGATCTGAGCTGCCAGTACGGAAACAACGCCGATCCAGAGCGGATGGAAGCCGAACTCTGTCAATGTCTGGAACAGGAAAGGTACCGTAAGGATCAGCATACTTGCCGGATCCATCAGGCAGCCAAGCACGAACCAGAGCACATACATCAGTATCAGCAGACCGATCTTTCCGAGTCCGCTGGTTGCCAGCGCGGTCGCAATCGTCTGGGAAATGCCCAGATAAGAGATGACAAAGGTCATCGTGAATCCGCAGATCATAAGGAAGATCATCATCGTTCCGGTACGGGCTGTATTCAGCATGCAGGATGAGAAGAGCTTCCGGGTCATGCGGTGCTGGAAAGTAACGATCAGGATGGAACCGATAACGCCGTAGCCTGCTGCCTCAAGCGGGGTCGCAAGACCGGTATAAATCGATCCGAGTACGATGACGATCAGGACCAGGGCCGGAAGGATCGTAAGGAAAGTCGGCTCCTTTTTCTTCATCAGTTCCGGTTCGTCATCGGTCTTAATGCCGTTTTCTTCCTGTGCCTGGCGTACGGCGTCTTCGATTATTTCACGCGCGGTATCGGGATCCATGTCCTTGCTTCCTTTACCGGTCTTTTTGCCTGCAGCGCCTACAAGCGAAGGCTTGATCGTTCCGCGAAGAAGGATGCTGACGATCAGGAGCAGTGAAAGGAAGATACCGGGAAGGAGTCCTGCCATGAAGAGCTGGACGATACTGGTCTCGGTTATGATTCCGTAAAGACAGAAGGTAATGGACGGCGGGATCATGATTCCGAGCGTTCCGCCGGCAGCTACGGTACCTACTGCGAATCCGGGATCATAGCCCCTCTTTTCCATTTCCTGAATGGAGATTCGTCCGATGGAGGCGGCTGTCGCCGGTGAAGAACCGCAGAGCGCGGCAAAAATCGTGCAGGCCAGCGTAGTGGAAATAGCCAGTCCGCCGCGGATCCGGCCGACCGCACGGTTTAATACTGCGTAGATATCTTCCGCAATTCCTCCGGATGAAAGGAATTCGGACATCATGATAAACATCGGTGCGATGACCTGGTTAAAGCTGGTACCCTGTGTATATGCGATAACGCCGAACTGAGCGATACGCTGCGGGCCCATCCAGATCAGCATGCCGATAACAGCCGTGAAGCCCATGGCGGTAAATACCGGGGTGCCTAGGAACATGGCAGCCAGCATGATAGCAAAAATAATGATTAAGATTACGCCTTCACTCATTTCATCACCCCCTTACAGATATTTGTCTCCGCCGGCGCATAGATCCAGAATGATAAAGACCAGGGTCGCCATCATCATGATCGAGCCGACAGGAATGGCTGCATAGGATATTATCAGAGGGAATTTGAAAGCGTAGGTAGCCATCTGGTTCATCGTGATCGCTTTAACGCAGAGCTTCCAACCTCCGTAAAGGAAAGCGATCATTACGACAAAAGAGATGCAGTAGCCGATGATCGCCATCGTACGCCTTGGCATACGCTTTTCACTTTTGGTGTGATTGTCGACAAGGTTTCGGAACAGGTCTACGGATACATGTCCGTGTTCCTGGAAGGCCCATGCCGAACCCAGGAAAGCCGCCCAGATGAATAATCCGGTCGAAAGGTTCAGCGTCCAGGTAGTCGGAGATGCAAAAACTTTTCGAAGGATCGATTCGATGACAGCAAGTACGGAAGTCATCAGGACCAGGCCTCCGCAGATATACGCACCAATTTTATTGATCTTTACCATAAAACCGGGGTATCTCACTTTATCACTCCTCTCAATTCATTTGCTCGTTATTTTCCAGTGATGAGTTAACTGTTGTCTGCAGCCCGTGAGAGCTTCAGAATAAAGAACACCGTAAATGCAATTACCGCTGCGCCGGCCCCGATCGCCGCGGGTGTCAGCGCCGGCCAGATCCGGATGCAGGAAAGCCGGCAGTATGTACTGCCGATCTCCCATGCCAGGAAGAGAGCTTTCAGCGCAAGCAGGCACGTCAGAGCAGCGCTCAGGCGGGGACAGGGTGTGTCCGGCGGGGCCGATCTTCGTATTACCACACCGATTCCGGTAATGATGATATATACGATCACGGCAATGACCACGCCGGCAACAGCGCTTTCACGGGGCCCGTAGGCAAGCACTGTTCCATCAGGCGAAAACTTCGTCGGGATGGTGTCTCCGAGTTTGCTGTAAAGGTTCAGGGTCACGATCAGCAATGCTACGACCAGGAGCCAGCTGAGTATTTCCAGTACCAAAGCCGTCCGAGTGTATTTCAGCTGGAGCTTTTCCCTTCGTATCATGCCTTACACCGGGTAATGCTCTTTGTTCCAGTTGTCGATATCTTCGATGATGGCGTCTTCGACTCCGTCAAACAGGGACCCCGGTCCGCCGTAGGTCATCGCCGGGATGAAGTACGGAAGATCGCCGTATTCCTTCAGGCAGCGTTCCACTTCCCGGTCGATCTCATCCCTGGTCACGTCCACGCGGTCGATCGTCGAGCTGATGCCTCCCATGAGGGCCATCTTTCCGTCCAGTTCTTCCGTGAGCCGGCGGATATCATTGCTGGGAAGAACTCCCTGCCACACGTCGATACCGATCTCCGCCATGTCGTGAACGATAGGCTCGCAGAAGGAGTCGGAATGGTGCAGGATCAGGACATCGTTCTCATGCAGATAAGTGTACAGTTTACGATAGGGCTCCTTGAAGAACTCGCGCCAGGTATCCGGGGAGAAGAAAAGGCTCTTCTCACTGCCGAAGTCGTCGTGCGAAAGGATCACGTCCGGATGAAGGTTTTCTACGATCAGCTTCATATACTCCAGACGATAATCTGTGACCACCTCGATCAGCTCGTGCATTTCATCGGGATTTCCGAGGAGGTTGACCAGGGTGTCTTCAAAGGTCATCAGCATGTGCAGCTGCTCGAAGATACCGGTTCCCATAACCGTCATGGTAAAGAAACGGTCCTGATCGATCGCGGCTTTGTTCGCAAGAGCAGTCTCCCAGCCTTCGGAGCAGTTTGCCCGCAGATCCGGGACTTTAACGTACTTCTGCCATTCTTCGATATCCTGGACGACCTGGTTTTCTTCCGTCACGATCGGAACAGCTGCGGGCTGATCCTCCGGGAAGGAAATGAACGTGCCCCAGCGGTCATAGGATTCCGTGCCGCGGATCCGGTTGCCGCGTACAAACTGGAATACCGGATCGCCGCCGATGGGCTTGAAGGCGGTATAGCAGTTGCACAGACGGTCGGGCTTTCCGCCCCGGATCGTTTCCAGGAAATTCTGTTTTTCTGTTAACATATTTTTTCTCCTATTGAAATTGCATTGGATACTGCAAAAAGAATCCGAGTGCAAAAACACATCCGGCAAAGCCTTATTGCAGAGAAATGAAGCAGGATAAGCAGGCTGGAAAGCAACAGGACTCTTCCGATATGATATAAAAGTTAAATGTTTTAACCAATTATAACCAAAAGGAAATAACTTGTTATAACTCTATAATAATGTAGAAAGAGAAATTGTCAAACAGTTAATAAGACTTTCAGAAATTCCAATATGGAATGTAAAAAAATTGGTTAATTTGACAAAGAAACATGCAGAATCTATAATCGGAGCAGCAGGAAACTTAATTTGAGGGAGTTACCATGCAGAGCATTAATCTCTATAACATACAGCTTTCCGACCTGGTCCTGTTTCTGAACGTGGCGAAGTACGGGAGTTTTACCAAGGCCGGCGAAGTCATGTTCATGAGCCAGTCCTGGGTCAGCAAGCGGATCAACCTCATGGAACAGGAACTGGGCCTGATCCTTTTTATCCGCAACAAGAGAGAAATGGTCCTTACCCCGGCCGGAAGAGTGCTCGAACAGCGGCTGCACAGTATAACAGACGATCTTCTGAACGCGGTTCAGGAAGCGCATTCAGCGCAGACAGGCGCCCTGGGCTCTCTGCGGATCGGGTATCTTGAATGGGGCAACCTGACATTTCTGGACATTTTAAAGGATTTTATCCGTGACAACCCGCAGTGCTCCCTGGAAACCTACCGCAGAAGCTTTTCGGAACTGAGGGAGGATATTTCCGTAGGACGTGTTGACCTGATCTTTACGACCTCTTATGATTGCGGCCAGTTTTCCGCCAATGACTTCAGTATGATGAACATTATGCCCGTGCATGTTATGGCATATATGAGCATGAGCAATCCGCTGGCGGAGAAGGAATCCATCACTATGGAGGAGCTGAGAAGCGAGCCGATGCTGATGGTGGACCAGACCTCTTCGCCGGGATACGGAGCTTTTATCCGGGAACTTTTTATCAAACACAGTATCCGGCCGAAGATCGCCCAGTATGCCCATGACGGCGGAGAGCATATCGGCAGCCTGCTGATCGACAAGGGCATCCTGATCGCAAGCCAGTTTTTCCTTGAGAATTCACTGGAAGAGGACATCGCCAGGGTACCGATCCGGGATGAGTACATTTATGTTACCGCCGTGTGGCGTTCAAGGAACGTGAATCCGGTGCTGCAGCAGTTCCTGGATGTGCTCCGGGCGGAAATGAATACGGAAGAGGTCGATCTGAGAGACGATATTTAAAAACAGAGGAACAAAGCGGTTCCTTTTGAGAACAAAGAAACGGGGACAGTTCTTTTTGAGAACTGTCCCCGCTTTGTATCTTTAAATCAGGGTTTGCATGCTGTGAATTTACTGGGTAACCTCTGCAGCCTGCGGAGCATCGTCGTCTTTGCCGCGGAAGGTCTGTATCATATCTACAAATACAAGGACCGTCATTTCGGCAAAGCCGATGAGGATGATCAGGGCAAACGGCCACTTCGGCATATTCAGGACATCCGTCGTGGTTCCTGTAGACAGGAAGTTCTGAAGCTTCTGTACGGCACCGTAAGTGAACATGACAAAGACAACACATTCAATGATCTGGACGACCCCGAGCCATTTGGAACGCAGGCCTTTCGGGAACCGGTCGACAAACATGTTGACCCAGATATGTCCTTTTTTGACCTGAAGGTAGGGGATCGCAAGCATGACGATGACGACCATGAAATACGCTGCCATTTCATTGCTTCCCTTTATGGAAAGACTCGCATGCGAAACCTTTCTTAAGATTACATCGATCGAAACGATGAATACTGTCGCAAAACAGCATACCAGGCCGATGTAATTTATGCCGCTGACGATTTTACTGAATGCATTTCGGAATTTTTCCACGAAAAACGCCCCTTTCTGTTAAAGATACAATATGATAATCCGGAATGAATTAAAATTCTGCGTTGTACTTTTCAACCAGAGCTTTTGCATCATCATAGATGCTCTGAGCGAGAGCCGGATCTGCCTGCTCTGCAACCCATGCTGCCGCTACGTTGTCATAAGCGGTCTGAAGCTGGCCGGCAAGTGCATCTGAAGGAGCATAGATCGTTCCGCCGTTGCCAAGAGCGCCGTAACGGCCTGCAGCCTCCCAGAAGTTCCAGATGTCAACGAGGTTCAGAAGATAATCGCCGGAAACGGATTTGATCTTCTCCTGGGTATCCGGATCGATGGTTGCCCAGATGTCGGAGTTTGCCATAAGTGCATATGCGGAACATCCGATATTGGTATCAAGGTAGTAGTTCAGAACGCCCTGATCGGAAAGAGCGAAGGATTTGATTCCGTGCCAGTCGGTAACCAGGTAGTTGATGATGCTGTTCTGAACGTTGCTGTAAACATCGCCGATCGGGCAGCCGAATACGGATGCGCCTACTTCTGATACGAACAGCTGAGCCGGGCCGTTGTTGGCACGGATGTTGCCGCTGATTTCGGAGATATCGGAAAGTTCAGCAGTGCCCTTGTAGGAAAGCGGGCTGGTGCAGTTGGTCCATACGAACAGGAGTTCGCCGTCATCAGCGAATTCAGCCTGGATCTCCGGATACTTGTTGTACAGATCCCACATTGCGTAGGAACCTACAGTACCGTTCTTGATGCCGAGGCCGGGGTTCTGGATAACGTTGGTAAGAGGCATGTACCCCTTGAAGTAGCAGGGAAGAGTCCAGTCGAAATCGATCGTGCCGGATTTCATGTCATCGAGGGAAGCCATGGTTCCGGACATGGAACCGGACCAGCCGATGTTGAAGTCAACAGCGCCTTCGGTTGCGATGGTAACAGCGTTTGCCCATGCGGTAAGGAATTCGCCGGGCGCGGATTCAGCCGGATCGTGGCATGCCAGGGAGAAGGTGTACTTCGCCGGTACGCTTGCGAATTCTTCAGCCTGTGCTGCAAGAGCGTCGATAACAGCGTAGGACTGCGCCCACTGGCCGTTTTCTTTGGTCGGCTCAGCATCGGGAGCCCATTCGGGACCTGCTGCAAAGTCGCCCTTTACAGGAAGACCGCCTGCAGATTCAGCCGGTGCTGCTGCTTCAGCTGCTTCGGAAACGGCCGCGCTGGCTGCTTCAGCTGCTTCGGAAACGGCCTCAGTTGCTGCTTCAGCTGCTTCGGAAACGGCCTCGGTTGCTGCTTCTTTTGCTTCGGAAACGGCTTCAGCTGCTGCTTCTTTTGCTGAGGAAGCGGCTGCTGCCGGTGCTGCGTTAGAGCTGCCGCATGCTGCAAGTGAGAAGATCATGGCAAGCCCTAAAATGATAGCAAGTGTCTTTTTCATTTTTTGTTTTCCTCCTTAAAGAATTGTATATGTAGGAGCCAACCTTGAATTTATAGATTCAAGGTCAGCCTCGCATCAGGCCCGGAAGCCATGTTGCCAGAGACGGGAATGCCATAACGATGGCTATGGCGATGATGATACCGATCAGGAACGGAGCGGTACCTTTGAAGATCTGCTGCAGGGATGTCGTTCCCTTGGTGATGCCGGCCATAACGTAGCAGCACATACCGACGGGAGGTGTCATCAGACCCAGTTCCATAAGCATGACCATCAGTACGCCAAACCACATATCATTGAAGCCCATGGTACGGATAACCGGCAGGAAGATGGGGGTAAGCAGGCAGATCAGGGGCAGTGAATCGATAAAGCAGCCCAGCAGACCATAGATGAGCAGGAAGATGATCAGGATCAGCCAGGGGCTGGGAGCGTTGGCAGCTAAGGCGTTCAGCGATGCAGAAATACCTGTCATCGTAAAGAACTGGCTGAGGATATCGGAACCGATCATGATCAGGAAGATCATGGCGGTGGTTTCTGCCGTTTCTTTCAGAGCTGCGATAATGTTTTTCGGCGTGAATTTTTTGCGGATCGCAAGGAAAATGAACGCGCCGAATGCGCCGACCGCACCGCCTTCGGTAGCGGAGCACCATCCGAAAAGGATGCCGCCGAGCACCAGAATGAACAGAAGAAGTACCGGCAGTACGCCGAGCAGGGCCTTGAATTTTTCGGATAACGAATATTTCACACCCTTGGGGCCTGCTTCCGGATCGCGGGTGCAGATGACCAGGACGGTTCCTGCATAGCAGGCGGTAAGGATAATACCGGGAACGATACCGGCAATAAACATCGGGCCGACACCGATTCCGGCATTGATCGCATAGAGCATGAAGCCGGTGCTGGGCGGGATAAGGATTCCAAGCGTGCCTCCTGCGGAAATCGAGCCGCAGGCCAGCGTACGTTTGTAATTGTACTTGTCCATTTCCGGCAGGCAGATCTTGCCCATGCTGGCGGTTGTTGCCGTAGCGGATCCGCAGATCGCACCGAAGAACGCGCAGGCAACTTCCGTTGCGATCGCAAGTCCTCCGCGGACACGGCTGACCCATTTATAACATGCAGCATAAAGATCCTGGCTGATGCCGGCCTGTGCGCACGTTACGCCCATCAGCGTAAACATGGGAATAACAACAAGGGAGTCCTTGTTGGTCGATGCCAGCGGTCCGTTGGCAAAAGAACCAAGCGCCATGGTAAAAGCGTTGCTGAAAGCCATTCCGCTGATCATACGCATGGTCATAATACCGATAAAGCCTACCAGGGCCATCGCAACGCCGATACGCATTCCCGCGAACAGGAATACCAGCAGCAGAAGCAGGCCAAGTACAGCAAGCAGGATTGGATTCATCCTCTGATCACGCTCCTTTGTTTTAGGAATAAACAACTAAAATTAAAGTAATAATATCATTTTACTGCAATGATATAATACCAAAACAGGGCCGAAAAGCAAATGCTTAATTGCCTGCCGGCTATGCAAATATGCATGACAGGTTATAAGAAAGATGATATTTGCCCTGAAATTTGCATTATTATATCATAATAATATAGTAAAATGCTACAAAGAAATCGTTAAGGAATAATTCACAACCGTCAGATATGCATGGAGCTGCAGACGAATTCACTGCTGGGATCCGGCATGTCGGAACAAAAAAGAATGGGGAATATTTATGCCGATCAGTTTTGACGCATACAGAATGTTTTATTATGTGGGAAAATATAAAAACATCACGAAAGCGGCTTCCGAGCTGTTCCTTTCGCAGTCGACCGTGAGCCGCGGGCTTCAGAGCCTGGAGTACTCGCTGGGCTGCCGGCTTTTCGAACGGACGCAGCACGGCGTCGCGTTTACGGCGGAGGGCGAAGCCCTTTACAGCTATGTTTCCGCCGGCTGCGACCAGATCTTCCGGGGCGAAGAACGGATCCAGCAGATGATGAGCAGGATCCTTCGCATCGGCGTCAGCGATTTTGCTTCCAATCTTTTTGTAATGCCGGTACTGGATGAGTTTTATAAAGAGAATCCGACCGTAAAACTGGAGATCGTTTCCAGAGGCTTCAATTCCTATGCGGCAGTATTTGACTCGCTTCTGTCCGGCAAGACCGATCTGGCCTGCGTGGCGGCCGCATCTCCGGAAAAGCTTTCGCACGACGATATCGATATTGTCTCGGCTGCAGTCTACCGGGATATTATTATTGCCGGGGAAAACTGCGCCGAGCTGAAAACCGGAAGTTATTCTCTTGAAGAGCTGAGCCGCTATCCCTTTGCGTCGCTGGTTACCGGCTCGACTTCAACTTCTTTTCTCGATATCCTGTTCAAACAGTATAACCTGCTAGTAACGCCGGAGTTTGAGACGGATTCCATCGAGATGTTTATTTCCATCGTACGGAAAGGACGTTATCTGGCGCTCATCCCGGAGTTCTTTAAGGATATCTTTTCCGGAGAAGGACAGTTTTTCGAGGTTTCGGTCCACGATGAGCTGCCTTCTCATAATATTAATATCCTGACGGTCCGCAACGCTCCGCGAAGCATCCTGAAAGAAGCCTTTGTCGCAAGGCTCAGACAGTATATACGCTCCAGGGCGGATCTGTTTTCCGAAACCAATCCGGATGGAGGAGAAAGAAAGAATACTCCGGACCCGGAATATATAATATAAAGGCACAAGACAGCGATCGGAGGCAGCAGGAAAGGGCTTGCTTATGCCCGGATAAAAAAAAAGATGATAATCCGCTAATAATATGATATTATTACTTTTAATGTTTTTAAAATAACGCTCCTGATCAGGAGGTACAGAGGAACGTTATTAGCGCCAGGACCGTAATGGGTTGACGAGGCCGGCAGTTATCGAAAG
>JAFWOE010000044.1 GCA_017509985.1 Lachnospiraceae bacterium
ATCGGACACCTCCTTGGTTTTTTCAGTGCGGTTGGCGAACCTGCACTTATTATAACCTTGGAGGTTTTTACTTAAAGCTAAAGCTTATTGGAGACACACCTGCATAGCAGGTGGTTTATTGTGATGGCTGCGCCATACAAAGAAAAAAAGAGCACAAACAGTGCTCTTTTTTACAACTAAGAGAATCGAATACGAGGCACTGCGGAGCAACGCCTGTGGCTGCTGCGTGCCGGCAGTCTTCTGAAATCTCACTCACTTATTAAAACGTTTTTCCTCTTTGACCCAGTCCAGATCGCCGCGAGCTTTTGCAAGTCCGACGTCGTTCGAACCGAAGACAGAGAACACATTCCGGGATCGGTCGGTAGTCTTCGGATCCATGCCCTCACGCTCACAGTGGAGGGCAAACTCCTCCTCGGTCATACCGGCAGCCTTTTTGGCCTCCCACTCTTTCATACCCTCGACACTGGTATAGTATTTGAAACGTTCCAGAGCCAGTTCCACCATTCTGGTACCGTGCTCGTAGGGAACGATAAGGAACAGGTCATCTTCTATACCCTTTTTAAGCCATTCTGCCAGAACGCGCGGTTTCATGCCGCCGACATGTACGGTAGCCAGCAGTTTCTGGGTCTCATCGGATACGCAGTAACCGGTATTGCTGAGTTCTTTCGGACGGCCGAGTGTGGCAGCTTCATAGATCCTGGTGCAGATATTCGCGGGGGTGATGGCGCTGACGCCGATGCCATAGGATTTCAGGGCGATCCAATAACTCTCCATGATGTTCAGCTGGGCAGCTTTGGCCGCGCAGTAAGGACCGGTGATGGGACCTGCGCCGAAAGCGCCCCAGGAGACGGTAGCTGCGATATGACGCCCCGGGCCCGCCTTGATCATAAGGGGAACAAAGGTAACAAGGCCGTTGACAGTCCCGCCGTAAACGACTCCGTTGACCCAGTCAAAATCATCGTAAGAAGAGGCTTCTGCAGGTCCGAAGACATTGACGCCCGCATTAAGGATCAGCAGATCCGGCACGCCGTAAACCTGCTCACACTCATCCGCGGCAGCGGCAAAAGCTTCACGGTCTGTTACATCCAAATAAATGGCATGGACCGGGACGTTTTTTCCCTTAAAATAAGCCATAGCCTCGTCCAGATGATCCTGACGATTATCGGCAATAACGACCTTCATGCCGGCCTCAGAGAAAATCTGCGCGTAGCCAAAGCCTGCGCCGCAGGCGCCGCCGGTGATAAATGCGACCTTTCCGTTAAAATCTTTCATGAACATACTCTCCTTTCTTCAAAACAGCCGCAGGATCTGTTCTTCGGCTGTTCCATATGCTCTGAATGAAAGCCCTGAATTAATAATAAAGAGCTGCCGCATTAAGTATAACTAATGCAGCAGCTCTTTTGTATGTTTTTTTCTGTTATATCAGGCGTTTGCCTTTGCTTCTTTGATCAGTGCGGTAAGCTTCGGAACGATCTTATTGAGATCTCCTACGATGCCGTAATCCGCTACTTCAAAGATCGGAGCGGTCTCATCTTTGTTGATCGCAATGATGAAGTCCGACTCTTCCATACCGGCAACATGCTGAATAGCTCCGGAAATGCCGATCGCAAAGTAAACCTGCGGGCGGACCGTCTTGCCGGTCTGGCCGACCTGAAGGTCTTTCGGCTTCCAGCCGGCGTCAACAACAGCACGGGAGCAGGAAACTTCTCCGCCGATCGCTGCTGCAAGATCTTCAAGGATTTTGAAGTTTTCCGGTGAGCCCATACCGCGTCCGCCGGAAACAAGGATCTTGGCCTTCTGGATATCCACAGTCTCGCTGATGATCTTGACAACATCCTGGATCTCTACATACTTGTTGTTCTTTTCGAATCCGGGATTGTATTCAATAACTTCCGCCTTGGCGCCTTTGATCGGGGCGATCTTCTGCATAACGCCGGGACGTACGGTCGACATCTGCGGACGGTTGTCCGGGCAGGCGATCGTAGCGATGGTATTTCCGCCGAAAGCCGGACGGGTCATGAGCAGCTGGTTGTGCTTCTGCTCTACGCCTTCTCTGGGCTGAAGCGGGAAATCGCCGATATCCAGGCTCGTGCAGTCTGCGGTAAGGCCGGTGGCAACACGGGCGGATACGCTCGGGCCGAGGTCACGGCCGATCGCCGTAGCTCCCACAAGCACGATGTCCGGCTTGAACTCGTTGATAACGGATGCAAGAGCATGGGTATAAGGCTCTGTTCGGTATACTTCAAGTTCGGGATCGTCTACAACGATAACGCGGTCAGCGCCGTACTCGGCAAGCTGGTCAGCCTTATCTTTGATGTTGTATCCGATGAGGACAGCTGTAACCTGCGTATTCAGCGGCTCAGCCAGTTTTTTTGCCTCTCCGAGAAGTTCGAAGGCAATGTTGTCGATCTGGTTATCTACCTGCTGTGCATAGATAAATACACCTTTATATTCTTCTAAATTCATTCTTATCACCGCCTCCATCAGATAATATGCTTCTCGAGCAGAGTGTTCTTGATCGCTTCCGCAGCACTGTCGGGATCCAGATCCGGAATGACCGTGCCTGCGCCCTTGCGGACTTTGTCCGATGCTTTTGCGATCTTCGTCGGGGATCCTGCAAGACCGATATTCGCGTCGTCCAGTGTCGGGAGATCGGCTCTTCCCCAGACGGTAGTCTCGGCTTCAACTGCGTCCCAGATGCCGCCCGGTGTCATGTAACGGGGCTCGTTCAGCTCGGAAAGAGCGGTGAGCAGGCAGGGCATCTTCGCCTTGAGGATGTGATACCGATCTTCGAACTGGCGCTGTACGATCACGCTGTCGCCGTCGATCTTGATATCCTGTGCATAAGAGATGACCGGGATCCCCAAGTGCTCCGCGATCTGCGGGCCGACCTGGGCGGTATCTCCGTCGATGGCCTGACGGCCGGTGATGATCAGATCATATTCCAGATTGCGGATACCGGCTGCGATGGTCGAGGATGTTGCCCAAGTGTCTGCACCGCCGAGTACACGGTCTGTAATAAGGATCGCTTTATCAGCGCCCATCGCAAGTGCTTCTCTTAAGATCGCATCTGCTTTGGGAAGTCCCATTGTGATTACGGTTACTTCTGCACCGTACTGATCTTTCAGTCTTAATGCAGCTTCGAGACCGGCTTTGTCATCCGGGTTCATAATAGCGAGCATGGCTGCGCGATCCAGCGTTCCGTCGGGTTTGAACTTAACGCCGCCGGCTGTATCCGGTACCTGTTTAATACATACAACTATTTTCACGGTTCCTTTTCCTCCTGTTATTTCAGCAGACTGCCAGAGATTACCATACGCTGAACTTCTGAAGTTCCTTCGTAGATCTCTGTGATCTTGGCATCACGCATCATGCGCTCAACATCATATTCACGAATATATCCGTAGCCGCCGAACAGCTGTACACACTTGGTAGTCACTTCCATTGCGGTCTCGGATGCGAAAAGCTTCGCCATCGCAGCTTCCACACCGTAATAGGACTGATTCTGCTTCGCAATGGCTGCCTTATAAACGAGAAGCTTTGCGGCCTCGACTTTGGTTGCCAGATCTGCAAGCTGGAACTGTGTGTTCTGGAATGCGGAAATGGAACGGCCGAACTGCTTTCTTTCTTTTGTATAGTTGATCGTTGCTTCAAGAGCACCCTCTGCAAGGCCGAGAGCCTGTGCAGCGATACCGATACGTCCGCCGTCCAGTGTGTGCATAGCGATATTGAAGCCCTTGCCCTTCTGTCCGAGGAGGTTTTCCTTCGGGATACGGCAGTCGGTAAAGATCAGCTCATAAGTAGCGGATCCGCGGATACCCATCTTCTTTTCCTTTGTTCCGAAGGTGAAGCCCGGAGTTCCCTTTTCTACGATAAAGGAGGAGATCTCCTTCATCTTCTTGCCTCTCTTCTCAATAATGCCGGTAACAGCGATGATGATATAAACATCCGCATAGCTGCCGTTCGTGATGAAGCACTTGGATCCGTTCAGAACCCACTCGTCCCCGTCCAGGACCGCCTTGGTCTGCTGGCCCTGCGCATCGGTTCCGGCACCCGGCTCGGTAAGTCCGAATGCGCCCAGAAGCTTTCCGCTTGCAAGGCCCGGGATGTATTTCTGCTTCTGCTCTTCTGTTCCGAATGTCATGATCGGATCCATGCAGAGTGAAGTATGGGCTGAAAGAGCAACCGCTGTGGTTCCGCAGACTTTGGCCATTTCTTCAACGCACATGATGTATGCAAGAACGTCCGCGCCCTGTCCGCCGTACTCTTTCGGGATCGGAATACCCATAAATCCGTATTTTCCCATTTTCTCGATCGTTTCAGCCGGAAATCTCTCTTCTTCGTCGATCTCCTGCGCGAGAGGCTTTACCTCATTGATCGCGAAATCACGGAAGAGGGTTCTGGCCATCTCATGTTTCTGGTCTAATTGAAAATCCATTATGAACCTCCATAGTTCTGTTTTATCCCGGCGGCCGCGCGGATCGCACGCGGCGCCGATTAATGTTGCTTATTTATCTGTCGGAACTTTTTCGCCTGTTGAATAATCATAGAAGCCGATACCGGTCTTGACGCCGAGCCTCTTGCCTCTTACCATCTTGCGCAGAAGCGGGCAGGCACGATACTTGGGATCACCGGTATCATTGTAGATTACGTCCATGATCGCAAGGCAGATGTCCAGGCCGATGAAATCGCCCAGCTCAAGCGGGCCCATCGGATGGTTGCAGCCCAGC
>JAFWOE010000009.1 GCA_017509985.1 Lachnospiraceae bacterium
CGCGGGCAGCTTGACAGTTGCCAGAGGAATGAAGTTTTCTACTTTTTCTCCGGTCTGCCAGTCTGCATAAGATGCATCATATCCGTTCGGCGCGATCGTGATATCTTCCGCGGGTACTTCTTCTCCGTCGACCGTTACGGTGAATCCGTACTTCTTCAGTACTTCGGTCGTGGTTGTGCCGCATACGCTGCAGGTGCTGACTCTGGAGCCGTTCTCCTCGAAGGTAGCAGGTGTTACTGTTTCTGTCCACTCGTGAGCCGATACTGTAAGCGTCGCATACGGTGTCGAGAAGCAGTCCTCTTCATAGTCATTCTCATACTCTCCGACTACCAGGTGATATTCTCCTGCCGGAAGATTCTTGAATTCTGCAATGCCGTCTTCGTCTGAAACAGCCTGAGCAACCTTTGTATTGACAGGATCTGTATAATCGGTCACTGCATATACCACAGCATCCTCGATCTTTGTTACATCTGCATCCATGCCCATCATGGTTCCGAATGTCAGATCGCCGGTTACGGTTACTTCTACAGAATCTCCTTCGTGTGCGGTATAGGCACCTTTATCAAATATAAGATAAGATTCCCATATGCCATAATCCTCACCGTTCACCTTGAAGATTCTTACATTATCTCCATCTTTGAGCGGAGTATCGTTCCAGAGGCTTCCGATTCCCGGCTTATCGGGATATTCAGGACACACGTCATTTACGTGGAATCCGTTCATATAGGTCGCCTCGCCGAAGATGAGCGTACAGGTTCCTGCTGAGCTTATCTTCAGATACGCAGTCGGATTCTCCTCAAAAGCTTTTCCGTAGATCTCTCTGTGAAGAGCAACTGCCGCATCCATCATCGTGACCTCATACTTGAATCTATCAGGCTTTTCATAACCGAGCTTCGAACCTTCTGCGGCGCTTACTTCAAAGTCGAACAGCACTTTATTAAGAGTGTTCTTCTTCACCTGGCCAAGAAGGTCGATCTTGACCTTTATTTTCTCGGGCAGAACGGCTTCGCATGCTTCGAGTTTGTTCTGAATCTCTTCTGTCACGATCTCGGCTTCTGCCTTTGTCAGACCGCGAACAAGGAAACCGGAGATCCACGCGTTCGAGCAGTTGTCGTTGGAGTGAACCAGTTTGTCAAGCAGTCCGCGTGCAGCTGCAACGGCATCGGCATCATTCTTTGTGACGTTTTCAGGCTCAGGCAGTACAGTGATCGCATCGGCTGTCATCGTCGCCAGCTTCAGAAGGTCAGCATCGAGTTTATCGCGTAAAGCCTGATCGATAAGCTTTTCAACCTGAGAGTTCTGCAGATTGCCGGAACACTTCTTCCCCATAGAGTCGAAGGCCAGCTTGGCCGCAACAAGCTGATTAATATGATCGGCAGTAAACTCATCGGCAGCAGGCAGAGCTTCAAGAAGCGGTGTCACCTCATCGGCAGCAGCGAACATTTCCACAACCCGAAGAAGCGTATCGCCGTTCGAGTTGGCAATAAGTGCCTTGCCGTTTTCGTCAAGAGCATCATAGAGCACCTTTGCCGCGTTCACGGCTTCACGCTGTTCTGCAGTCACATTGAAGTAAACACGCAGTTTAAGATCGTCGATTGCACTGACAACAACCTGTACATCGTCCGGCATTACGAACTCAACGAGCTCTCTTGTCCATGTATCTTTTGATGCAAGATGATACGAAATGTACATCTGCCTGTACATGCTTGCAACAGGGATCGTAAAGATGTTGCCTTCTCCGGTCGAACCGCTGGACGGGCCGGTACCACTTGCAGGAATTGCGCCATCTGCATCCGCGGCGGCGGCTTCCGCACTGCCTAGATAGATCTTATCGTAACTGGTATTGGGCATCGTAAAGGTCGCTGTCATCACCTTGCCGGTCGATGTGATGGACACGTTTTCATATTTGCGCATCTTACTTTCGGGATCCTGAATCGCCTTGACGCTGTATGTACCCGTGTCAAGCGCATTCAGCGTGCTCGGAAGCATGAGCGTGATGATCTCGTCGCTTTCGGTGATCACGCCGGTGTTGGGGTCCCTATATGCAAATGCATAGCTGTACTTGTAGCCATACTGACTATTGCCGACGTTGACCTGAGCCTGATAAAGCTTACCCGGATCTTCGCTGTCCGCATCGGTCAGGGCCCTGCTGCTTTCGCCGGGAGTCTTTGAGACGAGATAGTTGTACTCACAGGGCATGATCCAGACGACGCCAAAGAAAGTGCTGCCATTTCCAGCAGTTGTTCCTACGACATAATCACTTTGGACACCCAGATCCGCTATATCACAGAAGTTATATGTATACTTCTCAAGAAACTTGATGCACGCCTCTGCACGGACGAGTTTCGTATAATTGTCAACATAAGCCTTCTGTGCTGCATCGAGAGCATCGTAAGAAGCACGTACTTCTGCGGTTTCGGCGGTATTTGCATCCGTTACATCGAGGTAAGAGGCAGGAAGGCCATTGATCCGCTCAATGAGTGCAAGGGTTTCCTCAGTTGCTCCCTCCAAAGCGGCAAATGCTTCCTCAACAGAAACAAGCTTGTCGTAATTTGTAACAAGGGCTTTCTGCTCATCAGTAAGCGCATCGTACAGCGCCCTGGCTGCCTCGATCTGATCTTCATCGGTAACAACGACATCTGCAGGTGTGGGCAGTGCAGTGATTGCGTCGATCGTTTCCTCAACCGCTGGATCGTACTTAACCAATTCGCCGAAGGTGATGACCCACGTATACTTGGACCAGTCGTTGGCTGTCGTTGGCGATTCGACTTTTGCGATAGCGGCGTCAATCTGCGAACCAATCCATGCCGGGTCAACCTCGAAAGAGAACTCGTGAACCGAGGTGCCGTCATCTGCTTTTACTTCAGTTCCTCCTACCTTCGTGGCGTTCGTGAAATCGCCCGCCGGATTGTTTGCGTCGTATCGTGTGTTGAGGAAGAGCCACGGGTACGTTGTTTTGCTGCTGCGAATCGTGAGCATGATCTTGCCGCTTTCGTCAACCACGGCAATGGGATCTTTCGTGTCGGAACCGCCGCCACGGGAAATCTTGAACATGCTGAACTCCTGGCCGGCGTATTTGTTGTTGTCCGCGGCACCGATAAGCTTCGTACGTAATATGTAGAGTCCCTCAGCGTAAGCCGGAGCAGTCTTTGGTGTGAGGGCTTCGCCGGCGACCGTGATCGTGCGGGCTACCTGGTCGAAGGTTACGGTACGCTCAACGTCGGTGCCTGCCTCCTCGTAAGGAGCGGACTCAGCCACATGGAACATGAAGGTGAGCGGTGTCTTGTCCTGGAAAGCCGGCTTGTTCGGGGCATTAAGCATGCTGATGGCAAACTTGCCGTCGGCAAGCTCAGCGGTAGCTGTGGCAACCGCGCCGTTTACAACGCTCGGATAGGTCACGGAATCGTAGGTCGCGTCATCCATAACCAGCGTCAGCTCTACTTTGTAGTTATTTGAATTCGGGCCGCCTACAATGTGGACAGAAACGGGTGTCGCCGCCTGGAAGTCGGCGACTTCTGAGGTCAGCGCGAATTCGAGTGTATTGTCGTAGTCTCCAGTTATAAGTGTAGCCTCAGTCAGATCGAGGTTGAACTGGCGCGGGTAATATGCCCGCTCCTGGGTGTTCTGGCCTTTCTTGTAGTTATTGTAGTAGCTCTCGGAGATGGCCACGACGGGCACAACGTTGTCAAGCTCATCGGCCTTGATCTGCATTGTGAACTCGAGCATCCCGTCTTCATTCAAGATGCCCTGCAGCAGCTTAGCAGAGGGCGTAGCGGAATCAATACCGGACTCGATCTCAGCGTTGGCGGCCAGAGCCTCTTCATAGGTGCCCTTGTAAAGCCACTTGTAGCCGGTGCCTGAGAGTGCAAAAGTCAGTGTTGCAGATCCGTCTTCATTTTCTATTGCTGTTGCTGTAACGGCCTTGAACATGCCGGTATTGTTGGTGATTGTCAGCTCAATGATCTCAGGCTCAATGGGCTGCTCCTCTTCGCCGGGCAGTTCCGTGGAATCACTGACTTTTTCCAGCGTGTAGCCGGTCAGGTAGTAGTCGCCGCCTGTGGCTTTGTACCAGTCGCCATCGTGTGTATCGCTATAGCCAGCGCGGTATTTAATCATATAGTAGATATCAGAACCCTGCTCGAATATCGACTTGGGGACCGAAAGCACAAACGTACGGCCCACAACAGTCTCTCCGTCGTCGCCATAAATCTCGATTACATTCGCGACAGCAGTTCCCTCAACGAGAGTATGGTTCGTCTCGTCAGATGGGTCAAGAATCTCGGTTTGCTTGCCATAAGCCATACCGTTGAAACGATTGAGCGTACTAGCCTCTTTGGCTCCATCAATGGATGTGATCAGCCATGCAGCGTCACCCTTGATGACTACACGAGCCGTCTCGGCATCAAAATGGTACATGCTGAGCACAGCTGTCGAAAGGCCGTTGGCTTTGTAGGTTCCGTCTTCAAGCACAACAGAAGCGTCCGATTCCTCTGCCGCCCCTTCTCCCGCCTTCACAGCCGGAGTTTCTGCGGCTTCCTCTTTGGCTGTTTCACTGTCATTAGTTTCCGCTTCTATTGCCGGAGTTTTATCAACGTTTTCCTCCTCCGGTTCTGTTGCTTCAGCAGCAGCTGCCTCTTCCGCAGCCTCCTCCTGATCCGAAACCACGGCTGCCTCTTCCGCTGCCTCCCCTTGATCCGAAACGGCGGCTGCCTCTTCCTGCTGAGGCGCTTCCGTATCCGGAACGATCGAATCATCAGCGGCTTCCTCTATTTCCGGAAGTGCTGCGAAATCATCTGCGGATGCTTCTGCAACCGCTGCCGTTTCCTGCGTAACGGCTGCTTCGTCGTCCGCAAATGCGCTCGTCGGGAACATCCCGATGATCATTGCGAGTGCGAGCAGCCAGGCAAGAATTCGTTTTCTGTTCATGCGTTTTCCTCCTTACATTAGTGTTTTCAGTATCTTGCGAAACAGACTGATCTATTTAAAAGAATCTTTTAAGATCCTGTGAGAAAAGAAAAAACGTCCTGTTTCCTCAACAAAACAAGACGCTCTCATCCTTTCTTTTTGCGAGTCTGTCTTCTTCGGAAACATTACCGCTGCAGATCTCAGCAGGTTTCCTGACTTGCAGATCATCGCTTTCCCGAGCCTTCTCAGATGAGTCAAGCCGCCTGTACTGGCTGTACTTCATCCAATGGCGTGATTCGGGAAACTCCCTGTTCACAGTGACCGGATCGTCCGGGATTCTCACCCGGTTCCCTTTTACCCGACGATCTATAAAAGCCGCCGGCACTGAAATCCAAATATTAAACTATATTTACACGATTGTTATCGTAGTTATTTATAATAACAGAGCCGGGATAATACTACCATTCTTATTCCGACTGACAGCTGTTCGATTTTACGCACAAGCCGCAATCCCGTTCAGGATCCGATCGTTTCCAGCTTCCCTTCCTGTTCAGCCAGCGACAGGATCTCTTTCATCGCAGCATTGCTTTCTCCTATCGTGACTCCGGCGTTAATTACACGGTCACAGGCCCTTACAGCTTCCAGAGCTTTTTGTTTCACAGTTTCAGAGATCGGCATGAAAGGCTTTTCCACGATTACTTCCGCTGCCAAAAGCCTGGCTAACTGATAATCAATGTCATTCTGATACAGAACGCCGGCAATAAACGGAATGTTCTGCTTCTGCAGCTGCCGGTAAACGAGGATCCCTGTTCCCCCGGAAGAAAGCACCAATGTTTTCGCTTCTCCTTTGGGCCTTGGCAGCTCAATGCTTCCGAACAACGGATCAAAGAACCCATTGTCTATGCTGTATAACTCACGGATCAGGTTTTCCTCAAACACCTCATCCGGCGTCCCCTCTTTGAAAATATGATCTCCCTTAATACACAGGATCCTGTCTGAGATCTTCATAGCCAGATCAATCTCGTGCAGGGACATGATAACGGTGATATTGCTGGCTTTAGCCATATTTCTCAGAATGGCCAGCAGCTCCAGCTTGTGCCGGATATCCAAAAATGACGTCGGCTCATCCAGCAGGATGATGTCCGGTTCCTGACAAATCGCACGGGCCAGCAAAACTCTCTGCCTTTGCCCGTCACTGATCGCATTGAAGTCCCGTCCGCCCAGTTCTTCGGCATGGACAGCCTTCATAGCGTTTTCGACTTTCTGCTCGTCTTCTTCGCTTAATATTCCAAGTCTGCCGGTGTACGGATACCGTCCTGTTGCAACGACATCATGACAGGTCATCAGCTCCGGCTTTAAACGCTCGGTCAAAACAACTGCCATTTTGCAGGAAAGATCTTTATAGGAATATTCACGGATCTCTGTCCCGTCAAATTCAACCCTGCCGCCGATGATCTCCAGCTGTCTGGAAATACTTTTTAAAATAGTGGATTTTCCGGCACCATTCGGTCCGATCAGGGTTACGATCTCGCCGCGTTTGATTCCGATCTCAATATCGCTGATCAGCGGTTTTCCGTTGTACCCGACGGTCAGCTGGTCCAGATGAAAATAATAATCTGCCATTTTCTGTGCCTCCTATCGGGATTTCTGACGGCGGACCAGCATAAAGATGACGATCGGTGCGCCGAAAACAGAAGTTACGGTACTGATGTTCAATTCGGTCGGGGCAAATGCCATCCGGGCGATCAGGTCGCAGCCCATACAGAAGACCGCACCGCCAAGAAATGTAGCCGGGATCACGACCAGGGGTTTTGCCGTATTGAGCATCCTTTTGATCAAAAACGGAACCGCGATGCCAACAAAAGAGATCGGTCCCGCAAACGCGGTAACCGTTGCGGAAAGAATACTGGATAAAAGGATCAGGCAGACACGGAACCGCTTCACGTTGACACCCATACTCTGCGCGTATGCCTCTCCCAGCTGGAATGCGCTGATCGGTTTGGACATCATAAACGTTAATACAAATGTCACGCCGACGATAATGGCGGTAATCTGCACATTGCTCCAGTTCATACCGGAAAAGCTGCCCTGAGACCATCCGTGCAGGTTGACGATATCAGAATCCTGCGCAAAAGTGATCAGAAATTCCGTTGCCGCCGAGCAGATATAACCGATCATGATACCGGCGACGAGCAGGGCGGACATATTCTTGACCGTTCGTGATACCAGCAAAATAAAGCCGGTCGATATCAGGGCGCCGACAAACGCCGCTATGATCAGGGCCCAGGAAGAAACTCTTCCGAAACGCTGGATATAAACGATCATCATGACCGCAACGACCATCTTCGCACCGGAAGAAATACCCAGTACGAACGGGCCCGCGATCGGGTTTTCAAAGAATGTCTGCAGCAGGAAACCGGAAAGCGCCAGTGCTCCGCCGAGCAGTGCACCCATGATAATTCTCGGAAGCCGGATCTTCCAGATAATGTTCACTTCATCCTTGTTGCCGTTTCCTGTAAACAGGATCTCAAAGATCCTGCCGACAGAGATATGAACATTTCCGGTATTGATGTTTAAGATCAGGATGATAAAAACCGCCGCGATCAGGATCGCAAAAACGAGCAGACAGCGCATTCTTCGTCCGCGGTTTTGTTCATGAAAACTGTTATTCAGGGCAGCAGTTGTTTTGTCACTCATAAATCTCTTCCCTAAGTCAAAATACTCCCGGTTCTTTTCCCCTGTTTACTGCACTTTATGCAGGAACGCCATCTCATCCGGATCTCCGCCGGTCAGCATACGGTTCAGATCCGTGATCAGATAACCGATTGTAGCCGTAGACTGATACCAGGTCTTATCTACTGTCCAGACATTCCCTTCTTTCACTGCTTTAAATTCCGAAAACAGCTCGTTCTTGCCAAGAAGGTCATCAATGCTCTCCAGCGGTTCTTCAATAGTTCCGTTGTAGATCAGATAGTCTGCATTGACCGCCGTATTGTAGAACTCTTCCATGGAGAGTCTTACGGACGCGCTGCTGCTTCCCGGATTCTGAAGATCTTCAAAGATATATTTGCCGCCGGCCAGTTCGATCATGTTCGGGATAAAGTCTTCTGTCTTACGCACGGTGATCGTTTTGTTGGAATTGACTGCAAAAAAGGTCACTGTTTTCCCGGTGTTTTCAAAATCTTTCAGCTCATCCAGAACATTTTCCTGCCCGGCAAACTTTTCTTCCGCCAGTTCCTCTTTGTTGAACATGGCTCCATACAGCTTGATCCATTCAATACGGCCGAAAGCATCCAGCTCATAACTGGAGCGGTCGATAAAGACCGGGATTCCCAGATCCTCAATCATTTCCTGAACCTCCGGAGAATGCAGGATCATCGTCGATTCAATGGCAAGATCACAGCCGCTTCCGATCATCAGCTCATAATCCGGCTCGCTGTATTTTCCGGCAAATTTTAATGTTCCCTCGTCCATCGCTTTGATCGGAGCATCGATATACCATCCGTTTTTATCCAGCGATGACATGGTGATATTCTCCATTGCGTCGATCTGGTCGATGAAAGACATCGAACCCGTCGCTGCCATATAGACCTGATCCAACGGCTGATACAGCAGATAGATCTCCGGATCGATCCCTGCCGGGGCTTCCGCCCCTTCCGGAATCACAAGATACTGCCCGGAAAGAGGAACATCGATCAGTTTGTATCCGCCTTCGTAATAATAAACCGAAAAACCGTCCGCATACTCAAGCGGCATGGCATGATCGAACGTCAGGCCGTCAATGACCGGGGCGTTCACATCCGCATCGGCTGCGGCCTGCGCGGAAGAGTCGGAAGACTCCGGCTCAGCGGTTTCTGCAGCTGCATCTTTGGCAGTCTCGGAACCGGCAGCAGCTTCATCCTGTGATTCTGCCGAAGCCGAGTTATTCGACTCTTCTGCCGTGCTGCCTGTCTCTGACTGCGCCGTACCGTCGGAGGTTTCCGTGGAGGCGCTGGCGTCCGCCGCTGTGCTTCCGGTCTCTGCCGAAGCGGTTTTCTGTTCGCTTTGTCCGTTATTTCCTGCCGCGCTGCTTCCGCAAGCCGTCAGTGACAGGATCATAACAACTGCAAGGATCCAAACTGTTATTTTCCGTATTTTCATTGAGCTGTCATCCTTCCTTTGCCTTCTTTTCCGCAGCTGCTTTTGCTTCTTCTTTCATTTTCTTCTTCTCATCTGCCCTGGTCTTCAGCTTTGCTTTTGCTTCTTCTTTTTCTTTATCGGTTGCAGCTGAAACAACTTCCCTGTACATTTTTTCTGCCTGCTCGCTCTTTCCGAAAAGCACGCCGTAGACTTTATACCATTCCGCTTCTCCAAGAGCAGTTGTCTCATCCGTGCTCCGGTCAATAAACATGGCCATATCCATCTGTGCGGAACGCTGACCGAGTCGGGTCAGATTCTCCAGATCCTCTTCCAGCGTTTTTTCATCCCCGGGAAGGATCTCTGAAGACTGAACAGCAAAATTGGTCTTCTCCTTGATCATCGTGCGAAGATCCCAGTCATCGTACGCTCCGGCATAAATAACGGCGCCTTTTGTCCCTGCTTCTTTTTTCATCGCCTCCAGAAGAGCCGGCTCTTCCACTTTCTCTTCTTCCATGCCGACCGTTGTAATATTCGACAGCGCTCCGAGAGCTGCGATCATTTCCGCTGCTTTATTGGAAGAAACATAAGTTTTGTCGGCGGGCTGATGAATAATGATCACTTCTTTATCCAGACCTGCCGGCACTTCCTTTCCGTCCGGAATGATCAGATATTTGATGACCTCGTTCTGATAAAATGCCGCAATCAGTTCACTCATGCTTTCTTCGGCTGTCTGACCCTCTTCTTCTGCCAGGTCTTCGGTCGTTTCGGTCTTCGAAGGTTCTTTTGTTTCCAGAGCAGCAAGCTCCATCAGCGTTCTGTATTCCAGAGAATCCCTTGCCGTATCACGGACTGCATCGATCTCGATCAGATAGTAACCGTCTTTATAGTTGAAAATCTTGATAAGGTCGGAATATTCGACTTCCGTTTCCCCTTCTGCCGTCAGGCCGAGGATCTCCGGAGCTTTTTCGTCAAGATCCGAGGTGTTTTCATTTAATCCCGCACCGTCTTCGCCCTTCTTTCCGGGTTCATCCAGCACAATAAAGATCGAATACTCGATCCAGTGCGGCTGTGACATCGCTGTTGTTCGGCCCACGATCGTATTGTTTGCATTCAGCTTCACCGGGATCGTAAAGGTGTTAAAACCGGGATATTCCGTCCCGTTCGCCCGGACAGTATCAACACTTGCCTCTCCGCCGTTTGTCTTCTGGAAATGGATCGTTGCATAAGCCTGACCGTTCCGGATCTCCACTTTTTCACATGTGATGACAAGTTTTCCGGAACCTCCGGAGAAACGGAAGCTCTTCGGAGTATAGATTCCGTCCGGTAATGTTGTTTCGTTGTCCACAACTCCGGGCTGAACATTGCTGTCATCCTGATAATCGGAGCTGTCCGGCTGCTCCGGTTTCTCCGGCGGCAGCTCATCTTCTTTCAAAGCTTCGATCGTAACGGTCCTGGCCGCTTTATCGATCGTCAGTTTGTAATCGGTCCATTCATTCTTATCGGTATCGAAAAAAGCGACCGCGATCGGTTTTTTATCTTCAAACATGACAACACGTCCGTTCGAGCTGAATGAATTGACCAGCTCAAACAGGAAACTGTTGTTTTTTCTCTCGATAACTGCCGCGCCGTCCCTGGCCGCGTCTGCAGCAGTGCCGATAAAGGCTTTGCTGTAAAGGCCGTCCTGCATGGTGATCTGCGGTTTGTTCGCATAGTTGTTGGAATTCGGTCCGCCGACGATCTCCATTTTTCCTTTGCTGTCGGCTTTGAACTTATCTGTCCTGCTGACTACCGTAATGTCAGTCATTTCATCATAGTCTCCGGCTGTCAGCGTGATCTTCTCCGGATCCAGTACCAGCTGTCTGGCAAAAAGGGCCTTGCCTAATTCCTCTTCTCCGGCTTCAGCCTTTTTCAGATGGGTATCCGAAATCGCAACAATCGGAATAAATGTCTCATTCTTTGACAGCGGAATGACAAATTCCCATTTGCCGTCGGAATTCACCGTTCCGGCGATCCAGTTTTCTTTCTTCAGGCCGTTGTCCAGGCCTTCTTCATATGTCCCCTTGAACAGATAATGATAGCCGGTACCACTTAAGGAAATCGTCAGTGTACGGTTCTTGTCTGTATTGACAAGGGTTCCCTTTACTACTTTAAACATACCCGTAGTGTTGAACAGGTTTGTTTTTGACGGATCTTTGGTGTTTTCCTCGAAAACGACCGTTCTTTCCGGGAGTGATTCCTTTGGCTGAAGCTCCAGTTTGATGGTTTCTGTTTTCGAGACATTATAGTTCTCAAGAACAGCATCTTCATAATCCTGGGCTGTTGCTTTAAACGTATAGGAACCGTCTTTCAGGCTGTATACGCCGGCTTTCTGCGCTGTGACCGTTTTGCCGGCCGCATCTTTTACGGTGATCTCTGCACCGCTGATCACTTTGCCGGTTTTCTTATCACAGGCTTCCACGGTGACCGTTACATTTTCTTTTTCCAGGGCATCGATTGCATCTTCAATGGCTTTGGCAAACGCGTCGACTTTGGCCTGCTGGGAAGCATAGAGGCCTTCTTTCACCGCGGCAAGTGCTTCCTGCAGCGCTTTTACACGGGTTTCTTTATACTTTGAAAGGTCTGCCGGAACTTTCTTTCTGGCTTCTTCTACCTTGGAATAATCGGCCTTCTCTCCTTCCGTCAAGGTAAGTTTCTGCCCCTCCTCCACATTCATTGAGGCGTCGTGCCAGATTTCATCCGCATCCGAGTAGAATGAAACGGAAAGGTCTTTACCGAGTTTCCCGGTCATGCTGACAACAAAAAGCTGATCCTCTGTTAAGGAAACCGCCCCGGACGGATCCTCTTCTGCCCCGGCGGCTGTTCCTTCATAAAATTTAGTGAACGTCCGGTCCCCGGCCGTCATATATAATGAGGCCGCTCCTGAATTGCTCATGACGCCCAGTTCCGCCTCGGTGATATCCAGACCTTTTACATTATTGATGACTGAAAGAACGGTTTTTTCTTCTTTGTCCGCTTCGTCGATCGTTGTGGTCAGAGAAAACGCGATCGGTGCAGGCATGCTGGTGGACACACCATTGAAATAGAACGTACTGTTCAGATCGATCGGAACATTGGCAAACTCACAGTTCCCGCTGGTATTTGTTTTCGGATAGGTCGTTCCGTGCAGCATGATGCCGGAATAGGTCGTGCTTTCCACGGCAATCGTTGCGTACGCTTTTCCGTTCTTTACGGTGACCTCTTTTACGCTCCAGGGTTTCTGCCTTCCGGAGGTACTCTTGCCTTTGCTGTAAACAGAAGATAAAGCCGGCGTCGTACCGGCGTCGTACGTTTTATCCGTTAAGGGAGTGCTGTTGTCCGGTATATCAAATGACCAGACAGTCCACAGTGCGGCCTCCAGTATACGTCCGAGAGGCTGGGAAGAATCTGAATGACTTTCTTCGGTGTCCAGTATCGCCTGATCGGCGGCACTCAAAGCATTGAAGTCCGCCAGAATACTTTCCACTCTCGCCCGGTCGGAGGCTGTATAATCTCTGGCATCTGCAGACAAAGCCTGAATCTCTGCCCGAACATCATCGATCGTCTTTGCCGCGGCTTTTGCAGCCCGGAGTTCTGTGTTTTCATTTTTTGCTGCGTTCCTGTTATCGGCCGGTGTTTCTTCCTTAACTGCAGTCTTTTCGGCAGCCGCCGCTTCTTTTTTAACGGCAATCTCTTTTTTCGGTTCTGTCACTTCGACAGTCTCAGGTTTCGCAGTGATTTCGGCTGGATCGGATTCAGCTGCCTTCCCGGCAGTATCGGAACCAGTTCCTGCCTCGACAGCATCCGACTCATCGCCTGCTGCGGAAACATCGGATTCATTGCCTGTTTCGGCAAAACCAGATTCATCTGCTGTCCCGGCAGCGGCTTCTTTTTGATCCGGGTTTTTTTCCTCTTCCCGGTTCGAACCGTCCTGATCCGGAGCCAAAAGATCATCTGCAGATTCCTCCGAAGGAACGGAAGCTTCTGTGTCACCGATTTCTTCCTTAAGGACTACCGGATCGACTGTTTCCGGAAAAGCCTCGTCATCCGTACCGATCGTTTCTTCTGTCTGCAGAATTTCTCCCTCGGAAGGTGCATTTTCCTCCGCAGCCGGAACCGAAAGCGGATAGGAAAAAAGCATGGCAGCCGTAAGGATCAGTGCCATCAGTTTTATCATGTTTTTTTTCTTTTTCATGGTTGATTCCTTTTTTGTTCTGTTCTTCGGCGAAAAACCTTTGTTTAATACTTTTACTTAACAAAAATAATTGTCTGGTTAACACAGGCAACAAAAAGCCCGTTCGTAAAAGCGGGCATGTATAGTATTTTGCAAAAATATCTTACCGAACGATTTTGTCTAAGTCAACTATTGTACTTACTATGTTTTCGAAGATATTTATGCATATCTATCAAAAGAAGTGAAATTACCGTCTTTTTCAGACGAAAAAATCATTTTTAAATGATACAGGTCAGAATACCCTGTTTGTGCTCTGCATCGGGTTGCGCATCTCTGAATGTTCAGTCCGGATATATGGCCGAATACTTCTATGCTCTGTGTCTAATCTTCTCCAGTGACCGGAATGTCTTCCGCGAGGAAGTCAACTGTATAATTCCAGACGATCGCGTCACCGTCCTGCAAAAGGATCTTGTCTGCCCCGTAATTGGCGATTGAGCCGTTGACCGTAAAGATCCATCCGGAATATGTTCCTGCAGAGAATTCATAGAAATAATTGATCCCCTTGATATAATGGCTGTCATACCCCGGAGAATAACTGTATTCGATCTGGATATTCTTGTCTCTGCAGGCTGCATCTGTCAACTCAAAAACCGATGTGACCCCCGGTCTGATCGTATATTCGGCTGCTGCCAGAATCGTACCGTCTTCCGGAAGATAATCCAGCAGCGCCGGATCATTAAGCTTCCCCGGATCTTTACTCAGCTGGTCACAGCGGATCTCAATCGTAGCTGTGCCTGTCCCGTCAGATTTGGCTTTGCCCGACTTAATCACCGAAACGCCGATGATAATGCAGATCACGGTCAGAACGGCCGCGATCGCCCATTTTCGAATCTTTTTCTGTTTCACTTTTCTGGAAAAATCTTCGTCCATCGATACTCCTTAACGGTGTCCTGCACCAATAAAAGCCTTCTGAAAACCTATCTTTTATAAATCCCATACTTGATCTTCACGCGTTCCAGCTTTTTGATCATGGGCTCTCCAAGCAGAAATACGCTCAGAGCCGCGGTGGAGGCATGTAAAAGATCATACGGGGCGCCGCTGATATATACGGCGCGCAGAGCGGACAGACTGATCCCGTCGCTCCCCGGGTAAATGGCACCGGTGACCATCGCCGCACAGTTCATTAGCCCTCCGTAGATAATAAATGTCGTAAAAAAAGTAAATAATGCCAGGCTTAAGCCATCTGCAGGAAGACGTTTCCGCTGCAAAAGTACACCGGCCAATAATCCGAAAGCGCCGAATACATACAGCCGCCAGAACGGAAAGCCCGGATCATTTCCCGGAACAATCAGGTAACTGACATAAGCTAGGATCTCCGCAAAAACTACTGCCAGAAGAGGCCCCATGATCACTTTGAATGTCGTCGATTTCAAATGATCTTCCTCATTCAGATTAAATGCCAGTCCGGCCAGAAAACCCAGAAGTCCCCAGCAGAACATCTGCCAGGGCGTCCACATGCCCTGTCCCATAAAGAAGTTGACCACAAACCGGGAAAGCGCGCCGATCAGAAAGCCTGCTTCCGGTCCCAGAGAAATACCGGCAATGATGACCATCGCTGTTCCGACCTGGACCGGAAGGATGATATGAAAAAACATATGGATCACGACTGTCAGCGCACACATCATGGCGATCAGGACCACTTCCCTTGCCTTGGGCCTTCGCCGTTCAAACACCATGAAAAACGGTGCCATCACAAGCGCCAGGACCAGGAGCGAAAGCGGCAGATACCAACCGTTGCTGACCGTAAAAACAGTTGCGACCAGAATCGCCGGTATCATAATCAGAATGATGACTGTCGAGACCGCAAGCCGTTTTTTCCTGGCGGCTTCGAACTGAGTTATTTGAAGGGTTTTGCCTGTCCGCCGATCCACTCTCTTGCCTCTTCACACGTAATAATATCGTTTCTCCATCGCCGGACCAGCCTGTTGGCCGATGTCGTATAATAGCTGTTTCCGCAGAAAAAGCTTTTCGCCGGCCCGAGTGATGTGATATCTCCGTCAAAAAACATGGCACATATATCCGCATACTGTGCGCAGAAATCAATATCATGACTGACCATAAAGACCGTTGTTCCGTTTCCGGTCAGCTTTTTTAATATTCCTCCGAGTGTCCTCTTAAAAAACGGATCCAGTCCCTTGGTCGGTTCATCCAGGAGGAGCAGGTTCGGCTCAAACGCCATCACTTTCGCAATCGCCAGCCGCTGCTGCTCTCCTCCAGACAGATCATAGGGGTTCGCTTTGCGCAGATGTTCAATCTCCATCAGAGCCAGCAGATCATTGACCCGCTCGACCTTCTGCCCGTCATCGAGCTGACGTCCGGCGCCCATATCCGCCATTCCTTCCAGGACCTCTTCTTCAACCGTAATCTCTGTAAACAGGGCTTGCGGATCCTGCGGGACCAGCGCACTGATGATTCCATCCCTGCGTTCGATCTTTCCTCTCTGCGGTTTTAAAAGACCGGCCAGCAGTTTCAGAGTAGTGGATTTTCCGCTCCCGTTTCCGCCGAGCAGACAGAAAAGCTCCCCAGTGGCAATCTCCAGATTCAGACCTCGGATCACCGGTTCTGCCGTCCGTTCATATCGGAAATACAATTCTTTAACCTGGACAGATCGTTCCTCTTTTTTCAGTCTGCGCCGTACATCCGTATCACCTGTTTCGTCTGTTTCTGTATCTGCATGTGAATATGTGTTTTCTTTTTTGCCCTTCTCTGAAGGATCCTGTTCCTTTCCCGCCATGATCTTTTCAAGCAAAAGCCTGCCCTCACGGATCGTCAACGGAAGTTTTTCTCCTTCTGCCGCTTCTTTCGGGAAGGAGCGCATGACAGAGGGCATTCCGTAATACATCGGGTGCTTTCGGTTTTCCAGATCTTTCGCAACAAAAGACGGGTCTCCTTCCACCAATACCTGCCCTTTATCCAGCACGACCACCCGATCCGCCATAGGGAACACATCCTCCAGGCGGTGTTCGGAAATGATCACGGTCGTCCCCAGATCCCGGTTGATTCGATATACGGTATTTAAGAAATCCGTTGCTGCGATCGGATCCAGCTGGGATGCCGGTTCGTCCAGGATCAACACTTTGGGCTGCATGGCCATAACCGAAGCCAGATTCAACATCTGCTTCTGTCCGCCGGAAAGCGAAGCTACATCTTTTCGAAACCAGCTGTTGATCCCGAAATACGAAGCCATCTCCGCCACTCTTCGTTTGATCACGCTGTTTGGCAGCCCCAGGCTTTCCAGGCCAAATGCCAGTTCATGCCAGACTTTATCGGTAACGATCTGGCTTTCCGGATTCTGCAGGACAAAGCCGATTTCCGAAGCGTCCTTCCTGGGATCCAGTTCTTCCACAAGCTCACCTTCGTACCGGACTTCTCCGGATTTTTCCCCGTATGGAACCAGCGCTTTTTTCATCTGCCTGAGAAGCGTACTCTTTCCGCAGCCGGATTTTCCGCACGCCACAACAAATTCCGATTCCTGAATGGAAAGGGTTATACCGGAAAGAGCCAGTGTTTCTGAAAGCGGATACTGAAATGTCAGATTGTCGATTCGTATTTTCTCCATGCGTATTCTCCGAAAAGATCCGTCAGAACCGGAAAGATTAATAAAAGAATAAAAGCTGTCATAAACAGGATCCTGCCGGCTTCTGCCATCATGCTGATATCGGTACGGATCGTTGGGTAATAGTAAATACGGCTGGCATTTTTGATACAGCCCACGATCACGGCTACAGCCAAAGCGGCGATATAAGAAATGGAAAGAAAGTCGCGCCGTTCAAAGCGATACAGATGGAATGAAGTCCTTCCATGAAGTCCATACCCTCTGGCTGTCATGGAATCGGCAGTATCGATCGACGCTTCCAGGGACCAGGCTGTCAGGATCGAAATCTCCTTGATCAGCTGCCGTCCTCTGCGGATCAGACCTTTGCTTTGACCCCGCCCCATGGCCTTCTGCGCAGCATCTATATCAGAAAAACGTTTTCGTAGAAGCGGGATGGAACGGAAAATGATCGAGAGGACCAGTCCGATCACCGGCAGAACAGCGCCGAAAATATAGATCATCTTATCAGAGGTCGTGATCACACTGAAACAGATCAGCCACTGCGCAACCGCTGAAAACATCATGGACATCCCGAGGCCGAAAGCAAAAGCTTCCCACGTGATCCGGTTCGAACCGATATAAAAAAGGACCGTCGCGCCATTGTGTGTAAACAGTCCGTTGATCAGTGTGACCAGGACTGTTGCGCCTGCGATCAGAATAATGCTTCCTTTCAGATCTTTCTTTCCGTTCAGCAGAATCCGGTAAACGGTTGCCAGGACCAGCGAAAGTCCCAGTACCCATGGCGCGTTCGAAAACATAGTGACGCCGGTCACCAGCAAAAACCAGGCCGTCGTTACAACAGGATGAAGCTGTGCGAATGTATTATGATCTTTGATTCCTTCGCTGAACATAATTGCGACCCTTTTTCAGAACTGTCTGCTTAATCTGTAAGTTAACACACAACCCTATTCCCGTCAACGAACCGATCTTTTCCTTTCACAATCACAGCCTGCACTTAAGCCGATATTAGGATTATTTCTAAAGACTTACTGCTCTGCAGCTTTCCCTGATAATACTTCCTGCTCCGGCTGTTCCAGTCTGGGCCTTGCTCTGTAAGACAAAAGCGACAGCAATGTGGAGACAAGCACAAACGTGAGCAGAAGGAAATATGCCGGACGATAGGAACCTGACAGATCATAAAGTCTTCCGATGATCACGGGGATAACCGCAACACCAATTGACATGGCAAGGCCTATATAACCGATAATTGCGCTGTATTCACGGTTTCCGAAAACATCCGCAGTATAACTCGCCTGAATAACTGTAGTGAAAATATTCCCCAAACCGACAAGGATCATGCCGATGACTGCTGCAGTAAGGGAATGAGATATCACGAGCAGAATCAAACCCGAGAACATCAGAACAGCAATAATCACGATCACAGTCCGGATCCCTCGTTTTTCACATAGTATGCCCATCAGGATCTTTGCTGCAGCACAGGTCACGCTGTAGAGTGACATCAATGTAGAGGCCAGGGCGGCTGTCATTTTGTAGTCAATCTGCAACATCGGCACGATCGACTGCTGCAGTCCCATAACATACAGGCTCGCGATGAATGTCGCCGCAAAGAACAGCCAGAAGCTGGATGTTTTTCTTGCTTCCTGAAGTGTTAATCCAACCTTCGCCGTCGCATTTTCTCCGGATTTCTCCCAGCCATAAGGCTTCAGTCCGTAGCGTACAGGCGGCTCGGAGATCAGCAGCGCGGCAGTCAGACAAAAGATCATCATCATGACGCCGCAGGTATAGTAGCCTGCATGCCAGCCCATTCGGTCGATCAGCAGGCGTACGATCTGTGCATACAATACAGATCCTGCACTGACACCAATGTAACTGATGGAAAGTGCAAGACTGCGTTTTTTAACGAACCAGTGAGTGATTACTACAGGCCCGTAAACGCCCGAAACAAACGGTACAAGCACGCTCAGCATCACGCCGCCGATATAAAATTGCCACAGATGCCGGCAGTTGGCAAGCCAGCTATAAGTAATCATACTGAAAAATCCTGCAGCAACCGCAAACAGGCGTATATGATTCTGCCATTTCAGGAGCAGCTTTCCTGAAACAGGGTTAGTCAGAATGCTGAACAAGCCCATCAACGAAACATAAACGCTCAGTGAAGTCATGTCAAAACCGTAATCCGCTGTAACAGGGAGATAAAACAGCGACAGCGCGGCTACCTGTCCCGAACCTGTAACGATCAGAAATGCCCCGGCAACGGTACGCCATGCTCTTCGACTGGTGATTGAACTGGAATGCATAATACAAAACCTCTGTCAGAATACGTATACGCTCCCCGTGTAAAACCGGGGAACGTCAGAAAAAGCATTCTCCTAAAATCATTTGTGTCCGTCCCAGTCTTTTCCCTGTCCCATGCCCCAGGATTCGAAAACTGTATTGTAGAAAGGCGGGCGCGGGAAGTCAAACATCATTTCCGGGCGCATATCGCGATAACCCATATGCCAGCTGTCAAGGAAATCCAGTGCCTCCAGCAGGTCCGGGATCTTCTCGGCAGGGACTCCCATGATCATTTCATTTCTGTCGCTGAGCGCACGTTCCTGCTCACCGGGATCGGGGATAGCTACCGTATAGTTTCTGGTGATCATTGCCGTAACCAGTGTATGCACACAGGAATCCACGGGATCAAGATGCACTTCCAGCATTTCTCCGGTCTTATATTTGATCGCCGAGAAAAGGGACCGCATCTGGAAATTGTTGTCTGTATAGATCAAAAGAACATCCGGTTCAAATTCCGCCTCCCGGGCAGGTGCTAACAGAACCCCTTTGTATTTTCCGACCGGAAGGCGCGGGAATGCCTCAAAGAACCGGTCCGCCTTTTCCTGGTCCTGAATTCCCAGCAACCGGCTGATCTCACGGAAACACGGAGTTTCCGGCCCGGTCTCAGCGTAGCCCAGTCCGACGACAGGCGCCCAGCACCATTCAGAGGATTTATCCGTATAAAGCGTTTTTCCCTGACGTTTGGTCAGCGCAAAAGCCTGGCAAAGTGAAAGGTGCCCCCACTCTTCTCCTGCGATCGATGCACTCTCCGGTACATCCGCCGGATCCTCAATGAGTTTAACGGCTACAATATTTAACTTAAGATCCAGAAAATCTGTGATCCTTTTTGCCGCTTCATTAACAATCATTTTTCTTAGCCTCCTGTTAATTATACGTGAACCCTCATGTCTGCATTATCTTACTTAAGCCGCAGGCCCGTAATGACCCCGATCTGCAGCTTTGTAAACTATTATACAACAGCTGTACGATATGCTTTTTGCGGATGCCGCAAATCATTTTGCAAAAATTGCACACGATCCGCTTTCGGCCAGCTTTTTTTCATTGAAATGAAACAGATTAACGGCATCTTCATTCAGATCTTCCCGGGAGGATTCTCTCCTGTCCGCACTTTCTCCCGTACCTCATAAATGTCCGTCCGCCTTGCCGGAAGCAGCGGAAGCTGCTCTCTTGCCTCGCGGACAGCTTCCGGATCGATCTCTGCCAGAAGCATTTCCGGACCGGTTCCCGCGCGCTGAAGGATCCTGCCGAGCGGCGAACAGATGATCGAATTACCGTACGATACGTATTCGGCATTTTCGTCCGCTGCCGGCGCGCATCCGATAGTGTACACCTGGTCGTCCGCAGCCCGCTGCCGGAACATCGTCTCCCAGTGCATGGGGCCCGTGGTACGGTTGAACGCTGCAGGAACAACGACCGCTTCCGCACCTTGCAAAGCCATCAGGCGGGTAAGCTCCGGAAAACGCATGTCAAAGCAGATGCACAGCCCGAAGCGCATGCCTCCGAGATCAAATAATGTGACTTCATCCCCTGCAGAAAAGGTATCGGATTCCTTGAAATACTGACCATCCCGGAAGTCGACGTCAAACAGATGCATCTTTCGGTGTCTTGCGATCTGCCTTCCGTCGCTGTCAAAAACAAAGGAAGTATTGTAAAGTCTTCCGTCTTCGCTTTCCGGCATGCTGCCGGCAGCTACGGCAATTTTATATCTGACAGCCGCCTCCGCAAGGGAAGACCAGATCCTTCCGCCGGCAGGCTCGGAAAAAGCCCTGAAATAAGCGCCGGAATAAGGACAGCAGAACATCTCCGGCAAAACAGCCAGCTCCGCGCCCCGTTCCGCCGCTGAACGTATTCTCTCTTCTGCTTCCTGAAGATTCTTCTCTTTGTTATCTGTAACTATTGTCTGCAATACAGCGATTTTCATATACGATCTCTCCCGGCGTATTGGTATAAACCAGATAATACGGATGATTGCATTCTCTGTCAGCTCCCGTCTCTGGGTTCAAAGATACCTGTACCGCAGGGAAATGTTTTTCTCCGGATTCATTGCCTCGTCACCTCATTCTTTTATCCGGGCATACTGCCGATCCAGGCCCGGAAAGCTTCCTCCATTCCGACTTTTATCCCGGCAAGGTAGCCGCCCCTTGTCGCCCCGTCGACTTTTCCCGGACGGACCGCGTCGCCGATGATCTGGACAGGGATGTCTCCTGCCGCATCCGCCAGTTCCTGACAGGGTACCGATCTCATACCGAGGGCGTAAAGGACCGTATCCGCTTCCAGTTTAATCTCCGTTCCGTCCGGAAGGGCGGCGCGAAGCCAGCCTTCACCGACCTCCAGGCAACGGGTGTTTTCATACAGGATCATCCCGGCCTTTTCCATTTCCAGCGCCAGAGCCTCACGGTACATCCCATAGGAATCGTTGGCAACGCGCGGGAGCATTTCCACGACCGTGACCTCATGACCTGTTTTCGCCAGATGAAGACCCTGCTCCGCTCCGACCAGTCCGCCTCCGAGCATGATCACCCGTCTCCCGGCTTCTGCCGTACCGCGGTAGATCTCCAGGGACTGTACTGCCTTCTCTATACCGGGGATCGGAGGACAGGACGGGAGCGAACCCGTGGCAATGATAAGCTCCTCCACCTCAAAATCCGGCAGATCAGCCGGCGTTACTTCTGTATTCAGAAGGATTTTGATATCGCGGCGCTCCACTTCGGCCGCCATCATGTTTTTAAAATTCCGCAGGTCCGGTTTGTCCACATCAGTATCCGTAAAGAACAGCAGTCCGCCGAGCTGCCCGCTTTTTTCTGCCAGGATGACTTCATGGCCGCGGTCGCAGGCTGTGATCGCCGCCTGAAGGCCGGCAATGCCGCCGCCGACGACCAGCACCCGTTTCTTTTCTGCTGCCGGCGGAAGCTGCATCGGGTCGAAAGGAAGGTTTGCCAGCGGGTTGACCGTACAGGCGCCGACATGTGCTGCCAGCTCCGTACTCGTAAACGGCAGATCCGTGTACCCCTCTTCCGGGGAACCCGGAAAACACTTAAAGCATCTGAGGCAGCGGCGGATCCGTGCTTCTTCTCCCCGCATGGCCTTGTTCGCCAGTTCGGGGTCCGCCAGGCTCTGCCGCCCCAGTACGATATAATCCGCTTCTCCGTTTTCGAGGATCTCCTCCATCAGTTCGGGCGAATTGATTCCTCCGACGACACCGACCGGGAGCGTGGTGTATTTCTTTACCACGGCAGAGATCGGCGCGTTGACGCCGTGCGGAACGAACATGGACGTAAACTGATGTGTCCGTATCGCGTCATAATAGATTCCCGCAGAGATCTGGATCAGGTCAACGATCCCTTCCAGCATATGGGCAAAAAGGCCGGTCTCTTCGGGCGTGACCCCGTGGCGCTCGTCCGTGTAGCAGTCGTCCCCGGTGATGCGGAGTTCAATGATAAATTCTTTGCCCATGGCTTCCCGGATCGCCTTCAGGATCCGGATCGGGAACCGTGCGCGGTTTTCCAGGGAACCGCCGTATTCATCCGTACGTTTATTGTAGGCAGAAGAAAGAAACTGCGTAAACAGGAAGCCGTGGCCCCCGTGAATCACAACGCCGTCAAAACCGCAGCGCTTCACGAACTGTGCCGCAGCAACAAAATCTCCCGTGATACGCTGCATGTCCTCTTCATTCATAGCCCGTACATGCACACCGTTTGGACGTATTTCATCATTGGGCCCGATGGCCTCCTGGGTCTCGTCAAAAGGCATTTTTTCCGCGCCGGGATGGCAGATCTCACACAGGGCGATCGCGTCATGTCGATGGATCCTGCGGGCGTACTCTCCCACCTGATTCTCCGCATAACTGCCTTCTTCCGAAAGGTCCACAGGCGGAAGCGGGATGCGGATCGCGTCGGTAAAATTGATATCCAGCTCGCCGACGCTGACCATGGCATCGCCTCCGCGGGCAGGTGCCTCCAGCTTCCGGAAGGATTTTTCACAGGCTTCCGGATCGCAGGCGATCAGGGCAAACGCCATCGGGGCGCAGGCAATACGGTTTTTCATAGTAAAATGATTATTGACCTTCAGCGGTTCAAACAGTTTCGGAAATCGGTTCATTTTCTTTCTCCGTTTATTCACAAATTATATTACTGATATTTTATAACTTAAGGGGAATGATCACAAGTAACTTGACGGTTATTTCCTTATATCTTTCCGGTAAAAAACAGTGAGGCGGACCGCCCCACTGTTTTTATGCTCTTCTGTTCAGCACTTTCCGGTGCACTCTAGGCGGACTGCTTTGCCAGCCACTCAGCCCCGTACTTATTGCACTCGTCGATAACGACCGGCGTTACCCAGGCGTTCAGGCATTCCAGAGAGCCTACGCAGGGAAGGAAACAGCCGCCGGGTGCATATTCGTCGATCGCGCGCCGCACTTCCGCACGCACCTGCTCTTCACTGACGTCCGCCTGGTCGATCAGACCCTGATCCAGTCCGCCCATCAGAAGGATCCTTCCGCCCGTAGCTTTCTGAATCGCCGGAATGTTGTTGGAGGGAAGAACACCCTGCCACATTTCCACGCCCAGATCCGCCCATTCGGGGGCAAACGGCTCCGCGTAACAGTCACAGTGATGCTGGACCAGTTTTCCGCGTTCATGATAATAATCGTACAGTCTCTTGTAGTGAGGCTTCAGAAGCTCGCGGAATTTCTCCAGAGAGAAAAACGTCGCATTCTTGCTGCCCAGATCATCGTGGCTGTGGATCACATCGAAGTCCAGATTGTCACAGAGTTCTTTGGCTACTTTAAGCTTCCAGTCGGCATAGGCGCCGAACAGTTCATACATGGCTTCCGGCTCCTCATACATAGCCTCCAGTGTATTCTCAAAAGTCATCAGGCAGTGGGCCCGCTCAAACAGGCCCCGGAAAGTGGGGATCATGACCAGCTCGTTGTCCCGGTCCACCTCGTCGATCTGGGCCTGGGTCGCTGCCCAGTCCAGATCCTTCGGGATCTCCGGGAAGGTTACATAGTCCTGCCAGTGGGTGATATCTTTTATAACCTGATTTTCCTCCGTCACCATGGGAATGATGCCGGGATCCCCGGGAAGGAAACGATGATTGACACCCCAGTTATCCAGAACATTTTCGCCCTGTATGAAAAGGATGTCCCAAATGCTGATCGGGTCGATAATACAGTGAAACATGGTCGGAGTAAATGCGTCGAACCCGTATCCCATCCACTTTAAGGGTTTCTCATTATGCATTACAGACAAGAATTTTTCTTTTTTCGTCACGAACAAACCACCTCCTGTTCGAATACGAAAACACGTTCTATTTGACACGTTCAAGGTAACATCCTGTGTGCATTCTGTCAACAAAAGCAGCGGCGCAGCCGCTGCTTTTTCAGTAATTATTACCAAAAATAATTCTGTTGTATATTTTCGGGTTTCCGGAACTAAGAAGAATCGCTCCCAAGTCTTCCGGCCTTCATATTCAATCAGGTTCAGCTCTCCCATTTTACTTTGACATCGCCCAGGTCGTTCGTGACTTTTACGGAAATGCCGCCCGTTCCTGTCACATTGTGCGAGTTCCCCTGATCGGTCCCGTTGACTTTTACATCGCCGAGATCCGTCTGAAGGTCCAGCGCCGCATCGGAAAGATCCAGCGGTGTATCGATCGTAACATCGCCCAGATCCTGCTTTACGTTCAGCTGCAGAAAGAGGGTGCCGTCCAGTTCCACATCCCCCATGCTTGAACCGATCGTCAGGCCGTCGATATCACAGTCGTCCAGCCTGATGTCGCCCAGGTCATTGTAAACCGTGCCGGAGGACGCCTTCAGATCATGCAGTTCGATGTCGCCGAGGTTTTCCCGGATCTCCAGGTCGCGGAGCACGGTATCCTTCGGAAGGGTCACGGTGATTTTTGATTTCGGGGGCGTCAGATTAAACCACCTGTTGTCTGATTTCTGGGTTATCGTCAGTGTGCCGTCCTCGTTGGAAACGGTCGGGCGCAGCCTCTCATTGCCGCTGTATTCCACATTCACACTGTCGCCCGGCACTATTTTCAGGTCGCCGAGGCTCAGATCGATATCGAGGATGCGGATCTCACTCTTTTCGGATGCCTGCTCTTTTGTTGAAGTAGCCTCTTTCTTTTCTGCGCTGTCTTCGCTCTTCTTCGTCTCTGCGGACGATTCGCTGATCAGCCGGAGCTCCGAGTCTTTTTTCGTTTCTGCCTGCTCGATCTTTAGCTTTCTGCTTTCCGGACGGATCGTACCCGTTATATGATAAAGGATCCCGAAAAGCATGCTGGCAGCCGTGGCACAGACCAGTATAGTCATAAAAATATTCTTTTTCATAATCTTTGTCCTTTCCCGGGCCGTTCTTTTCAGGCAGCCTGCTCTTTTTTTTGTCCCCAGATGTTGTTGATTATGTGACGCACGATCGCAGCGACCGGCCAGATGATCCAGGTGATATGCCAGTCAAAGGTCAGGAAGCTCCAGATCAGATAGATGCACAGTACGGCCTGCATATAAACGGACATGATCTGTTCGACCGTCTTGTTGCTGTAGGAGATTTCCGTCTGGGAAGGCACATAATTCCCGCTCACGGTCTGAGGGTCGTTAAAGCGAAGCAGTGTACGGTAAGCATCTTCCCTGCCCGATGAAGCGACCAGGAGGAAGACTCCGGCGCCGACAAGAAGGAAAAGAAGGATCGCTCCGATCATCATCACCGGCTCGGATGCGTCTACGGCTCCCATCACTGCCACCGGTACGAAGCAGAACACGCAGAGAAGCACTCCGGCGGTCTTCAGCAGCGCATGCCCGGTCCTCTCTTTCTCACGGGCGTTGTGAATGGTTTCTGCTGTGGCATAATCGATGCAGACATTCTCTTTTGTCATGTATTTCCAGGATCCCATCCTTACGCCGCTGAACACGAACAGGCTGATCGCCGCCGCCAGCAGAATAAAGAAGAACGCTGTTGCAAGGCCCAGGCCGGAACTTCCGACCACACCGCTGCCCGTATAAAGCGAGACGGCATTGGCGATCAGGAACGTCACCGGGCTGATGATGCAGAAGAAAACTCCCAGCGCATTGCAGATCGAATTCTTTCTTCTCGCCCTTACATACCCTTCCACTTCGTCCTGCCGGAGCACCCGTCCCTGATACGGTACTTCTTCTTTCATGGCATTCTCGATCCCGAGCGTTTCGGCCAGTTCGTCCAGATTGCCGAATTCGGAGATCACGGTGCCGACTGCTTCGTTTTCGGATATTCCTTCGGCCAGCAGCTCATTGTATTTATCTTCCATCATCTGCCAGAGTTCGGATTTCGCCCTCTGCACCTCCGGTGTGTTCGGCAGATTGGCAAACATCGATTCCAGATAATTGCGAATTGTTTCCATAATGACTTCCCCTTCTGTTATTCCGTAATACGTCTCATAAACCGTTCGACTACATCCTTTGTCAGTGTCCATTCTTCCTGCTTTTCCCGGTAATACTGCAGCCCTGCTTCCGTAATCTGGTAATAGGTCCTGCGTTTTCCGTTTTCAGCATTCTGTGAAAAAGACTCTATGTATCCGTTTTTCTCCATCCTGGTAAATGCCGAATAGAGGGTCGTCTCTTTTATCATGTACTTTCCTTCCGAGCGCTCCCGGATCTTCTTGGAGATCTCATATCCGTAGGAAGGTCCGTCGAGCAGCAGGTACAGGATAAAAGTATCGTTATATCCGCGGATCACGTCACTGCTGATACTGATCACAAACGCTTCACCTCCTGTAAGTTGTTTCATGATGATTATTACGCCTATCGTACTATGTCTGTCGTAGTATATCTGACGTAGTAAACATACTACGTCTGTCGTAGGATGTCAACACTTTTCTTAAAATTTTTAAACTTTCTGTCTGCCGCAGGTAAAATGCTGTATTGAATACCAAAATCGCCTCCACCCGTAAAACGGGTGGTTCGGGATGCGGGCTATAAGCCCGCGTTGCCTGCCAGCGTCTAAAGGCGCTGGCTTTCTCTTTTTGGCTCACGGGGCTTTCGCCCCGGAGCTCCGTTCAAGCCACGCCGCATTTATCTCCTGGCAGCCCCTCAAGGGGCTGTTATCACTGGTCCGTCTTTGGATCCTTTTGAGGCTTCGCC
>JAFWOE010000045.1 GCA_017509985.1 Lachnospiraceae bacterium
ATGGCTGATTACATTAACTACTACAACAACGAGCGCATCCAGGCAAAAACAAAGTGGATGCCACCTGCAAAGTACAGAATGGCATCCACCTGTTGAGCCTCGATCATAAATCAATGTGTCCAGGAAACTGGGTACATATCACTTATCGGTTGACTTTTCAGATCCTTTTTTCTTTAGTGCTTCCATTTTTGCACGATCTTCGGCATCCATGGGATCCCTGTCCAGATCGGTAATGATCCCGGTTTTCGGGTCGATATCATATTCGTATTCAAAGTCTTTATAATAAAATTCGACTTCATAGACATCTGTCCCGTCGTCAGTTGTAAGTACGGCTTTTTTCAGGACGACATCCTTTTCTTTTACGCCTGCATCATCGTATGCGATCTTCTGGGCATCTTTTATTGTCAGGCTATAGACCTTGTTTTCTTTCGATGATTTGTCTGACGTTTTTTCTGCAGGTTTGTCTGCTGATTTCTCTGCTGATTTGTCCGATGTTTTATCCGATGCTCTTTCCTGAAGCAGCTTCATCTTAGCATAATCTTCGGAATCCATCGCCTCCTTATCAGAATCCATGATCTTTCCGGAGTTTGGATCAATATCATACTCGTATTCAAAATCTTTGTAGTAGAATTCGACTTCATATTTAACAATGCCGTCGTCCGTGGTCAGTCCGGCTTTTTTCAGAGTGACATCTTTTTCTTTTGCACCCGCATCGTCAATGGCTGTCTTTTTGGCTTCATCAACCGTGATCTTTACCGTATCCTTGCTGCCGGATGCGGCTGCAGCGGATGATAATTCCGCTGTGTTCAATAGGACTTGATCGATTCTGCTAAACCCTGCCAGAAGCAATGATAATAACGTGAGTAAGGCAAGGAGTGATAGCAACTTCATTCTTTTCATTTTTTAATCCTCCTTTTTCCATTTACACTCTATGCTCCGCGCGCGCGATGATGTCTTCCTGCATCGCCGGCGTCATATCCACAAAATATGCGGAGAAGCCAGCAATGCGCACAACGAGGTTGTGATAATCGTCCGGGTTCTCCTGCGCTCTCCGCAGTGTCGCTGCATCGACCACATTATACTGGATCTCCATGCCGCCCTGTTCGAAGTAGGTCTTTGTCATATTCTCAAGCTTCGTCACACCGTCCTCACCTTTCAGCGACGTCGGATGGATCTTCAGGTTCAGTGCCATGCCATCCATGTAATGGCCGTGCTCAAACTTTGTAGCAGAGTTAAATACACAGGTCGGTCCATTCTTGTCACGGCCCTGTGCGGGGCTGCATGCATCAGCAATCGGCTCGCCAGTCTTTCTGCCGTCCGGTGTCGCCCAGGTGATTTCTCCCTGCACGACGTGATCGGAGGCGCCGAAGGTGCCGCATTTATAAGTCGTGCAGCGGCAGGTCGAGAACTTCCGGGTGATGCCGTAGTACAGATCCATCACATATTTCATCTCTTCGTCTGCATACGGATCGTTGTTGCCGTAATGAGGGACTTCGTTCAGCACCCGCTGCCTAAGCATCTCATGGCTTTCCCAGTTATCCAGGATCGCTTTCAGATATTCCTCTCCAGTTACGATCTTCTTATCGAAGATCATATACTTCAGCGCGGTCAGGGAGTCTGCCGTGGTTGCAAGACCGGTCGCGGTACCGCCATAGCTGTTATACCTCGCGCCGCCCTCGGAGACATCTCTGCCCTGCTCCATACAGCCTGTAGTCGAGATCGACAGATTCGGGAACGGGAACATTCTCGGATACTCATGCTCTGTCAGATTGTTCAGCGACGCGGACCAAGTCAGCATCCAGTCGCAGATCTTTTCAAACGCTGCACGGACCTCGTCCATGCTCTTCATTTCTCCCAGATAGCCGGAGCGGACCTTCTCGGGGCACTGTGCGCCGTTGATCGGATTAATGCCGTTATTGATCGCCATCAGCAGCGCGATCGCCCAAAAGATACCGTTATGTCCCATTGCAGAGCCGTTGGGTGCCGGATAATCGTTGCCTGAACCGGTGACCTCCTGGCAGCCGATGAATGCGAAGTTCCGTGCATCCTCAAGGCTGAAGCCCACCTCTTTCATCAGAGCTGGGATGATCACATCGTCATTCTGCAGCAGGGGCAGTCCTCCGACGCGGGCGGACGCCGCCATTGCGCAGTCCCACATCTCTTTAGGGGTGTTTTTCGTCACACGCAGCGAGATCGTCGGGTCATGCAGATCCAGACGTGCCATGGTCTCAAGGACCATATAGGAAACCGGGTTCACCGCATCCTCTCCTGTCTCCGGTATCGTTCCGCCGATCGTCGTGTGCTGGAACGAGTTCCCGATGCCCGCAGTCTGCGCATTCACGCCGAAACCGCCTCCGTAGAAAGTATTGATCTTCAGGAAGAAACCGTCGACATATTCCTGCGCCTCATCCATAGTGATCCGTCCAGCCTCAAGATCCGCCTTCAGAAACGGCCAGGTGTACTGGTCGAAACGGCCCATGCTGATGACACCGGGATCATTTTCCGCCTTCAGGAACACATCATACAGCATCGCCATCTGGCAGGCTTCCCAGAAGGTCCGGGGAGTCTCTGTCGCGATCCAGTCCAGGCTCTGAGCACGGTCCGCGTACTCCGCTTTCTTCGCGGGATCAGCCGCCTTCTCAGAAAGTTCACGGGCCAGGTCTGCATAGCGGCGGGTCAGCGTGATCGCGCCGTCACAGGCCACGGTCGCCGCCTTATAGAACATGTATTTTCCAATGTCGTCGCCCATGATATTGCCTTCATGCTCATCCAGCCAGTCCTGGGCCTGCTTGCGGATAGCGCCGTATCCCTTCGCAATAATGTTCTGGTAACCCGGAGTCAGATGTCCCGGCGGCAGATAGATCGGCCAGCCGCCGACCTTGCCGGATGGGTTCGCCTGCAGGACGAAAAGATCCTGCACGCCGTCCGGAAGCCAGTCCTGAGCATCGAAACCTCCCTCGATCTGCGCACGTTCCTTCGCGATCTCGCGAAGCTCCGCCAGATCCTTCGGTGCGATCGCCATCAGCTGCTTCGAATAAAACGGATCATCGAGCGGCGCGTGATGCAGGCCGTCCGCCAGGATCGGCCAGGTATTCTCAATATCCACGGACAGCCACATGATGCCGGCGCCGCCGGTGTTCGCACCACCCCAGCCTTTATTTCCCAGACCGCCGAAGAAATACTCATCCTCCTGAATGCTCAGAGGCATGCGTTCCAGTACATAAAGGGAAATATAGGGCTTCTTAAGCATGGGCGGATATTTGATGTACTTCTTTAATGCCTCGAGCTGCAGACGCGCCTTCTCCGCATCCGCAACCATGAGTCTGTCGCGGACCGCTGCTTTCAGACGTCTGACACGCTCTGTATAGGGTTTAAAAGTATACATGGTATTCTCCTTCTTTGCTGCAGGGTCAAAGATTTGTATCACAGATTTTTTGTTATTTTAGTTGTATATTACGAAATAAAAAGAAAACAGTCAATGAGTCCCGGAAATGCAAAAACGACCACAACGAAGAATCGTATGTGGTCGTTCTTACGTGCGCTAGAGGATTCGAACCCCCGGCCTTTTGGTCCGTAGCCAAACGCTCTATCCAGCTGAGCTAAGCGCACATTTTGTCAACAGTGTTATGTTACTCTTTTACATCGATTTTGTCAATTGCTAATTTCTGTTTTTCATGAATATATTTCGCGCATAAGCAAACCGCTAATTAACCGTATTTTGATTCAATCCGCGGCAGGAAGATCAGTCGTAGATGATGACCGGAACCTGCCAGTCGTCCAGGCCGTCCAGAAGATCCCATAATTCCGCGACCTGATCATACGGCGTATTGATGCATCCGTGAGAGCCGTTGTAAATATACTGGTCTCCCCCGAACGTCCACTGCCAGTCAGCATCATGAATAGCCACTCCGTCCCAGGTGACCTTAATGAAAAACTGACAGGGCTGCGTTCCGTAGTCCCCGTGCATTACGAACGGACTGGACATCTGCAGCAGATAAAACAGACCGCGCGGAGTAGCCCTGTTAGGATTGCTCTCCAGTCCTGATACGATATCCGTACTGATAGCCAGTTCGTAATCCTTATAGACCCACATATGCTGGTTGGTAATGCTGATTTCAATATAAGTTCCGCCGATATCCCCGTTCTCATCCATGGTATAACCTTCAAGAAGCCAGACACAGTCCACTTCTTTTTCTTTATTGGCCAATGTATCATAGATGCTGTTGGCGGTTTCTTCTTCATCCAGCATATAGCCTGCATAGCTGTCATTGACGCCGGTGCCGACCGTGATCACGGTGCCGACCGATGTTTTAAAATCCCTGGCTGAATAAGCGGTATTGTATTTTTCCGCAAGATCCAGCGCAAAGTCCGCGATCTTATCCTTGTCAAAATCAAACTTTCCCTTATCATATGTCAGCCATTCTTCCAGCTGTTTTTCACTTATGCTGTCCTTGACCGTACCGGCAACATTGACTGTAACTTTTCCGGTAATATAGGATTCCCTCTCTGCAATGATATCGGTAAGGGATTTGTCGTCTTTCAAAATCTTCGGCTGCAGATAATAACTGTCGTCCAGTTCGACTTCCAGCTTCTGTTCGTTTATGGCTGCGAGTACGCTTTCACGGACTTTATCGTCATACAGTTTGTTACCTTCTTCTTCCGGAACGATCTCAAACTTTTCCTCATCCAGATAAGCGTCCTTCGGAGCTTTCCTATTCTCATTATCCAATGCTTCATCGACAAGGCTTTCCAGTTTTTCCTCATCGATCTCCCAGTCACTGTTCGGGGTATATTCGATCTCCTCTTCAAAGCGTTCCTGCCACTCGGGAGCCAGGCCCCGACATTTCTCGACAAAGTCCTCAATATCATGGTTTAAAATGACATCCGTTAAAGGCAGGGTGAGCTGCGTACCGTCGTTTTCAGTGATCGTAAACTCTTCCGGGTATCTGTCCCTGACCGTGGAAAGAAACTCGGCCATCGACTTTTCCCCGACATTTTTGCCGTCGATCCTTGTATAGGGAAGGAAGTGTTCCGAATATTTGGCAACTCCTTCCTGATAGACCTTGTCAAGGTGCATCTTGTACAGATAACCGCCGACTGCCGCCGCAGCCGCTGCTATGATTATTATGGCAATGATTGCTTTCTTTTTCACTTACCCGCCTCTTTTTCTGTTCATCATTTCCGGTCTTTTTGTCGATATGCATAAAACCGGAGATGATGAAGCATCGCCGTTGCTAAATCCGAATGCAGCAGCACTTATTATACATATGCTCACTGTCAAATAATAGTTCGGATTTCTTCTTAATTCAAGTGTAAATTAATATATAAATCAGGATAATACAACTATATGTTTACAGTAATATCACAGACCGTAAACCCTCTATGCATTACGCACTACAAAACCCGTTTAAATAATGTTGTTATACTTATTTACTTCGTTTCAAAACTTTGATATTTTATTATCAAAGGTGTATGTATCTGCAGTAAAGATTCGTTTTACAGAAAACAAATTTCATTATTTATTCAAAAGGAGATTGCGCTATGAATATGGAAAACTGGCTGAGCCAGCAGATTGCTACCAAAGAAAAAAAGGCTATGCCCCTTCTTTCTTACCCCTCTATTCAGCTCATGTTTATCAACGTTGAAGAGCTTTGTCAGGATTCGAATTGTCAGGCCCTCGGAATGAAGCTTCTTGCCGACCGCTATGATATGCCGATCGCTTCCGGATATATGGATCTTTCTGTCGAAGCGGAAGCATTTGGCGCAAAATGCATACATAAGCCCTATGAAATCCCCACGATTGTAGGACAGCTGATCTCCACTCAGGAAGAAGCAGATGCTCTTCAGGTTCCGGAGCTGGGCGCAGGCCATACCGGGATCGCTATTGAAGGTATCCGCAAGGCCAAGATGATCATCAACGACCGTCCGGTATTCGCAAACTGCTGCGGTCCCTTCTCTCTCGCAGGACGTCTGATGGACGTTAATGAGATCCTTCTGGAGACTCTGGAAGATCCGGATCTGGTTCACACCGTTCTTGAAAAAGCAACTGAATTTATTCTTAAATACATCAAGGCCTTCAAGGCTGTCGGCGCTGACGGTCTTATCATGGCCGAGCCGCTTGCAGGACTACTTTCCGGCGGCCTCATGCAGGAATTCTCAACAGAATATGTAAAAAGGATCGCCGCTGAAGTGCAGGATGAGGAATTCATCATCATGTATCACAACTGTGCAAACGGCATGGAACGCAAGACGCAGGAAACCATTGATACCAACTGCAAGATGTTCCATTACGGCGACAAGACCAACATGGTCAAAGTTCTGGAGCAGATGCCCAAAGACGTCATGATCCTCGGAAATATCAGCCCCTCTGCCGTATTCAAGGCAGACAGCTCCTTAAAAATGGCGAAAGACACCCAGAACCTGCTGCTGCGCTGCATGGATTTTGACAACTTCATGATTTCCTCCGGCTGTGATATTCCGGCGGATACTTCCATCGAAAACATCGATAAATTCTTTGAAGTCGTCAATCTCCACGCTTATAAGCGCAAGATCTGGGATACGATCACCGACGAAAAGAAAGTCTGGGATTTTGAAAGCGATGCATTGAATTCCTGATACTGATATAATAACTTCAGAAACGAATTGAAAGAAGCTCCCCAGAAAGGAGCTTCTTTCAATTCGTTTCTGCTTTCAGTTCTTTCAGACGATCTGCTTATACACTTCCAGTCTGGAAGGTTCCGCCATCATGGCACCAAGCTGCGGGATGATGCGTTTGAAATGCTCGCTTTCCATATGTGTCTTCAGGCACTCTTCGCTCTCCCACTCTTCGATCATCGCAAAGAATTCCGGATTGTTCAGGTCCTGGTTAAACGCATACGATATATTCCCTTTTTCTGTTCTGGTGATCTCCACCATTTCCTTTATCAGCTTTAAAGCTTCTTCTTTGCATTCCGGCTTAACGTGGTCTCTGGCTACGACTCGAATCGACATTATTCTACCTCCTTACTGCTGCAATCAACTCATAATAAGCTGTATGGATTTCTCTTTGTTTCTGAACTAATACTATCTGATTACCGCTCATTAGGCAACCGGAATATTACAAAAAAAAGCTTCCTGCTGTAACCGTATATTGTCATCTTTTTTTCCTGATGTATTTGCCTGCGGGCTGTTTTTGTATATAATAATTTTGAAACAAGAATAACAGTACATTACCAGAGGTAAATAAAATGAAAAAACCTTTTGTAACCAGAGAAAAGGCGGAAGAGATCAAAAAGCAGATCCCCACTCCTTTCCATCTTTATGATGAAAAAGGGATCCGTGAAAATGCGGAAGCAGTAAAAGAAGCTTTTGCCTGGAACAAAGGATTCCGCGAGTATTTTGCCGTTAAGGCCACTCCGAACCCGGCCCTTTTAAAGATCCTTGGTGAATACGGCTGCGGCTGCGACTGTTCTTCCCTTACGGAACTTATGCTTGCCGAAGCCTGCGGCTTCACCGGCGATGACATCATGTTCTCCTCCAACGTCACTCCAGCGGAGGAGTATAAAAAATGCGCCGAGCTGGGCGGGATCATCAATCTCGATGACATTACACATATCGACTTTCTGGAAGAAACGATCGGATACATTCCCGAAAAGATCTCCTGCCGGTACAATCCCGGCGGAACCTTTAAGATTACCAATGACATCATGGACAATCCGGGCGACGCAAAATACGGTCTGACTACGGAGCAGCTTTTCGAGGCTTTTAAGATTCTAAAATCCAAAGGTGCGAAGGAATTCGGCCTCCATGCGTTCCTCTGCAGCAATACCGTCACCAACGAATACTATCCGCTTCTTGCCCGAACCCTGTTTGAGATTGCCGTACAACTGAAGGAAGAAGTCGGCGTGCACATCGGATTCATCAACCTTTCGGGCGGTGTAGGCATTCCCTACAGACCGGACCAGGAGCCCAATGACATCCGGGTGATAGGTGAAGGAGTCCGCAAAGTATTTGAGGAAGTCCTTGTGCCGGCCGGAATGGACGATGTCTGCATCTATACGGAGATGGGACGGTTTATGCTTGCACCCTACGGCGGGCTGGTCACCACTGCGATCCACGAAAAGCATATCCATAAAGAGTATATCGGCTGCGATGCCTGTGCGGCAAACCTCATGAGGCCGGCCATATACGGAGCGTATCATCATATTACGGTCCTGGGCAAGGAGGATCAGCCCTGTGACCACAAATACGATGTAACGGGCTCTCTGTGCGAGAACAGCGATAAATTTGCGATCGACCGCATGCTTCCGAAGATCGATATGGGCGATATCCTTTTTATTCACGATACCGGGGCCCACGGGCATTCCATGGGATACAACTACAACGGACGTCTGCGTTCCGCAGAAGTCCTGCTTCGGCCGGATGGCAGCTTTGTACAGATCCGCCGCGCCGAAACGCCCAAAGACTATTTTGCTACCCTTGACGGAACCGAAGAATATAAAAAGATGTTTGGAGGAGTATAAAATGTTTTATGAAAACGATCTGGGCTACGGTTCGATGATCAGCATCAGCAAGATCATCGCGGATAATTATAACGGGATTTACGAAGAACACAACGACGAAGGCTTTACTACAGCCGCTGCCCGCCGCGAGAGCTTTTACTCAAGGCAGTACATAACTGACCATTCCAAGGATGTCGCGGGCATCATAAGGCACTGTGCAGAAACAGCCGCCGCAGGCGGTCCGAACAAGATCAGCTTTATCACCGAGCTGATGCCGGGAGACTATGAGTCCCTGCTGACAGCTTCCGGATATACCCGGCTTGCAGCCCAGCATTCCATGTGGGCCTATACCGACCGGCTCGTTCAGTTTCCTCCGTTCACCAAAGGAGAGATCCGCCGGATCGAACGGGATGAACTGGATGAATGGAAGGATACGATGCAGAAAGGCTTTGGAAAACAGCGAGATGAACAGCTGCTGTACGAAGTGCTCTTCGATTCAAAACGGGTACGCTTCTACGGCTGCTTTATCGATGGGAAGATCGTCGGGACAGCCATGACGGCCATTGACGGAGACCTTTCCGGCATGCATGAGGGAGCCGTCCTGCCCGAATACCGCAGGCTCGGGATCATCACTTCGCTGATCATGAAGATGACCTCGGACCTTCGCGATCTTCATATCGGAAAAGTCTCCCTTCAGGCATCCGATATGGGTCATCCGGTCTACGCCAGTGCAGGCATCATCAAGACCGGAATGATCGAGACCTGGTTCTTTGAACAGTAACTCATTTATTAATACAAATTTTACAGGAGAGAATTATGGAAGAGACAAGGCCTTACCTGCCATGGGAAATGGCAGAAGCATTCATGACAGATGTATTCGTAAAATACGGTGTTCCAGAAGAAGACGCCAAAATCTGCACGGATGTGCTTCTGGAATCAGACCGCCGAGGGATCGAAAGCCACGGCTGCAACCGTTTTAAACCGATCTATCTGGACCGCATCAAAAACGGTACACTGCTGCCGGTCACAAAGATCGATATTCTGAAAGAAACGGAAACGACCTGCGTGATGGACGCCAACAACGGGATGGGTATGGTTGCCAGCTATAAGATGATGGAAAAACTGATCGAAAAAGCCGGAAAATACGGAATGGCCGGCGGAGCGGTCACGAATTCCACACATTACGGTATCGCGGGCTACTGGACGACGATGGCTGCGAAAGCCGGTATGATCGGCATTTCCGGAACCAATGCACGCCCCTCCGTTGCGCCGACTTTTGGTATAGACAATATGATGGGTACCAACCCCCTTACGTTCACTATGCCGACGGATGAAGACTTTTTCTTCAACTTTGACTGTGCGACTTCGACCATACAGAACGGAAAGATCGAATACTACGCCAGATCCGGCAAGGAAACGCCGGCCGGCCTTGTTGTAGACCGGGAAGGCAATACCATGACCGAATCCGCAAAGATCCTGACCGAAATGCGCGCCGGAAGGGCTGCCCTCCTGCCGCTGGGCGGACTCGGGGAAGCCACCGGCGGCTATAAGGGATACGGGTTCACCGCAGTCGTCGAGATCCTTTCCGCGGCGCTGGCCGGCGGACCGTTCATGAAAGAATTAAGCGGCAAAGATGAGAACGGCAACAACTGCATGTACCGGCTTGGTCATTTCTTCTTCGTAATCAACCCGGAGGCGTTCATGGGGCTTGAAACTTTCAAAGCCACTGCCGGAGCGATCTGCCGCGGCTTGCGCAATTCCACCGTTGCGCCCGGTGCGGAACGTATCTATACCGCAGGAGAAAAAGAGCATCTGGCATGGCTGGACCGTAAAGACAAGGGTGTTCCTGTGGGTGAATCCATTCAGAAAGAGTTTATCGCACTGCGCGATGAATGCGGGCTGGATTATAAATTCCCGTTTGAGTGACATACCGTTAATGATTTAAACGGATACAACACGGAAGGCTGCCGTATCGGCAGCCTTCTGCGTTGAGATGAGATTAAAAAAGAATGATCCGGTCTGTAAAACCGTGTTGATTCCATATGTTGTATATTAAAACTCCTTCGTCCCCCCGCATATGCAGGCATGGCCAAAATGGAAAAAACCATGCCTGCTGCGGCTATAAACGAAAAACAAGGTATAAATATCTTTCTAAACGACCCGCTTTTCTGCTTCTCTACTGCATCATAAGCACCGGACAATACAAATACGGATACGGCTATTCTTATATTGCAAAGAACAGCAGTATCCGTTTTCCAACTGCATATCGGTGCGTATGTAATAGATCCGCGTATTCGCACATTGTTCAGGCAGGTCTCCTGACTCGCGGATCATAGCCTCCTCATCCTTCTCAGAAAAACTGTTTTCCAATGGATCTGCTGATTCGGCTCCCCGTTTACAGTGGCGGGCCCGTGCAGGATTCTCACCTGCTTCCCTCTTGGCTTTAAGATAAAAATGTCTTAAAGAACCTGAACTTTTCGGAACGGGTTTGCACCCGGTCCGTGAAATATTCTGTTTCGAAAGTTCACCTGATATTCAAGTTTACGTTGTAATAATATTACATAATGTCCGGTGAATAGTCAAGCATCTCTTTTTCCAGCCGGTTCAGATGCCGGAACATAGCAACGATAAACGGAATGCTGAGCACCGTTCCGATAATATCGGCAAACGGCTGTGAGGCGATCAAACCGTCCTGGCCGAACAACAGTGATGCGGTTATGACGACAGGGATAAAAATCAGGCCGCTTCGGAACGAGGCCAGAACCGCCGCGCGCACGGAAAAGCCTACGCTCTGGTAAGTCATATTCGCGGTGATCGAGGCCGAAACCAGAGGCAGGACAAGGCACTGAAGCTTCAGCGCACGGCATCCCAGCTCAAGGATCGCAGAGTCGTCACGAAAGGCAGAAATGATCCTTGCAGCATTAAAATATCCCAAAAGGCCAAGTATCAGCAGCAGCCCGGCAAGAAATGCCAGAAGGAAAAGCATGCCTTGCTTTACCCGGTCATATTTTTTTGCCCCGTAATTGAATCCGCAGACCGGCTGGAAGCCATGTCCGATCCCGATCGAAGCGGAAAACAGGAAATTGGTCACTCTGGAAGAAATGCTCATGGCGGCGATCGCCATCTCTCCTCCGCAGAGTTTGGCTGCGTGATTCAGTGCACTGGCCGATACACCAAAAAGTCCCTGGCGGACCAGACTCGGCAGGCCGGTATAGAGCGTTTTCCCGATCACTTTCGGATCACGGGAAACAAAACGATAATGAATCGAGACCTGACTCTTCCGTCGGACAAAAGCCGATACCAGGATCGAAAGAGAGACGTACTGTGAAACGCAGGTCGCCAGTCCGGCTCCCGCGATGCCCATTCCGGTATGCCTGACCAACAGATAGTCGCCCAGGATATTCAGCAGTGCGCCGCTCCCGAGCCCGATCATCCCGTAAAAAGCTTTGCCTTCATAACGAAGAATGTTGTTCAGAATAAAAGAGGCAACCATTGCAGGCACTGCGGCAAGAATATAATAAGCATAGCTTTTTGCATAGGGAAGAATCAGCCGGGTACTGCCGAGCGCAAACATGAGGTCGTCCATAAAAAAATAAGAAACGACGGAAAACACCGCACCTGCAGCGATTCCCGTATAAAAAGTCGTTGCGGAATAGATTTTTGCCTTGTCAACGTCGCCGGCCCCCAGAAGCCTGCTGATTATGCTTCCGGCGCCGGTACCGAACATGAAACCTATGGCCTGAATAATGGCCATAAGAGAAAAGACGATTCCGGTAGCCGCGCTTTCGAATACGCCGAGGCTGCTGACAAAATAGGTGTCCGCCAGATTATAGACGTTCGTAATGAGCATGCTGACGGTAGAAGGTACGGCAAGCGTAAGGATCAGCTTTCCGACCGAAGTCTGTGTCATTCTGTTATATTGTGCTTTATAAACCTCCTGCTTCATCTTTTGGCACTTCTCGTCTTCTTCTGAGCCGCTCCTTATATCGTGAAATCATATTCGGACGTTTTATAATTCATGTTTTTGTAATTCATCATCCACACCAGCAGATCTTTCCGGTCCGTCCGGTTGATCTGATCCGTGAACCAATCGATATTCTTCTCCGTGAAAAAGCCAGCGTCCGCGAGATCTTCAAGCGTTTCCTCGGATCCCTTTTCTGCCGCAGCTTCCAACACTTCTTCCGGATGTGAACGCAGGTTATCCGCCATCTGTTTCGCGGTTTCATCGGAGATCTCATACCCCCGGCTGATCCGTTCCCGGATCATTTTTATCCTCTGGGGATTGAAGTGGTCCCCGCACAAAAACCGGTCATATTCTGTAAAATCGTATATTTTCCCGTTCTTTCCGAAGCCTTCCAGAAGTTTTTTCAGATAATAGCTGTGATCCTTCGGGAACCAGATCGTCACATCCGGTCCTTCCAGATATACGGAAAGGACCGTGCAGTCATAAAACGCGTCTTTTCCGATGGCTGTCACTTCGGACGGTACCGTAATATTATCTTTCTTCCCGGTCACGCGGAGAAGCCTGAGGCTGCCGTCCGGCTGCTTTTCACAGAAGCAGCACCCTTTCTGAACAAAATGCCTGTTTTCCGGATCGATCCCGATCTCGGAGATGCCCTTCTGATCGGAAGCCCAGCCTCCGCCATTGGAAAGGGCGCCTTCCGGAATGCATTCGAGGGAGGCAGGGATGATCAGTTTTTCAAGCCACGGCTGACCGGCGAAAGCATCCTTTGATATTCCATACGTACCCGGACGGATGGCATATTCTCTGCGTTCTTCCTCCGGATCTGTGCTTTTCAGTATCAGTCTGCCGTTTTCTTCGGCATATCTTCCGTAGGTATCGGAAACGTACACGCGATTTTTCCTCAATGATGAACGGTTCAGATCACCAGATCGTCCTCCGTTATCCTTTCCCTTTCCAGTTCAGACAGCTCTTCGTCGATCTGCTTCCCGCGTTCATAAAGCAGGAATTTCTGATTGTATTTAAAATAGGCATCACAGCCTTTTTCGGAGATAAACCGGGAGCTTAAATAGTTAACCGTCAGCTCCGTAACGAGGATAAGCATCTCGTTGTCTTCCCCGAAGTTCTCCGCAACAAACTCAAATATGTTTTCCAGCTGCCCTTTGATATCGGCGGTCTGCGATTTCATATCACGGACCTCCGCTTCAAACTCGTTTTTCATCCGTTCGAAATTGAGTTCTCGTTCCCTGGTCGGACGATCCGCCAGCTTTTCTTTCTCTCCTCGAAGCTCCGGAAGGCGCGCCTTCAGTTCCTCTTCTTTCTCGATATTATCCCTGATCCGCGGCAGGATGGCTTCGATCAGCAGGCCCGTTACGGAGATCCGCTCGTCAAAGCCGGCACGCTTTGCCATTTCATTCACTGCCTCATCCTGCGTGCCGCGAAGGATCCTGCTGATCTGATAATCGGTGCGGTATCTGGTATACAGTTCATAATAGACCGCAAATTCCCCGATGATCCGTTTGTTTCTTAAATACTGGGCGATCAGGGATTCATCGACCGGGAATCCTTTCTCTTCATACATTTTGATCGCCTCGGAAAGATCTTCCCATCCGCGGGCAGTCACGTAGGATTTCCCGTCGATAGTGTTTTCGATCGCGTAAAAGTCCTCTTTTTTGATCTCCAGATAGGTAATGATCGCCCGGTGAACATTTCTTCTGCGCGCATAGTAAAGCCACGCGTCCAGATCCGGTACGACTTCGATCATCTTCAGACGGTCCATAGTGACAACATCGAATTCCCGGACGGAACGGTTGAATTCCGGCGGGTTGCCGGCCGTTACGACGACCCAGCCTTTCGGAACCTTATGGTTTCCGAACACCTTATACTGAAGGAACTGAAGCATGGAAGGTCCCAGTGTTTCGGATACACAGTTGATCTCATCCAGAAAGAGGATCCCCTCATCCTTGCCGCTCTCCTCGATCCTGTCATAGACCGTGGCAATGATCTCGCTCATTGTATAACGGGAAATATCATAGGTCTGACCCTGGTATTTCTTCTGTACGATGAATGGCAGGCCAAGCGCGCTCTGTCTCGTATGATGGGTCATCGAATAAGCAACCAGCGAAATATCGAGTTCCTCGGCGATCTGTTCCATGATCGCAGTCTTGCCGATTCCGGGAGCACCGTAAAGAAAGATCGGCCTCTGTTTTTCCAGCGGAATACGATACTCTCCTTTTTCGTCCTTTGTCAGATAGATACTGACAGCTCTTTTGATCTGTTCCTTCGCTTCACGGATGTTCAATTGCCCTGTTCTCCTTTTTCGGTTTCCATGTTATCAGTTTTTCAACTGCATCTAAAGAAATGATTTTCTGGCCTTCCGGTCGAACTCTTCGACCGTCGTGACCAGGGTATATGCCCAGGCCGGGATCTTCGGTTTTTCCAGATCGTCTTCGATGACGATAAATGCCACCGGATATTCCGGTGCGGAATTCGGGAATACGCCAAGGCCGTCGGTAAAATAGATCATGCCGCGCAGATCGGTAAAGTCCCTGTTTTTGATATGTTCATCCACATGCCGGAACACCGGACGGAAATCCGTTCCTCCGTAGCCGCGCACTTTCAGGTGCGAGATATACCGGTCGAATTCAGCCATGGAACGGATGGTGTCATCGCTCTGGATCTCCGAATCGCATTGAATGATATGTACGTTCATATTGGAAAAGAACGCATCCGACTCCTTAAGGATCGTATAAGTCTTATTCAGGAAGCATCGTACGATCCTGCCCTGGCAGGAGCCTGAAGTATCGATCGCGATCACAAAATCATGGATCCGGTTCATATCCTGATATTCCAGCGGTTCGATCAGCGGCATGTTTTTGTAAAGCTGCATGCCATAGGTATAATAAATATAATCGTACTCGTCGGGATTGACCCGGATCTCCTCCCGAAGAGCCACAAACTTTTTCAAAAAGCTGCTGTAATCCTGTTTTTCCTTATACAGTGCCCTGATATTATCGATGGCACTTCCAGGCATTGAATCACGGTAGCGCTGAAAGATCTCGGCATCCAGCTTTACTGCATTGGAGAGATCTTTCCAGCGCTGCGCTGTGTCACCGTTATTGGAATCGCTCTCGCCTTCCCGGCTGATGATCTCCTTGCCGAACATCTCATTGGCGGAAAGCCACATTCCGTGCGTATCCGCAAGAAACAGACTGCTCTTTCCCCTGTCTTTTTCAAAATACGGCCGGTGCTTATAATAATAGTGATAGATGTTGTCGGCCGTCAGCGGGGCGACCGCATCTTTTAAAACGCCGATGAATGCTCTTTTGTTTTTATCTTCCGGAAGCGCCAGTTCCTTCCTTTCGAGACTCAGGATCACATTTTCGACCGCGATATCCGCGGAAAGATCCCACATCTCGATATTCAGCCGGTCATAACGGAACGGATGGCAGAAAAGGCAGTGAAAGATCATGTGAAGGTACACACGGTAGAGCCTGGTCCGGTCACGCCGGTAAAGCCGGATGATCGCGTCCGGATCCGCATAGACTGCCTCTCCGTTCGTGGCCGGAAGAAGCGCTTCATATTCCCGCACAGCGTTTTCTTCATTCTGTTCGGCAACAGTGCTTTCCCGAAGCGGTGAATAAGGCATACGCAGGATCGCCCGGTTCAGAAACGGCAGCCATACGATCATCTGTTCGCGTACCTGACGCATAATATCGCCGGCGATCCGCTCCTTCCGGATATCGATATACTTTTTATGCTCCCTGTTTTCTTCCTGCGTCATTGATTCCCGTTTTCAGTAAATATACTGTATTTCATAACAGAAGCATCTTCTTTTGGCTCTTCATAATAGTCTTTACGGAGGCCGACCGGCTCAAATCCAAAGGAATGGTAAAGCCGGATGGCCGGATCATTGCTGACCCTTACTTCCAAAAAGATATCTTCAACTCCCCTGCTTTTCGCCAGATCAAGCATCTTACCGACAAGCATTCTTCCGATACCTTTTCCGCGGCAGGATTCCTTAACCGCAACGTTGGTGATATCTGCCTCCGGCCCTGCCTGGATCAGGCCGATATAACCGACAATCTTCTCCTCCTCGACCGCAGAAAGAAAAAGCGCATCCTCCCGGATCAGGAAAGTAAAGAACCCATTTGCCGTCCAGGGTACAGAAAAACTGTCTTTTTCGATCTGCAGTACTTCATCGAGATCGTCGATCTGCATTTCACGGATCCGAATCATTTTGAAGCCCTCTCACGCTCCGCGCGTTCTCTTTCCGCCTGGGAAACCCGGAGGTAGACCGGTGCATGGTCAAACGAACGGACGAAGCGGCCTTCGGAAGCATATCCGACAGCCAGGATCCCGAGTGCGGCAGCTCTCTGGCGGTTCTGGAATGGCTTTGCCAGCTCATACGGAATGATCAGCCCCTGCTCCAGCGCAGCAAGGTTCACCGGAATCCCGTCACCGGTCAGCATCACACATTCTCCGAGTGAATTCAGTTCTTCGATAACGTCCGCCGCAGGCGCTGCGTTATCCGGCAGCAGCCGGACAAGTTCACCCTCCTCAAACCGGAAGGCAGCGTAATAGACCTCATGCCTTCTGGCATCCATCATCGGACAGAGCACACTCTTTGATCCGTACAGCTGATATGCCATAGCTTCCAGCGTAGAGATCTCGATGATCGGCTTTCCTGCAGCAAGCGCAAGACCTTTTGCGGTCGCGGAACCGATCCTGAGGCCTGTAAAGGATCCCGGACCTTTCGCCACAGCGATCGCGTCAAGATCGTTCACGTCTGTCTCCGTCATTTTCATCAGGGAATCGATCATCGGCAGGAGCGTCTCGGAATGCGTCTTTTTGTAATTAGTATTGTATTCTGCCAGCACGGTATCTTCCGTAACGATCGCTGCCGAAGCAACAATACCCGAGCTGTCTATCGCCAGTATTTTCATAGAACATTTCCTTTATGAATGATTATTCTTCGGTAGTCGTCACCTTTTTCAGGATCCTTTTCGATATTTACTCTGATAACATCTTCCGGCAGGATCTCTTCGATGATCTCTGCCCACTCGATAATCGAGACTCCGTCACCGAACAGATACTCTTCCGCTCCGGTCTCCAGTAGTTCATCCGGATCCTCCAGTCGGTAAACATCAAAATGATACAGCGGAAGTCTTCCGCCGTAATAAGCCTGCATAATGATGAATGTCGGGCTCGTGACCTCTTCCGTCACGCCCAGCCCTCCGGCAATGCCTTTGGAAAAAACCGTCTTTCCTGCGCCCAGATCTCCGTCCAGTGTAATAATATCACCCGGTTTCAGATCTTTCGCGATCTCTCCGGCAATCTTTTTTGTGTCTTCCGGGCTGCCGCTTTCAAATATCGTCAAATCAATTCTCCTGTTCGGTCCGAATGGCCCTTTTATCCTGATGTTATATAATACCATGAAGCGGCGAGCCCCTGCAAGTTCTTGCAAAGAAGCAGGCCCTTGTCGTATACTGAACTTTACAGGACGATACGTCCTGCAGTCCAATAAAAAAGAAAGAGGTCAGTATTAATGAACAACCCTGTCGTTACATTTACAATGGAAAACGGTGACATCATCAAGGCGGAACTGTATCCGGATGTTGCACCCAATACAGTCAATAATTTTATTTCACTGGTCAGAAAAGGATTCTATGACGGACTGATCTTCCACCGCATAATCAAAGGTTTCATGATCCAGGGCGGTGACCCCAAGGGCACCGGCATGGGCGGCCCCGGTTACTGCATCAAAGGAGAATTTGCCGAGAACGGCTTTAAAAACGACCTTTCCCATGAACCGGGCGTTCTTTCCATGGCCCGGGCTATGGACCCGGATTCCGCAGGAAGCCAGTTCTTCATCATGCACAAGACCGCGAACTATCTGGACGGTCAGTATGCCGCCTTCGGAAAAGTTATCGAAGGAATGGATGCAGTAAATGCAATTGCGGAGACCGCGACGGATTACAGTGACCGCCCGCTTTCCCCTCAGGTCATGAAAACTGTTACTGTAGATACCGCCGGGAAAGACTATCCGGAACCGGAAAAAAGATGATCAACTTAAATACCGGGGACGTTCCCGAATGACGTCCCCAGTATTATAATTATCCGATTTCTGTAAATCCGGTCTTTTTTATACTCATCACCGCTTTTCCGGAAGTCAGTTCCGTGATCTTTTTCATCACTTCCTCCGTCCGTTCCGTCTCCGTCAGTATTTCAAATGTCACGGCTTCATCATAAACGGAATCCGTAATCTTAATGCTGTTCTGCGCAAAATAATACTGAAGTTTTCCTGTATCTGTATAATCTGCCCGGACCGTCAGTGTGTCCGCTTCTTTCATGACCGCGATCCCGGCATCGGCGATCGCTGCTTCTGCGGCCTGTGTATAGGCTTTAACGAGCCCCCCGGTTCCTAAAAGAGTCCCGCCGAAATAGCGTGTAACCGTAATGCAGGTATCACAAAGTCCTGCATGTGTGATGCAGTCCAGGATCGGCCTTCCGGCAGTTCCGGAAGGCTCGCCGTCATCACCGGCCCGGACACAGCTTCCCTTTTCCCCGATCACATAAGCAAAGCAGGTATGCCTGGCATCGAAATATTTTTTTCGTTCTCTTTCGATACAGGCCAGCGCTTCTTCTTCGGACCCTGCATGAAAAGCTTCTGCTATAAAACGGGATTTCTTTTCGACGATTTCCCCGCTGCCCTGTTTCTTAACGGTTCTGTATTCCAATTCACAGTCCTTTCGATTTCAGAATAATATGGTCATATGATCCATCTGAAGTGTATCAAAACTGACTCTTTCTTGTCCATAGCATGTGTGGTATAATTCTTCATATCGTATCGTCCCGGACGGTACTATTCGTGTTGAATAAATACCTGTTTTTTGGGACACAGCGGGAGGAACTGAATGAACTTCGGCAAAAGAGGTCTTCAGAAGAAAATAAACGGGCTTGAGTCAGATTCGGCAAAGATCGGACGCTGGGCAGGCGTTACGTCGATCCGTGCCGTACTGATCCTTGTCATTGCAGCCGCCATCCTGACGGTCTGCTTTATTATCGGCGCTTACCGCGGAGTCATTGCCGGTACTCCCAGTATTTCAGACGTCAACATCATGCCTCTCGGCTACGCAACCTTTATCTACGATGCCGACGGATATGAACTTCAGAAGCTGAACACCGCGGAAGGAAACCGTGTCTCTGTTTCGATCGAAGAGATGCCCGCCAACATGCAGCATGCAATCGTTGCGATCGAAGACTCCCGTTTTTATCAGCATAACGGCGTGGATCCGGTCGGGATGGTGCGTGCGCTTGCAGTCGCTGTTTCCTCCGGCTTCAACCGGACGGAAGGTGCTAGTACGATCACTCAGCAGCTTTTGAAAAACAACGTTTTCACCAGCTGGACAGAAGAAAGCGGCTTTGAAAGGATCGTAAGAAAACTGCAGGAGCAGCGGCTGGCAACACAGCTTGAAGCCGCACTCCGTGCAGAAGGAATGGATCCCAAATCCGTCATTCTGGAAAACTATCTGAACACGGTCAATTTCGGCGCAGGAGCCTATGGGGTGCAGACTGCCTCACGTACATATTTCGGCAAAGACTGTACGGACCTGACACTGTCCGAATGCGCTGTACTTGCGGCGATCCCGCAGAATCCGACGCAGTTCAATCCTTTTATCTACCCGGAAGAAAACAGGAATCGTCAGCAGACGGTCCTGGAATACATGCTGGATCAGGAATATATTTCCGAAGAAGATTATAACACTGCATTAAATGATGACGTTTATTCCCGGATCTCGCAGATCCAGGAAAGCGAATCCGAGATCTCACCCTACTCCTATTTCGTTGATGAGCTGATCAGCCAGGTGGAAAACGATCTGATCGAAAAGAAGGGATATACGCCGGTACAGGCCTTCAACGCGGTTTACAGCGGCGGATTGAGTATCTATTCCACTCAGGATTCACAGATACAGTATATAATGGAGGATGAATTCAAAAACGAGGGCAACTTCCCGGAAGTCACGACTTATGCTCTGGACTGGGCGCTTTCCGTAGAACATGCGGACGGAGAACTTCAGCATTACAGCCGTGAAATGCTTCAGCTTCATTTCCGCAGCCAGGATCCTGAATTCGATCTTCTTTTCAACAGCGAAGAAGAAGCGCAGTCCTATGTCGATCAGTATAAAGAAGACATTCTTCTCCCGGACGATGAGATCATTGCGGAACGTTTTACCGCTGCGGAACAGCCGCAGGCAGCCATGGCAGTGATCGACCCGAAAAACGGCCACGTACTCGGCATCGTCGGCGGCCGCGGTGAAAAGACCGCCAGCCTGACCCTGAACCGTGCGACGGATACCTACCGTCAGCCCGGATCCACTTTTAAGATCCTTTCGACCTACGGACCGGCGCTCGAACTCGGCGTGATCAACCTCTCCACAAAAGTATTGGATGAGCCTTACACCTATAAGGACGGAACCCCGGTCAACAATGCTGACCGGCAGTTCCACGGAAAAGTATCGATCCGGGAAGCGATCATTAATTCACTGAATGTCATTGCCGTTAAGACGATCTCCCAGATCACTCCTGCGGCAGGGTTTAAATTCCTGCTCAGGCTCGGGTTTAAAAACCTGATCGATGACGAGGACTGGGACGTACGTCAGCCGCTTGCGCTGGGCGGCGTAACAAACGGTGTAAGCACTCTGGAACTGGCGGCAGCCTATGCCGCGATCGCCAACAAAGGCGTCTATAACGAACCGGTCTTTTATACAAAAGTCGTCAACATGGACGGTGAAGTTTTACTGGAAAACGAACCGGAAAGTCGTCAGGTCTTTCATGAAAGCACAGCTTTTCTGCTGACGAGCAGTATGATGGATGTCATCACTGCAGGAACCGGTCAGGATTTCAGACTGACCAACATGAGTCTCGCAGGAAAGACCGGAACAACAAACTCCTATGTAGACCTGGTATTTGCCGGATATACCCCGTATTATGCCGCTGCAATCTGGGCCGGAGTTGATATCAGCATCGAGCTCCCGGAGGAATATCGGAATTATCATAAAAAACTGTGGTGCAACATCATGAACCGTATCCATTCGGGACTGCCGAACAAAGGATTTGAAGTTCCTTCCACAGTCAAATCCGCGCATATCTGCAAAGATACCGGCCTGCTTGCCGGCATCGGATGCACACCTGTTCTGGAATACTTTGACGAATCACAGCTTCCGAAAGAGATCTGTACGGCTCATATTCCGACACCCACGCCGAAGCCGACTCCGAAGCCGACCAAGACCCCGTCCCCGACACCGACAAAGACGGCGACTCCGACACCGACGAAGACGGCCACTCCGACGCCGACTGCTACTGTTACTGCGACTCCGACGGCTACACCAACGCCTACACCTACTCCAACACCAACACCGACACCTACTCCTACTCCTACTCCTACTCCGACGCCAACGGCTACTCCTGTTCCGACGGAAGAACCAACTGAAGAGCCTGATCCGGACGAGCCGTCTGAAGAACCGGTTCCGGAAGAAAATGCAGGTTGATTTGATTTAAGAGAACAGAAAGCGGGGACAGCTCTGAAAAGAACCGTCCCCGTTTACTATTCTTTTTTATTACCGCTCAGTTATCATCCTGCATCCGGCGTTTTGCGATATTATTCGTTACCCGCTCGTACAGCTCTTCCGCAGCGTTGTATCCCATCTTCTTCTGACGGTGGTTGACCGCGGCCGTTTCAACGATGACTGCCAGGTTGCGGCCCGGCCGGATGGGAATGGTGTGGCAGACGATCTTTTTCCCGAGGATCTCCTCATACTCTACGTTCAGCCCGAGCCGGTCGTACTGAACGTCCTTATCCCAGTCTTTCAGCTTGATCACCAGGTCGATCGGATGGCTGTCTTCCACACATTCAATTCCGAAAAGGCTTTTAATATCGATGATCCCGATCCCGCGAAGCTCAATGAAATGCTTAGTGATCTCCGGCGCTTCACCGATCAGCATATGATCGCTGATGCGGCTGATCTTCACGACATCATCACTGACAAGCCGGTGTCCGCGGCGTATCAGTTCCAGGGCTGCCTCACTCTTGCCGATCCCACTTTCTCCGGTGATCAGCACACCTTCGCCGTAAACATCGACCAGTACCCCGTGGATGGAAATATTCGGAGCCAGTTCCACACGCATCCAACGGATGATTTCCGCCGTGAACGCTGATGTTTTCTTATCTGCAACCAGAACAGGCACGTTATATTTTATTGCAAGTTTCTTTACTATATCATGCGGTTCATTGTTGTTCGTAAAGATCACACACGGGATCCCTTTTGAAATAAAGGCTTCAAATGCTTTCGCTCTTTCCTCCGCACTGATCGTGTTCAGATAGGTATATTCCACATTGCCGATGACCTGGACCCTGTTTTTAGAAAAATGTTCATAGAAACCGGTCAGCTGAAGTGCCGGCCTGTTGATCTCCGGTACAGTAAGCACGAATCCGGACACATCGACTTCCGGAACCGCATTTCTCAGTTCCATATGCTCCATCAGGCTTTCAAAGGTTATCTCTTCCATCTTTTTCTCCTTTGCCGTTGAAAAAATCATAAACTGCCTGAGCTGATCTGCGGTTCATTGTACCCAGTTCCGCCAGTTCATCCACGGATGCATTCTTTATCTCATCGATCCCTGCATAACGGCTCATGAGTTCTTTCCTCCGGGCCGGACCGATTCCTTCAATATCATCCAGAATCGAATGCACCTGTCCCTTTCCGCGCAGCATCCTATGATAAGTGATCGCAAACCGGTGCGCCTCATCCTGGATCCGTGTGATCAATGCGAATTCAGGGGAATGGGGATCGATCTCGATCTCTTTGTTATTATAATACAGTCCGCGGGTCCTGTGATGATCATCTTTCACCATTCCGCAGACGTGGATATCCAGTCCGTGTTCTTTCAGTACCTTACTGCAGATGTTTACCTGGCCCCGGCCGCCGTCCATAAGGATCAGATCCGGCAGCACAGAGAAGCCCGGGCTTTTGTTTTCGGCCCGTTCGAAACGGCGGTTCAGCACTTCCTCGAGAGACGCATAGTCATTGGGGCCTTCTACGGTTTTGATCCGGAACTTCCGGTAATCGCTTCTTTTATTTCTGCCGTTTTCAAAAACGACCATGGAGCCTACCGCCTGAAAACCGCTGATATTGGAAATATCATACGCTTCGATCCGATGCGGCATCGGGATCCCGATCAGCCTGCCCAGATTCACGGCTGCGCCGACTGTTTTTTTCTCTTCTTTTTTGACACGCTCGGCATCCTGCTCCAGTACGATCCTGGCATTCTGAAGCGCCAGCTCCACCAGTTTTTCCTTTTTGCCCTTTTTGGGTGTAACAACGCTTACTCTGGAACCGCGCTTTTTGGACAGCCACTCTTCGATCAGATCGGCGTCATCGGTTTCTTCCGAAAGCATCAGGGTTTTCGGAAGGATGTCGGTCCCGGAATAGAACTGCATGATAAAACTTTTCAGGATCTCGCTGTTTTCCTGCAGTTCGTCTGTCTTGAGATAGTAATGCTCTCTTCCGATCAGCTTGCCGTTTCTCAGGTAGAACACCTGCGCGATCGCGTCCGTGTCTTTTCTTACCAACGCAATGATGTCCCAGTCCTCCCCCGGCGTGACTGCGGCTTTCTGGGACTGGGCGATGCGCTTTACGCTCTCGATCATGTCCCGCAGACCTGCAGCCTCCTCGAAATTCATGGCCTCCGAAGCCGCTTTCATCCTGGAGGTCAGCTCCTGAATGATATCCCCGTGGTTTCCGTTGATAAAATCGATAGCGGCATCCACATTTCTGCGATAGTCTTCTTTTGAAATATATCCCTGACAGGGTGCATCGCACTGATGAATGTGATAATAAAGGCAGGGCCTTGTTTTTCCGGAAGCCGGCAGCTTCTGAGTACAGGATCGGATGCGGTACAGCTTCCTTATCAGCTCGATTGCTTCTTTAACGGAGCCGGCGCTGGTATACGGCCCGAAATACTTGGAGCGGTCTTTCCGGATCTTTCTCGAAAAAAGAATTTTGGGAAAATCCTCTTCGAGCGTTACACGGATGTACGGATAGGTCTTGTCGTCTTTCAGAAGCGTATTGTATTTTGGACGGTGCTCCTTGATCAGGTTGCACTCAAGAATAAGAGCCTCCAGTTCCGAGTCCGTCACAATATATTCAAACCGGGCGATCTGAGGGACCATCTTTTCGATCTTCGGCCCCTTGTTCCTGCTCGACTGAAAATACTGGCGAACTCTGTTTCGAAGGCTCCTGGCTTTGCCCACGTAGATAATCTCATCACTTGCATCGTGCATGAGATAAACTCCGCTTCGGACGGGCAGCTTTTTTAATTCGTCTTCAATACAGAAAGGCATTTACTGCTGTTCTTCTCCGCTCTGTTCAGTATCATTTACGATATTCTGCTCCGGGTCCGCAGCTGTCTCTTCCGGAATCCCGGCGTCTGTAGAAGCAACCGAAGCAGAGTTCTCTTCCGGAGCTGTCTCTTCTTCCCTGCTTTCCGCCGGGACTTCCGCTTTTTCCGACGTCCCCAGATAAATGATCTCGTCGGGCTGGGTCCGTTTTTTGATCACTTCATGGAAAATATCCATAAATTCGGCGCCGGTGATCGTCTCTTTGCGGATCAGGTAATCCGCGATCTCATCCAGGGCATCCCGGTTCTCCGAAAGAAGTCTCTTTGCTTCCTCATAAGCATTTTTGAGCATTTCCATGATCTCATGGTCGATCTCCGTTGCCGTAGAGTCGCCGCAGGTCAGATATGATCTGCCGTCCAGATATTTATTTTCCTGGGATTCCAGACTCATCAGTCCGAACTTTTCGGACATGCCGTACTGTGTGATCATCGCGCGGCAGAGCTTAGTTGCTTTTTCAATATCGTTGGAAGCCCCGGTCGTCACATTCCCGAATACGATTTCTTCGGCTGCACGGCCGCCGAGGGTCGACACAAGGATGGCTTCCAGTTCGGTTTTCGTATTCAGGTATTTTTCTTCTTCAGGAACCTGCATGACATATCCGAGGGCACCCATCGTCCTGGGAACGATCGTGATCTTCTGAACAGGCTCGGCGTCCTTCTGGAGCGCAGTCAGCAGGGCATGCCCGACTTCATGGTAGGATACGATCTTACGCTCTTCCTGACTGAGAATGCGGTCTTTTTTCTCCTTGCCGACCAGAACGACTTCGACTGCCTCGAACAGGTCTTTCTGCGACACGGCTTTACGGTTGTGCTTGACAGCCAGGATCGCAGCCTCGTTGACCATATTCGCAAGATCCGAACCGACGGCGCCGGACGTAGCCAGTGCAATCTCGTTCAGATCGACCGTTTCATCCAGGCGTACTTTCTTCGCATGCACTTTCAGGATCTCCACACGTCCGCGAAGATCCGGCCTTTCCACAATTACTCTCCGGTCAAAACGGCCCGGGCGAAGGAGCGCCGGATCCAGAATCTCTGGCCGGTTGGTCGCCGCAAGGATAAGGATTCCCTTATCGCTGTCAAAACCGTCCATCTCCGCCAGAAGCTGGTTCAGGGTCTGTTCACGCTCGTCGTTACCGCCGAAGCGTGAATCTCTCGATTTACCGATCGCATCGATTTCGTCGATGAAAATAATACAGGGAGACTGTTTTTTTGCTTCCTCAAAAAGGTCACGGACACGCGACGCGCCGACACCGACGAACATCTCGACAAATTCCGAGCCGGAAAGCGAGAAGAACGGTACGTGCGCCTCTCCGGCCACGGCTTTGGCCAGAAGGGTTTTTCCGGTTCCGGGAGGGCCAACGAGCAGGGCGCCTTTCGGCAGTTTTGCGCCGATCTGGTTGAACCGTTCCGGATGATGAAGGAACTCTACCATTTCCTGAAGGGATTCTTTTGCTTCATCTTCACCGGCGACGTCTTCAAAAGTCACGCCGGTGTCCTTCTGCACATAAGCCTTTGCTTTGCTCTTTCCGACGTTCATAAGGCCGCCTCCGCCGCTTCTTCTCATTAAGAAGCTGAAGAAGACCATCAGAATAATGAACGGGAGCGCGATCCCGAGTATGGTCGAAAGCACAGACATAACCGGATCGGGAGATTTTTTATTAAAGGTCACGCCTTTATCCGTCAGCAGCTCCAGCAGCGCGTTTTCATCGCCGATCATATTGGTCTTGTATTCCACTGCGCCGGATGCCGGCATCTTTTTGGGTGTGATCGTCAGTTCATTGTCCTGAAGCACGACCTCCTTGATCTCTCCGGCCTCGACCATCTCAATAAACTTGTCGTAGGTGAGATCCACGTCGGAAGACCTTCGGTTCATGTAATTGTTAAAGATCCCGAAGATCAGAAACGCCAGGAACAGACTGAACATAAAACGCAGGATATTGTTATCCCGGTTCTTTTTTTCGTTCCCCCCGTTATTGTTGTTATTGTTATTTTCGTTCATTTAAACCTCTATCCTAAAACCGTTAACGATAATCCGATAACCTGTGGCATCAGCAGCAACAGCAGCAGGGTGTCCCGCACATACACGGAAGGCAGAAGCACGGACAGCAGCCGGGCTGTGTTCCCTGTCCGCAGTCATTCATTCCGTAACCGTAGCCCTGCTGCGTATACCGGACGTTCCCGCTTTCCAGTTCTTCATAAAGCTGCCGGTATCTGTAGTTTCCGGGTTCCATTCCGTATGCTGTCTTTGCGTCAGCTTTCGCATTGACGGTATTTCCCAGCCGGGCATTCGCGACCGCGTGAAGATAATACCACAGTGCTGTTCTTTCCGTCATGTCATCCAGAACATGCAGTGCCTCCTGGTAATGGCCGCTGTTGATGTAATTCGTCGCTGCCTGAAGCTTTGGATCTATTCCGCCGGATGCCTGTCCTGTCCGGCCGGCAAACCCGCTGAAGAAATCCGCGAAGGGGCCGAAGCCTCCGAACCCGCCGTAATTTCCGTAGCCGCTGCTGTAGCTGCCATATCCGCTCTGACTGCTCTGGGAGCTCTGTCCGTAGCCGTAGGAGCTTCCGCCGTGTTCTCTTTCATACACGATCTGCTGATAGGCCTGCTGGATCTGTTTGAATTTCTCTTCAGCCGCCGCCTTATTCGGGTTGTTCACGTTGGCATCGGGGTGATAGCGTCTGCTGAGATTCCTGTATGCTTTTTTTATATCGTCCATGCTCGCATTTCTGGATACGCCGAGGACAGAATACGGGTCGTACATCATACTTTCCTTTTTGATTGGATATCCAGATATTTTTTCCAGATACCGCTGTATATTATATTTCTCAGAATCTCTACGTTATCTACGATCGGAAGCCGTTCAAAGGCATTTGCTGCCCCGGCGGCAGCCATGGTGAGGACTTCTTTTGCAAAGTACTCATAGTCATCCCTGTCTCTATAGCTTAAAAACGGATTGTAATTCCCACTCTTCTGATCTTCTTCCGTATCTTCATAAGCGTCCATCAGATAAATGAATTTGCCCAGGAAGAACCCGGTTTCTCCGAGATCCCTGCTCCAGATGTCGTTCTCGTCATACAGGAAGACCTGACGGAAAAACTCTCCAGTCTTTCCGGCGGCAAGATCCAGATCCGAGCTTTTTTCTTCTTCGATCGAATGCAGATCCTTTAAATACTTTCTGAGGCTTCGAACCTGTCTCGGATACTGCGCGGAAACTTTCTTATACGCCTGATGCAGGAGTCTCGACGCAGCAAGGCTCTTCTGGCTCCGGTCGTCCTTCCAGTCGTCGAGAAGGTTCTGATAGACCATCAAAAGGCTCATATCCGCCGCATATTTCGTATACCGGTTGCGGATATCCGGCATCTTCTGTCCGGGATGAAACAGACAGGCTTTCAGTTCCCTGATGCTCTTCTCGTCGTAAAGCGACGTAAGAAGGATCGCAAGAAAAGTCATATCGTACGTAAGCGTGAGCCTCGAAAGCTCTCCGCAGCTTTTTTTGAGATCCCGGCACACACCGCAGTAAAAGCTCCGGTAGGTATCGAATTCCCTGACTTTCAGTTCTTCCCGTCGTACTGTGATATACCCCAGCATACCGGTTCCTTTCGATCAGAATCTTTCTTTTACGCTTCCGCTTTCGGGAGCTTGAATGAACTCTTCAGCGAGACGATCCGGTTGAAGACCGGTGCTCCCTCTTTGGAATCCTTTGCGTCTGCACAGTAAAAACCGTTGCGCACAAACTGGAAGCTGTCATATGCCTTCGCTTCAGCCAGCGCCGGCTCCAGCAGGGCTTCCTTTATATACTCCACCGAATCGGGAACGATATTCATGGTACCGTCCTCGTTGTATACGCCCTTTTCCTCGTCAATCAAGCTGCTGTACAGCCTGCATTCCGCACGAAAGGCCGTGGCCGCATTGACCCAGTGAATGGTGCCTTTTACTTTGCGTCCGTCCGGGCTGTTTCCGCCCCGGGAGGCAGGATCATACTCCGCATGCACACAGATGACCTTACCGTTTTCATCCGTGTCATAGCCCGTACACTTTACGAAATAAGCATTCATCAGCCGCACTTCATTGCCGGGGAACATCCGGAAATACTTTTTCGGCGGATCTGCCATGAAATCTTCTTCTTCGATATAAAGTTCTTTCGAGAACGGGATTTTCCGGGTTCCGAGAGCTTCATTCTCCAGATTGTTCGGCGCTTCCAGCTCTTCCGTTACGCCGTCCTCGTAATTGTCGATAATGAGTTTTAAGGGATGCAGTACGGCCATCATCCTCGGCTTTTTCAGCTTCAAGTCTTCCCGGATGCAGTACTCCAGCATCGCAATGTCTGCCGAGCTTTGGGCTTTGGAGATTCCGCAGAGTTCCACAAACATCCTGATGGATTCCGGCGTATAACCGCGCCTGCGAAGTGCAGCGATCGTCACCAGTCTGGGATCGTCCCAACCGTCTACGATGCCTTCCTCCACCAGTTTTTTGATGTATCTCTTCCCGGTCACGACATTTGTAAGATAGAGTTTGGCGAATTCGATCTGCCTGGGCGGCATCTCAAATCCGACTTCTTTAACGACCCAGTCGTAAACCGGACGATGATCTTCAAACTCCAGGGTACAGAGCGAATGAGTTATTCCCTCGAACGCGTCCTCCAGCGGATAAGCAAAATCATACATCGGATAGATGCACCATTTATCTTTGGTGTTGTGATGCTCTATATGGGCGATCCTGTAAATGACAGGGTCCCTCATATTCATGTTCGGGGAAGACATGTCGATCTTCGCACGAAGCACGCGGCTTCCGTCTTCAAATTCGCCGGCCTTCATTCGTTCAAAGAGATCCAGGTTCTCCACAACCGAACGATCCCTGTACGGGCTTTCCTTTCCGGGCTCGGTGAGTGTTCCGCGGTATTCCCGGATCTGCTCTGCCGTAAGGTCGCAGACATAGGCTTTGCCTTTTTTGATCAGTTTGACTGCCGCTTCATATATTCTTTCAAAGTAATCGGACGCGTAGAAAAGACGGTCCTCAAAATCCGCACCGAGCCATTTTACGTCACTGATGATCTGCTCTGCGAATTCCGCTTTTTCTTTCGTCGGATTGGTATCGTCAAACCGCAGATTGAACTTCCCGTTATACTCTTCCGCGATCATGCTGTTCAGAATAATCGCCTTGGCATGCCCGATATGAAGGTATCCGTTGGGTTCCGGCGGGAATCTGGTATGTACATGGTCATAAACACCGTCCTGCAGATCCTTATCGATCGCAAGTTCTATAAAGTTTCTGGATTTGGTCTCTTCGGGCATTCTGTGATCTCCTCTTTATTTGTCCTGTCCGTAGTTTTCTTCTGTTGTTTTTTCGAGTGCTTTCATGATCTGCTCGCTGATCCGGTTCGGCTTTCCGAGCGTGTAGGCAAGATAAGCAACCTTTGCGCTTTCTTCCAGGATAGCTCCGACTTCATAGGCTTTTACGATGGTCGACCCGACAAAGATTGCACCGTGGTTCGCCATAAGAACGGCCTTGTCATTGCCGAGCGCCTCGGAAGTGACTTCGGCGAGTTCTTCCGTTCCCTGGATAGCGAACGGTGCTGTGCGCAGGTTCCCGCCCGCCAAGGAAGCGGCTTCGGAAGTAATGCATGGCATTCCTTCTTCCAGGCAAGACCAGGCGGTCAGAAAGGTCGAATGTGTATGTACGATCCCGAAGACATCCGGGCGTTTCCGATAGATTGAAGTATGCAGCGGTGTTTCTATGGAAGGTTTGCGCCCTCCTTCGATAATATTGCCGTTAACATCCATTACCACGATGTCTTCCGGAACAAGGAGGCCGTAAGGCATTCCGCTTGGCGTGATGCAGACGTATCCGGTTTTTTCGTCGCGAAGTGAAAAATTGCCGAACGTCAGCGGAACCAGCTTCTCCAAAGAAGCTTTCTGTGCTGTTTCTATGACCAGTTTTCTCTGTTCTTCAAGCAGCATGCTCTTTCCTCCGTCCTGTAAAAACGCTAATAATATATTTTAAATCATATGAGTCTAATAATCAAGAATCGGTGCTGTATGTTCGTAACTAATTCAATTCTTTCTTTTTCTGAAGATCAGGAGCTTACTGAAAACATAGTTCAGAATAATGACAATGATGTTGGAGATGATCTTCATAATGAGTTCATTGAATGCCCAGACATCGACTGTGATATACATGATCACGGTATCGAGAATGCCGGTGGCAAGCCGGAACAGGAAGAACATGGCGATCTCGATCAAAATGCCTTTCCGGGTCGTGACCTGGCTTTCAAAGACCCATTTACGATTTGTGATATAGGCAAAAAGCACCGCAGCGACCCAGGCAATAATGGTCGAAGGAACCGTGTCGATGTTAAGCAGGCGCGCGCAGATGTAATAGACGACAAAATTAACAGCCGTTGTGAGGACGCCGAATATAAGGTAAAAGATGATATGTCTGTGCTTTTTCAGAAACTCTGCCATGTCTTGTTTTTAAAACAGGCGGTCTGAAAGACCGCCGTGTCAGAGGGTATTAATTTTATCAAAAAGGTTTCGTAAAAGATACGGATTGCTCCGTGCTTCGCACTCCCGCAATCCTAAGCGATATTCGCATTCCGCGCTGCCGCGCTTCATGCTCATATCGCTTCAGCCACCGGATGTCCGCACGATCCACTGTGCAAGCACAGGATCGGCGGCCGCCCGGCAGCATCTTTTACGTTACATCATCCCTGCAGGTGCTCCTGCGGGCATCGGCGGTACCGGCTCCTTGATGTTGGATACAACCGCTTCTGTCGTAAGCAGTGTGGAAGCTACGGAAGTAGCGTTCTGCAGAGCGCTTCTGGTAACTTTTGCGGGATCCAGGATTCCTGCTTCGATCATATCAACATATTCCTCATGAAGAGCATCGAAACCGAAGTTCTGTCCGCCTTCCTGAACTTTGTTGACGATAACCGCTCCATCCAGTCCTGCGTTCTCGGCGATTCTGAACAGCGGGGACTGAAGGGCTTTAACAACGATCTGTGCGCCGGTCTTCTCGTCGCCTTCCAGGGCATCTACGAGTTCACCAAGCTGCTTGCCTGCATGTACGTATGCAGAGCCGCCGCCTGCAACGATACCTTCTTCCACTGCCGCGCGGGTAGCGTTCAGGGCATCTTCCATACGAAGCTTGGCTTCCTTCATTTCGGTTTCTGTAGCAGCGCCTACGCGGATAACCGCAACGCCGCCGGAAAGCTTGGCCATTCTTTCGGAAAGCTTTTCCTTATCGTATTCGGACTTGCTGTTGTCATGCTGTACTTTAATGGAAGCGATACGGTCTGCGATTGCCTGCTTGTCGCCTGCACCGTCAACGATAACTGTGTTTTCTTTTCCGACTTTAACGGTCTTTGCATGTCCGAGCATTTCCATGGTAGCGTCTTTCAGTTCGTACCCGACTTCTTCGGAAATGACAACGCCGCCGGTAAGAATTGCGATATCCTGAAGCATATCTTTTCTTCTGTCGCCGAATCCCGGAGCTTTAACCGCAACGACCTTAAAGGTTCCGCGAAGTTTATTGACGATGAGGGTAGAAAGAGCTTCGCCTTCAACATCTTCCGCGATAATCAGAAGGCTTGCGCCGGACTGAACGATCTGCTCGAGAAGGGGAAGGAGGTCCTGAATATTGGAGATTTTTTTATCAGTAAGGAGTATGTACGGGCTGTCAAGAACGGCTTCCATTTTCTCCATATCAGTGCAGAAATAAGCGGAAAGATATCCACGGTCAAACTGCATGCCTTCCACGAGGTCAAGCTCGGTATTCATGCTCTTGGACTCTTCTACGGTGATAACGCCGTCCTGGGAAACCTTTTCCATTGCATCGGCAACAAGCTGTCCGACTTCTTCATCGCCGGAGGAAACAGCAGCAACTTTTGCGATCTGATCTTTTCCGTTAACAGCCTGGCTCATGTCCTTGATCAGCTCTACTGTCTTTGCGGTGGCCTTTCTCATACCCTCGCGGATGATGATCGGGTTTGCGCCTGCAGCAAGGTTCTTCATTCCCTCATGGATCATGGCCTGGGCAAGAACGGAAGCGGTCGTGGTTCCGTCACCGGCTACATCGTTGGTCTTGGAGGCAACTTCGCGGATGAGCTGTGCGCCCATGTTCTCGAATCCGTCTTCCAGATCGATCTCTTTCGCAATAGTAACACCGTCGTTTGTGATAAGCGGTGAGCCGAAGGATTTCTCCAATACTACGTTTCTTCCCTTGGGTCCTAATGTAACGCGGACGGTATCCGCGAGCTTGTTGACACCTGCTTCGAGAGCAGCACGTGCTTCTGCTCCGTATTTAATATCTTTTGCCATGGTTTTATTGCCTCCTGTACTTATTTAACGATTGCTAAAATATCTGACTGTTTGACAATGATGTATTCTTCTCCGTCAAGCTTGACTTCTGTTCCGGCATATTTGGAATAGATAACCTGGTCGTCAACCTTGACTTCCATCTTAACATCCTCGGTTCCCGGGCCAACTGCAACAACAAGTGCCTGCTGCGGTTTTTCCTGAGCTGCCGATGTAAGGATGATTCCGGATTTCGTTTTCTCTTCAGCCTCGAACTGTTTCAGCACTACTCTGTCTGCTAATGGTACTAAGTTCATTATGTACGCCTCCTTAAAAGTGTTTCTTTTTTATTTATTAGCACTCATCTCTTTCGAGTGCTACTTGACGATATCATATTACCCTCTTTAGACACGCTTGTCAACGATTATATTCAAAAATCATTCTTTTTTCATTAATTATATAACGATTTTTGTTTTCTGAATTTTCTGAATAATCATTGTATTTTACAACAATTTTGTGCTATCATATTAAATGCCCGTCGTGGCGGTCGGGCAAGCAGTAAACAGCCATCCGGGGGATCCCATGAGTATCAAATTGTTGGATAAAACCAGAAAGATCAATAAACTTCTTCACAATAACTCGTCTTCCAGAGTCGTTTTCAACGATATCTGTTCCGTCATGCAGGAATGTCTTGCTTCCAATGTTTTCGTCTTTTCGGTCAAAGGCAAGGTCCTCGGATTCGGAACCGCGCCGGATGTTCCTTATCTGGACGAACTGATCCCTGCTTCTGTAGGAAGCTTTATCGATCATGACCTGAACGAACGGTTGCTGGAAGTGCTTTCCACTAAAGAAAACGTCAGTCTTAAAACACTCGGTTTTGAAAAGAAAGAAAGCAACCGCTTTCAGGCGATCGTCACCCCGATCGAAATCGCCGGCGAACGTCTCGGCACGATCTTTCTCTACCGGATCCGGCCGAAATACGATATTGAGGACATTATCGTATGCGAATACGGAACGACCGTAGTCGGCCTGGAGATCATGCGTTCGGAGCGCGAAGAAGATGTCGAAGCGACCCGCAACAAACAGATCGTCGTTTCGGCTGTCGGCACACTCTCCTATACGGAGCTGAAGGCAGCTGCCCATATTTTCCGTGAGCTCAACGGCAGTGAAGGCATTATCGTTGCCAGCAAAGTCGCCGACAAAGCCGGCATCACCCGTTCGGTCATCGTAAACGCTCTGCGCAAATTTGAAAGTGCGGGCATCATCGAATCCCGGTCCAGCGGAATGAAAGGAACTTACATCAAAGTCATCAACGAGTATCTCTTTGATGAACTTGATTCCTTAAAAAAGCTGTAGGGATCCTAAAATCCCAGTGAACGGACATCGCTCTGAATCTGAGCTTTCAGCTCTTCCAATGACCCGAACCTTCGTTCGGGTCTTGTAAATTCGTAGAATTCCACCTTTGCAAACTTCCCGTACAGATCACCGGAAAAACCCGGAATATTTGTCTCGATCGTCACATGATCCCCGTTGAACGTCGGGCGGACACCGATATTTGTTATGCTTTTATACCGTGTTTCCTCGATCTCGATCCTCGTATCGTAGACCCCTGCCGGTGGAAGCAGCTTATTTCCGTCCGGAAGGATGTTTGCTGTCGGAAATCCGAGCAGATGGCCGTTGTGCTGTCCGTGCACGATCACTCCTTCTGCTAAGAACGGATATCCCAGCAGTTCATTGACTTTCGGGATGTTGCCTTTGACCAGTTCTTCCCGGACATAGGTGCTGCTGATCTCACGCTCTCCGTCCATCAGCTTGCTCATTACTTCGGTTCGGATCCCGAACCGGTGGCTTTCCCTTTCCAGGTACTCTGCGTTTCCTGCCCGGTTTTTCCCAAAGCAGAAGTCGTCGCCGACGACAAATACCCGGCACCGAAGCTTTTTGACAAGGATCTCCTCTATAAACTCATCCGGTTCCAGGTTTCTTAAGCGCTCTGTAAAAGGCAGTTCGGCCAACAGGTCAATTTTGTCTCTTTCCAAAAGCCGGCGTCTTTCTGCATTATCCAGGATGGATAGGGATTTTTTATGGGAAAGCATAGCCTGCGGCGAAGTAGTAAAAGTCAGAACGGCTGAGCTGCAGTTCTCACTTGCAGCCAGTTCTTTGATCCGGTCGATCAGGATCCTGTGGCCTCTGTGCACGCCGTCGAACTTTCCTGCCGTTACGATCGTATTTTTGTCCAGTTGTATATCGTTTGCCCGCTTGAAGTAATCCATAATATGCTTTCTTACCGATCCGTTTCCTCGTAAACCATCTTTACGGGTCTGAATTCTCCCTTTATACATTCATAAACGCCGACAATGGCACCCCGTGAATCCTCCAGCCAGAACCGGCCTGCCGGCGGTTCCTGCAGATCCAGCATTTTTCCGGAAAGCGCATTGCCGTTATGAGCCGGCTTGTCCCCTTCCGGAAGCGTCCTGATGCAATTCATTTCCGGAAATGCAGCGGTCATCGGAAGGACTGCCTGTGCAAGGCGGTCTTCCGCTTTCAGCGCTTCGATCTGCGAAAGGCGCAGTGCGTTTTCGGCACGAAAGCTTCCGACATAGAGCCGGATCAGTCCGGCCATGCAGCCTCCGCACCCGAGGCTCCTGCCGCAGTCATCGCACAGGGAACGGATATACGTCCCCCGGGAGCAGGTCACATCGAAAGTCATCAGAGGCAGGTCAACGGTAATGTTCGAGATCTCATGGATGACGATCTTCCGGGGTTCCCTTTCTACCGTTACGCCTTCTCTGGCAAGCTCATACAGTTTTCTGCCGTTTTTTTTGACAGCCGAATACATCGGCGGTATCTGCATCTGTTCCCCCCGGAAAGACAGCAGTGCTTTTACGGCATCTTCCCCGCTGCAGAGCACTTCTCTTTCCTCAAGAACAGTACCGGAAGTGTCCAGCGTATCCGTCGTTCTTCCAAGAAGCATGGTGACCCGGTACGCTTTCCGGTCTTCATCAAATAGTTCGATCAAGCGGGTCGCTTTGCCGAGCGCAACAGGAAGCACACCTTCCGCATCCGGATCCAGTGTCCCCATATGGCCGATCTTTTTCTGCCTTAAAATGCCGCGAAGCTTCGCGACACAGTCATGGGAAGTAAACCCACGCTCTTTATATATGTTCAAAAAGCCGTTCATGTCACTGCTCTCATGTTTCCGCACGGAAAAACAGCCCGGTCCATGATCATGCCCCAAGCTGCTGTGCGATATCTTCCAGGATACTTTTCAGTATTTCCGCCTCTTCGCCTTTGGTCTTGAAACCGGACGCGCGTATGTGTCCGCCTCCGCCGTAACCGGCGGCAATGCTGCTTACATCCACGATCCTCTTGGAACGAAGGCTGACCTTAAACTCTCCGCCGTCCAGCTGATAAAGGAAGACCGCCGTATCCGCACCTATCGTATTGCGAAGCTGGGCAACAACGCCGTCCAGATCGATTGGTTTTACGCCCAGTTCCCAACGGCGTTCGCGGGAAATGCCCCCGACGACCACCCTGCCGTCAAAATACAGCCGGGACTCCGTCAGAATCTCGCCCAGGACCCTGTTCTGAAGATAGGTTCTTGCAAAGAAGCTGTCTTCGATAATAGTAGAGAAATCTACGCCTTTGCTCATCAGTTCTCCGGCAACGCGCATGGTTTCGGGCGTCGTGCAGGAATACTGGAAGACACCTGTGTCATGTACGATCCCGGTATACAGGCAGGTCGCGCAGTTTAAGGAGATCTTTTCCGGTTCCAGATGCCGGTAAAGCACCTCGCTGGCCGAGCTTGCTTCAGGATCATTATACATCCAGGTGAAACCGCCCGGATTCGTCCGGTGGTGGTCCAGACAAAGCGATTTCGGCGTACGTTCAAGGACATCCGAGCAGAACGCAATGCGGTTTGCGGCACTAATATCCAGCAGGATGATCAGGTCGTATTCCTCGCCGCTGTCCTCATGACGGATCTCCTCAAACAAAGGCAGATATGCCAGGGTATCCTTTACGGTCTCCAGAAACAGATGAGCCGTGATCTCCGGATAGTTGTCCCTCAGATAATTGAGCAGCCCCAGGCAGGAGCCCGCGCAGTCGCCGTCGGGGCTCATATGTCCGGTGATCGCAACTTTTTTTACGCCTTCCAGGTAATCAGAAAGCTTCTTCATCCGGGTTCTCCTGTTCTTCACGGTCCTGCATGCTGCCTGCTACTTCTTCGATCATTCTGGACATCTTTGCCCCGTATTCCAGGGACGTGTCGCTGATAAACCGGAGTTCCGGTGTGTTTCTGAGATTCAGCTCCTGAGCCAGACGTCTTTTTAAGAAGCCTTCGGCCCTCCTGAGTCCTTCCATCGCCGACGCGCGCTCTTCGTCGCTGCCGAGCACGCTGATATAGACCTTGCAGGTCTTAAGATCGGTCGCAACCTCCACATCGGTAACGGAAGTCATCATTCCGACGCGGGGATCGTGAACCTCTTCGGCAATAACCTTTGAAAGACTTTTCCGGATCTCACCGTTGATGCGCGAATGTTTAATACTGTTCTTTCTCATTATACTGTCCTTTGTATCAGGTTCTCGGCACCTCAACCATGATGTAAGCCTCGACCTGGTCAAATTCTTCGATGTCGCCAAAGCCGTCAAATACCAGTCCGCATTCAAAGCCTGCCTTGACTTCCTTTACGTCATCCTTAAATCTCTTAAGCGACGCGAGCGGTCCTTCAAAGATCTGGTCTTTGCCGCGAGTGATCCTCACCTTGCTGTCGCGGGTGATATATCCGTCAAGAACATAACTTCCTGCAATGTTGCCGATACCCGAAGCCTTGAAGATCTGGCGGATCTCCGCATGACCGATGATCTTTTCTTCGTAAACGGGTTCCAGCATGCCCTTCATGGCGTTCTCGACGTCCTCGATCGCCTGATAGATGACCTTATAAAGTCTCAGATCGACATTCTCTTCTTCGGCGATCGCTTTTGCCTGTGCGTCCGGCCTTACGTTGAATCCGATGACGATCGCGTTGGATGTCGCAGCAAGCGTAACGTCGGATTCGCTGATCGCACCGACGCCGCCGTGAACGATCTTAACCACAACTTCTTCATTCGAAAGCTTAAGCAGAGACTGCTTCATAGCTTCGACCGAACCCTGGACATCGGCCTTGACGATGATATTGAGTTCCTTCAGATTGCCTTCCTGAATCTGGTTGAACAGATCATCCAGGGACATTCTGGACTTGGTATCCTCCACGAGTTTGTTCTTGTTCTCGGCAACAAAGGTAGCCGCAAAGCTCTTGGCTTCCTTATCCGAGTCAAACGCAACAAGGATCTCCCCTGCGTTCGGAACGCCGTTCAGTCCGAGGATCTCTACCGGCGTGGACGGGCCGGCTTCTTTCAGCTGGCGGGAATTCTCGTCCATCATGGCCCTAACTTTTCCGTGGAATGCGCCGGCGGCGATATAGTCGCCGAGTTTCAGCGTTCCCTTCTGGATCAGCAGGTTCGCGACCGGGCCCTTGCCCTTATCCAGCTTTGCTTCGAGAACAAGGCCGCGGGCCTTCCGGTTCGTATTGGCTTTCAGTTCCAGCACTTCCGCGGTAAGGAGGATCATCTCAAGAAGGTCGTCGATCCCTTCTCCGGTCTTCGCGGATACCGGGGCAAAGACGGTCGTGCCGCCCCAGTCTTCCGGAACAAGCTCGTATTCCATCAGCTCCTGTTTTACCCTGTCGATGTTTGCTCCGGGCTTATCGATCTTGTTGATCGCAACGATGATCTCTACGCCGGCGGCCTTGGCATGGTTGATCGCTTCGATCGTCTGCGGCATCACGCCGTCATCCGCTGCAACAACGAGGATCGCAATATCCGTGGAATTTGCGCCGCGCATACGCATGGCGGTGAATGCTTCGTGACCGGGTGTGTCTAAGAAGGTGATCTTCTGTCCGTTGATCGGTACGACATAAGCGCCGATATGCTGGGTGATACCGCCCGCCTCGCGATCCGTGACGTGTGAATGACGGATCGCATCAAGCAGAGAGGTCTTGCCGTGGTCTACGTGTCCCATAACGCAGACGACCGGCGGCCTTACGGTCATGTTTGCTTCATCCTCTTCTTCTTCACGAAGAAGCTCTTCGATGATATCGATCTTCTCTTCCGGTTCTGCAATAATATCAAAGGTAAGTGCGATCTCCTGAGCCTTTTCGAAGTCCACTTCCTGATTGACGGTAACCATCGTGCCCTCGAGGAAGAGTTTTTTAACGATGGCTGCCGGCTGCATCTTCATCTTTTCGGCAAGTTCGCGGATGGTGATCTTTTCGGGGAGGGTGATCTCCGTAACGACTTCCTTCTTTTCTTCTGCCTTATGAACAGGCTTCTGAAGCGCTTTCGGAACCGTCTGCATCTGCTTTCTGCCCTGGTTGGGACGGCTTCCGCGCGGTGCATTGTCGTTTGCGAACTTGTTTTCTCTTAAGGAGTCTTTATTTTTATCCTTGGCTTTATTTCCGGTCCGGCCGGCCTGTTTCCTGGATGCAGAAGAAGGATCCGGGGCTGCGGCAGCTGCCGGGGCATTGTCGAATCTTCTGCGCTGATCCTGCGGCGTTCTGGAATCGGTGCCGCGCGGCGGGCGCGCCCCGCCGGGCCTTGCGGTCCGATCGCCGGTTCCGGTACGATCCGGGATTCTGGAAATAATGGTACGTTTTTTTACAGCCTCGTTGACCTTTTTACGTTCTTTCGGCTGCTTTTCACCCGCTGTTTCTTTTGCGGGCACGGCTTTATTCTTCTCATCCGCCGGTTTTGCGGCAGGCTTCGCGGCTTCCGCTTTTTCGGAAACTGCTTCCTTTTCTTCTGCTTTTGCTTCGGCGGGCTGTTTGGGTTCTTCTTTGATCACCTCCGTCTGAGGTGCGGTTTCGGCAGGTGTTTCTGCCTTGACTTCCGCCGCGGCCGGTTTTTCGGTCACAGGTGCCGGAGTCTCTGTTTTAACGTCGGCAATTACCGGCTCTGCGGGAGCTGCCGTCTCTGCAGGCTTTACTTCCGGTTCCGCCGGTTTTGCCGGTTTGGGCTTACGGATGATCTTGCTTCGGTCAACCAGACGAAGTGTTCCGTCTGCCATACGGACCTTGACCATCTTTTTCTCCGGCTCTTCCTTCTTTTCGGGTTTTTTGACCGCTTTCGCCATGCTCTTGGTCTCTGCAGTCACGGCGTTCTGCGGACGGAAAAGCACCTGCATGTTTTTCTTTTTCTTTGGTGCAGGCTTGTCGGTCTTTTCCGCTTTTTCAGCCGCTTTTTCGGCTGTTTTTTCGATCTTCCTGACTTCTTCTTTTTCTGTACTCATAGGCTCTCTTCCTCTTCTGTCTGCATGGGACTTATTTTTTATCCGGCAAAAGCTTTCCCTCCAATGCTTCTGCCAGACCTTTATCGGTAATTACTGCTGCCGCGCGCTCTTCTTTACCAAGCGCTCTGCCGAGTTCTTCCTTGGTAAAGTGAAAAACGATCGGCACTTTATAATAAGAACATTTATCGCGGAATCTTTTTGCTGTATTCTTCGAAGCATCTGTCGCGATGATCGCCAGATACGCCTTTCCTTCACGGATCGCATTCTCTGCCGCAAATTCCCCCGAAGATACCTTTCCGGCCTTCATCGCAAGACCGAGAAGCGACGCAGATCTGTCACCCGGCATGTGTGATCTCCTTTTCCAGTTCGTTCAGGACTTCTTCCGGGATCGGACATCCCAGGGAATTCCGGATCGACGCGCTTTTTTTTGCCTTGTCAAGGCAGGTCTGCTTTCTGCACAGATATGCGCCCCGTCCGTTCATCTTCCGGCTTCTGTCGAAAACGACAAATCCTTCGGGCGTCCGCACGACCCGGAGCAGTTCGCTCTTTTGTGCCTTTTCCCTGCACGCCGAACATGTCCTTGTTTCCGCTTTGTTTCTCATACATTAAACCTTATAAATCAGGCTTCTTCCGTTTTGTTTCCTTCCGCTTCGGAAGCTTCTTCCCCGTCTTCTCCGGGTTCAAGGTAGTAATCGTCCTCTTCTTCCTCGTCGTCATAATCTTCACCGAAGTATTCCTCGAAGATTCCGGCTTCCTGAGCCTGGGTCTCGGACTTGATATCGATCTTGAATCCGGTCAGCTTGGCTGCAAGCCTTGCGTTCTGGCCTTCCTTGCCGATGGCAAGTGAAAGCTGGTAATCGGGAACGATGACCAGGGCGGTCTTATCGTCCGGATCGGCCAGTACGGAAATGACCTTTGCCGGTGAAAGCGCGTTCTCGATCAAAAGCGCCGGGTTGTCATCCCAGTTGATGATATCTACTTTTTCTCCGCCAAGCTCATCCACAACTGCTCCGACACGGATCCCGTTCATTCCGACGCAGGCGCCGACCGCATCAACATCCGCATCGTGGCTGAGTACGGCGAGCTTGGTCCTGGATCCCGCTTCACGGGCGATAGCCTTGATCTCTACAACGCCTTCCGCAAGTTCGGATACTTCGGATTCAAAGAGCTTCTTGACAAGTTCGGGATGGCTTCTGGAAACCATGATCCTCGGGCCTTTCGGAGAATCCTTGACCTCCAGCACATAAACTTTGACACGGTCATGCACACGCAGGTTCTCGCTCTTTACGGATTCACTCTCGGTCAGGATGCCGTCCGTCTTTCCGAGGTTGATCGTGATCGTACGCTCGTTGATCCGGGATACGGTTCCGCTGATGATCTGATGTTCACGCTCGTAATAGCGTTCAAACAGGGATTTTCTTTCTTCTTCACGGATCTTCTGGAGAATGACGTTCTTCGCGTTCTGTGTTGCGATCCGGCCGAAGGACTTCGACTCGATCGGCACTCTTACCGTATCGCCGATCTCGTATTTCTCATCCTTTTTCTTTGCATCCAGAAGAGACATTTCAAGTGCGGGGTCTTCCACCGTTTCAACGACCGTCTTGTTGCTGTAGACCTGGTAGTCGCAGGTATCGCGGTCGATCTCTACGACCACGTTGTCGGCTTTGCCGAAGTGGTTCTTGCAGGCCTGGAGCAGTGACTGCTCGATACCGTCAAGCAGGGCGTTTTTGCTGATGTTCTTCTCCCGTGCTATCATTTCAATAGCTTCTTTTAATTCCGCACTCATTTTCTTTCCTTTTTCCTCCAAATTATAAAATGTGCTGGTCAACGATTTATCTTAAAAGACAATATACTTTCTCATCAGGGAAATATCTTTTCTTTCAAAAACCAGTTCGGTGCCTTCTTCCGTCTCGACCGCAACCGAAGACTCGTCATACGCTTTCAGCGTTCCGACAAATTCCTTGGATCCGTCCACTGCTTTATAGGTTCGGATCTCGATCGGGACGCCTAAGTTTCTTTCCAGATCCCGGTCTTTTTTGAACGGCCGCAGAAGGCCCGGCGAACTTACTTCGAGAATATAGGCATCAGAGATATAGTCCTCTTTGTCCAAAAGGTCCGAAAGCTTCCTGCTGATATCCTCGCAGTCGTCGATGGTGATCCCGCCTTCTTTATCGATATATACGCGCAGATACCATTCCCCTGCTTCTTTCACGTACTCGACGTCGACAAGCTCGAATCCGCGCTCTTCTACAAGTGGGATCACAAGCGCTTCGGTACGGGATTCATAATCTTCCCTTTTACTCATAAAAAACAACTCCCCGTTACGTAATAAGAGCGGACCGCTTCGGTCCACTCTTATCATCAGTTTCATAATTCTACTGAACTATAACACCTGCCGGATAAAAAAGCAAGTGTTTTCCGGTTATCAGATCAGTTTCAGCGTATTGACCTTCACTCCGGGGCCCATTGTGGAAGCAAGAGTAACACTCTTTAAGAACGTTCCCTTCAGGGAAGCCGGGCGAGCCTTGTTGATCGCTTCAAGCAGGGTGTTGAAGTTCTCGGTAAGCTTTTCCTGGTCAAAGGATACTTTTCCGATCGGGCAATGGATGATGTTGGTCTTGTCCAGACGATACTCAACTTTACCGGCTTTGATCTCTTTGATCGCGGTAGCTACATCCATGGTAACAGTTCCGGACTTCGGGTTCGGCATGAGGCCTTTCGGTCCGAGCACACGGCCCAGACGTCCGACGATGCTCATCATATCCGGTGTTGCAACAACTACATCGTAATCGAACCAGCCGTCTTTCTGGATCCTCGGGATGAATTCCTCAGCGCCTACGAAATCTGCGCCTGCCGCTTCCGCTTCTTCTGCCTTAGCGCCCTTTGCGAATACAAGCACACGGACATCCTTGCCGATACCGTTCGGCAGAACGATCGCTCCACGGACCTGCTGATCGGCATGACGGCCGTCGCAGCCGGTGCGGATGTGTACTTCTACGGTCTCATCAAATTTTGCTTTGGAAGCCTCTTTTACAAGAGCAATCGCTTCTTCCGGATCATATAACTTTGCGCGGTCAACCATTGCAGCCGCTGCTTTATAAGTCTTTCCTCGTTTCATTTAAAAAACCTCCTTGTGGTTAAGATCGGGATCTTTCCCTCCCACATTATTCTTCTACGGTGATTCCCATGCTTCTTGCGGTTCCTTCGATCATGCTCATGGCAGCTTCCAGAGAGGCTGCGTTCAGATCGGGCATTTTGGTCTCCGCGATCTCACGGATCTGATCTTTGGTAACCGTTGCAACCTTGACTTTGTTCGGCGTGCCGGATCCGGACTGGATCTTTGCCGCTTTCTTAAGAAGCACAGGCGCAGGCGGGGTCTTTGTAATGAAGCTGAAGCTTCTGTCCGCATAGACTGTGATGACAACAGGAATGATAAGGTCTCCCTTATCAGCCGTCCTTGCGTTGAACTGCTTTGTGAATTCAACGATGTTGACGCCGTGCTGACCGAGCGCCGGTCCAACAGGCGGAGCCGGTGTTGCCTTGCCGGCCGGGATCTGCAGTTTGATATAACCTTCTACTTTTTTTGCCATTCTTGGCACCTCCTTAAGTGGTAATTACGGGATTTCCCTCCCACATTGCCGGAAAGCTTATGCTTATCCGACCTTTTTAACTTCCGAGAAATTAATCTCAACAGGCGTTGAACGCCCGAAAAGTTCTACCTGGATCGTTACGGTCTGCTTCTGCTGGTTTACGGCTGAAACAACACCTGTCGTCTCCGCCCACGCGCCGGCTGTAACGATTACAACATCGCCCGGTTCGATATTCATGACGATCTTCTGCTGGGAAGCAGGAGCCGTCAGCCGTTCGATCTCGCCTTCCGAAAGCGGAACCGGCTTGGAACCCGGGCCTACGAATCCGGTAACGCCCCTGGTGTTTCTTACTACATACCAGGTGTCATCGTTCATGACCATATTCAGAAGGACATAGCCCGGGAACAGTTTCTTCTGTACCTGCTTGCGGACTCCGTTCTTCACTTCGACCACATCTTCCATCGGCACGCGGACTTCGATGATCTCGTTCTCCAGATGCCGGTTTTCAATGGCCTTTTCTATATTTGCCTTGACCTTATTCTCATATCCGGAATAAGTATGGACAACATACCATTTTGCTTCTGCCATATCGTACTCCGTCTGTTTACTTCACAATAAGCTCAATCAGCTGCAGCGCAAGTCCGTCCGCCAGTGAAATGATCACGCAAAGGATAGCCGAGATCACGATGACCGCGATCGTCTGTTTTACAAGCGTCGGTCTGTCGGTCCAGATTACTTTTCTGAACTCTCCCTTAAGGCGTTTCCAGAAGCTTGCCTTGTTTCTGCTTTTAACTTCTTCAGCCATGATCCTACTCCCGATTATTTGGTTTCTCTGTGCAGCGTGTGCTTTTTACAGAATTTGCAGTACTTCATGGTCTCCATCCTGTCGGGATGGTTCTTCTTTTCCTTGGTTGTGTCATAATTACGCTGCTTGCATTCTGTGCATGCCAATGTGATCTTAACTCGCACGGCGGATCCCTCCGATTCTTCTGCTTTTCTTCTTAAAATATCTGTTGATGACTATGTGATCGATCAGCCCTTTTCATGTTATTCAGGCACATAAAAAAGAGACTAATTCGTTAGTCGCCATGAAACTATATCATTTACGGGGTGTTTATGTCAAGGAGAAAATAAAAAATCTTAACTCAATCCAGAACAACTTCAGCCGTTCTTTTTTAAATTGAATTTGAAATGCGTCATTCCTGATTCTTCATTAACCTCACATGTGCCGAAGCATGTTTTCCGTCCATAGCGATAAACAAAACTGAGAGCAGCACGCAGATGCAGCCGATTATACTTCGAACCGTAATAATATCATGGTAGAACAGTATTCCGCCAATTACAGCAGTGACCGGTTCAAGCATATTGATAAAAGCGGCCCTGCTTGCACCAAGCAGTTTTATACCGGCAGTCATAAAATAGAATCCCAGTACACTTATAATACCTACAATCGCAACAAGGACGAACCATACATCGGGCGACGCCGGCAGAGAAATCACCTCGGATACAACCGATTTGATACCATAAACAGAACCCATTCCGACAGACATGTAAAACAGTCTGAGGATCAGATTATAGCGGTTAAAACTGCCTCGCTCATTTGCTATAACGAACAGCGCGTAAGCAATGGCTGAACCGATGGCAAATGCAGCCCCGAGCGGCGTTATCGTGCCGGATAAATCGGTAACAAGGATCAGCCCCAGAACACTTAAAGCTACAGCAACTGCCGTAAGCCCAGTAAGTTTCTGCCGAAAAAAGGCCATTGAGATCAGCAGTACAATCGTAGGATACAGGAAGTGAAGCATGATGACCGACGAGACCTGCATTTGTTTCATGCCAAGATTAAGGAAATAATCGGTAAAGCCCATTCCGACTGCACCGAGCAGCAACAGTGAAACAGTGTTTTTAGTATCTATCCTTATCGATACTTTTTTCAGCTTTAAAACAATAAAACAGCTGAACGACATCAGGAGCGCCTGGTAAAACAGTACACAGGACGGATCCATTCCGCTCAAAAGCACATAATTGTTGCCCAGCGGCACTATTCCAAATATTATTGAAGCTAAGATTACGTAAAGAATTCCGCGGGACAAAGCAGCATATACCTTAACATTACTTTTTTTCAGAAAAGTATTTATCGCTCAATAATTCTATAGCATCGTCAACATATTCATAGACTCCGGGATAGGTCGATCCCGGTGCTCCTTGTGTAAGTCCCGGTATCAGGTACTTTCCGCCATTTGTTTCCTGAAAAAGCTTATCCAGTTCATTGTATATCGCTTCCTTAGACCAGTTTTCACAGTCGAACTTTCCATTATCAAGACCTGCATGAATGGATATCTTTCCTTCATATTTTTTTAACAGCTCAGGTATGTTATTGTCAGAAACAGCACCCTGAAAAACATCCACGCCCATTTTAATCATATAAGGAACAAGTTCTGCAGCATATGAATCCGAATGATGCACTATTACCTGGGCCCCGTTCTCTCTCCAGCATGCATACATTTTTTCATAAGCCGGCAGCATGAACTCTTCAAAGATCTCCGGAGTAAAGAACAGGCTTTTCTGGCTGCCCCAGTCATCATGCTGGAACACGATATCCGGATGCATATGTGAAGCCTGGACCGGTATGCATTCCAGATACCAGTCTGTTAAATACTCTATAAGATCATGGGTATCTTCCGGCTCCTCATAGAAACACATCATCGCATTCTCAACACCCATGAATGAATGCATTTTCTCAAATATACCGTTTCCGATGATCGAGCCGACAAATTTCTGTTTCCTGTCGATTTTCTCAGCTATCGCGATATACTCTTCCCACTCGCTCTCCGGAAATTGATGAGGATCCGGTGCCTTGATATAATCTCTCCAGTCCGAAATATCATTAAGCAGTTTATATCCGCTGTCATGCCTTGGCATAGGCCCGGGAGCTCCGGTCGGCCAGTAAAAGGTTATGCCCCAGTCATTCGTAACCTGATGCTCATATTCGCAGTCATCGCCGCAGTGGAAAAGGATCGGATCATTTATATGTTCTATATATTCAAACTGTTTAACAAAACGATCCGGATGGCCTCCCTTGATCGTCTCGATGAAATTCTCTTTTATTGTCAGCATTTTTTCACCTTTAATGATAATAGCTTATCTTATATATTTAATACCTGATGTCTTTAAGCAGTGTACCGTCTTCCAGTGTGATTTTATCCATATAGTGCTTTAAGAGGAATAATACGGACCAGCACCCTGCTGCTATCGTGAAAGAACCGATAATGTACAGGATGTTCCCTGAACCGTTTAAAATGTGGCGGTACTTCAGGTACACAAATACTGCAGCTGCAAAAGACGCCGAGGACACTGCTGCTGCGATCACGCCAGCCAGCCTGGCCTTTTTTACCGGCCCGTTTAATTCTTTTGATTCCAGCTGCCTTCCCAGCATGGCAGCTCTTATTGTTTCAAAAAGCAAAAAGAAAAGCGACGCTTCCGTCAGCCCATAAAACCCATTCGCCGGGAAAAGAATCACAACATTGTTGCGTATAAATCCAAAAGCGATTGAAACCGCAAATAACGCCACAACAGCGCCGACACAAAGGACTCTGCGTTTCTTATGCTCCTGTTCGGACAGATCCCAAATAAAGATATCGCCGCAATAGACAACATCTTCTTTCCCAGTTTCGGGATCATTTACCAGTTTATAATCATCTGCATAGCGTACGATCTCCCTGGCCCATTTATTTTTCGTATTCAGAAAGTTGTCCAGAAACCCCATTGATCATCTCCGCTGCTAATGACCTGTTTGCCTGCAAATAATCTGAAGCAGGAGGGAGATTAAATCTCCCCCCCGCTGCTGTCAGATCAGCCCCATGACCAGTCATGTACGGAATGGTTTGTATAAAGAGCTTTTGCAGTAATTCCTTTCAGATCCTTATCTGCTGCTACAAAGTTGTACCACTCATAAAGAGGAACTACCAGAGCCTTGTCACCCATAACACGTACAATATCAGCCTGAGCTTTAAGACGCTCTTCCGGATCTGTATTGAAATGCTGCGCATCATAAGCCGCATTGAGGTCCGGATCATCCACACCATAGAAGTTCAGGAACTCTCCGCCTCTGTACAGGGCATATGCATCGTCCATATCCAGCATGAACATCATATTGTCAGTAGAGTTCATCGTATAATTTCCTGCCTCATGAATATCTGTCCACCATGTAGAAAATTCAACCTTTTCAAGGTTCATTGTAATTCCTACGTTGGCCAGCTGAGACTGCACGATCTCCATTGCTTTATAATGGGATGCCTGGTTTGAAGTTACAACTGTGAATTCAAGTCCGTCAGGATAGCCTGCTTTTGCAAGATACTCTTTTGCTTTTTCCGGATCATTTGTAGGAGCTTTATAATCTGCCGGCACCCCTTCAAGCCAGTCCATATAAATAGAATCAATCGCTTTGCCTTCTCCGTTTATAGCTCCGGCAACGATGTCGTCCTTATTAATTGCATACGCAATGGCAAGTCGGAGATCTTCGTTATCAAACAGCTCGCCTTCGTGTTCATTGAAATAGATCCAGTATGTATTTGCACCCATGGTCTTCAGCCACTGAAGATTCTCGTCATTCGAAAGTCTTTCAGCATCGCTTGTCGGCGGCTGAAGGTCAACGTCTATCTCACCGTTCTGAAGGGCAAGAGAAGCCGTGGACTCATCATCAAAGAACTTGAAAATGCACGTTCCGATCGATGCTTTCCCATCCCAGTAATCATCGAAAGCAGTAAGCTTGATATACTCACCGGATTTCCACTCTTCCATCTTGTACGCGCCGGCGCCTACAGGATTACGTCCGAATCCATCGGGATCCGCTTCATAAGCAGACTTGCTGAAGATCGGAAGGTTGAAAGAAGCAGCAGCCTTAAGTCCGGGACCGTAAACATCCTTGAACACGAGTTTAACATGCGTATCATCGATCTTTTCCATATGATCCATAGCGTTAGTCATGGATTCTGCAATACCCGCATCGATGATCGTATTGAATGAAAATACCACGTCCTCTGCAGTAACTGTATCTCCGTTATGGAACTTAACACCTTCACGAAGAGTGAATATTATATCCTTGCCATCTTCCGTATACTCCCATTCAGTTGCAAGCTTCGGGGTCCACGACCCGTCATCTTCATATACCAGAAGGCCGTCGAAAATATTCCACGAAACGAGAAGAGCGTGTGTATTAGGCGTGAAGCCGCCGCAGACCGTTCCCGGTTCTGCCCAGAGAGCTATTGTTACAGAATCATCATGTGTCCCCGCAGATGCGGATGCATCTGTTGATGCAGCTGCGGACGCAGTCGCCGAAGAAGCATTTCCGTCTGATGAGCTTGAGCTGCCTCCGCACCCGGCTACAAGGCTAAGTGCAAGTATCAGGCAAAGAATTACAGATAATTTTTTCATGTTTCCCTCCTTTTTGTTATATTACAGCGCATGCAACATAGTGATCATTGCCTAGATCACGCAGTTTCACATTTTCGTCTGCCATACACTTTTCACATGCGTATGGACATCTTGGTGCAAACCGGCACCCCGGTTTAAGATTTATCGGGCTCGTCACCTCCCCTTTAATAATTTCTCTTCTTTTCCCTTTACTGGAAAGATCCGGAACAGGAATCGCTGCCAGCAGAGCCTTTGTATAGGGATGAATGGGATTTGCAAACAGCTCATTCTTCTCTGCTCTTTCAACGCAGACCCCCATATACATGACCATGATCTCATGAGATATATGTTTAACCACCGAAAGATCATGTGTAATGAAAATATACGACAGCTGTCTGGCATCCTGCAGATCCATAAGCAGATTCAATATCTGAGCCTGGATACTTACATCCAGGGCAGAAACAGGTTCGTCACAGACTATGAATTTCGGATTCAGCACCAGTGTTCTGGCTATACCGATACGCTGCCTTCTTCCGCCGTCCAGTTCATGAGGATATGAGTTTATGAGTCTGGGCGGAAGTCCGTTGATCTCCATCATCTTGAATACTGCTTCCTGCTGTTCCTGTTTTGTCTTATAAGTTTTATTAACTATAAGCGGCTCTTCAATAAGCTCAAACGCCGTAAGTCTTGGATTCAGAGAAGCATAAGGATCTTGAAAAATGATGCCTGCATCTCTTCTGAACTGGGCCATTTCACTTTTCGAGAGATTCGTAACATCTTTTCCGTCAAAAATGATCTGCCCTGACGTAGGTTTGATCAGCTGCAGAATCGTTCTTCCGAGTGTAGATTTTCCGCAGCCCGATTCACCTACAACTCCCAATGTAGTACCTCTTCTTATTGACAGATCGATGTCATCTACAGCATGAAGCATTCCTTTAGGAGTTCCGAAATATTTTTTCAGTCCTTTTGTCACCAGAATATTGTCTTCCAAGTCATACCTCCTTACTGAACAGATGACAACGCAGAGAATGACCGTTTGTGACCATAACCTCCGGCTGTTCTGTCCTGCACTTTTCGCTGCAATGCGGGCACCTTGGATGGAATTTACACCCCTTTGGCAGATCTGTAGGATCCGGCATGAGACCTTCTATAGGCGACAGACGAGGTTTATCATCTTTCAGATCCGGCAAGGATCCGAACAATCCGATCGTATAAGGATGATGATTTCCCTTTCCGAAAATATCTTCTACCGTGCCGCTTTCAACGATTTCTCCGGCATACATTACAGCCACCTTATCGCAGGTCTCTGCAACGACTCCCAGATCATGGGTAATGAGTATCATTGAAGTTCCCAGTCTCTCTTTCAGATCCGTCATCATAGCCAGAACCTGAGCCTGAACCGTAACATCAAGCGCTGTAGTGGGTTCATCTGCTATGAGCAGCTCCGGTTCGCAGGCAAGGGCAATAGCTATGACAACACGCTGCTTCATGCCTCCCGAAAACTGGTTTGGATAGTCTTTCTTCCTGTTTGCTTTGATGCCTACCATCTCGAGCATTTCGTCGACCCGGGACTCGATCTGCGCTTTTGTCATATCCGGGTTATGAAGTTTTATGACCTCAGCCACCTGTTTTCCGATCGGTATTACCGGATTAAGGCTTGTCATGGGATCCTGGAATATCATGGATATCCTTTTACCCCTGTACTTTTTGAAGACTTTTTCCTTGATGGCCAGCAGATCTTCACCGTCATAAATGATAGAACCTTTGGAAATACGGCCGATCTTATGCGGAAGAAGCCGAAGCACGCTGAGGGCAGTAGTCGTTTTTCCGGCCCCTGTCTCTCCGACAAGTCCCAGCGTTTCCTTTCTTCCTACAGTTAAATCAACCCCGTTCACTGCATATACAGTTTCTTCAGAAGTATCGTATTCGACATGAAGATCCGTTATTTTAAGTAATTCACTCATTTCGCACCTCCTGTCAGTTCTTAAGCTTCGGATCAAGTGCGTCTCTGAGTCCGTCACCTATCATGTTCAGCGACAAAGCCGACAATAATATCGCTGCGCCGGGTATCATGATAAGATGCGGATAATCCCTCATGAATTCTCTGGCTTCAGAAAGCATCGCTCCCCATTCCGGAGTCGGCGACTGTACTCCGAGTCCGATAAAGCTCAAGCCTGCAATGGCTATAATTGTAAGCGCAAGATGCAGTGTTGCCAGAACGAGAATGGGTCCGAGACAGTTTGGAAGAATATGGCGCGTGATGATCCTGAAATTTTTCGTACCGCATGCACGTGCCGCTTCAATATAATCCTGTTCCTTCAGCGGCATTACCCATGAGCGGAACATACGTATATTTCCCGGCGTAACCGTACATACGCATGCAATACCCAGATTGAACATTCCTCCGCCAAGAGCCGCAACGATGCAGACTGCAAGCAGTGTTTCAGGAATAGCAGCGAAAACATCATTAATACGCATTACTACATTATCTGTCCTCTGTGTGCCGTAACCGGCAATCGAACCGAATATCATTCCCAAAGTCGTTGAGCATGCAATTACAGCCAAGGCAGTGAACAAGGACGTCCTTCCGCCGAAAAGCACCCTTATAAAAACGTCTCTTCCATACTGATCTGTTCCAAAGATATGTTCCGCGCACGGCTTCATCAGTCGTTCAGACATATTCTGCTGAATTGCCTGATCGTAATTGCAGAAAATGCCAACGCCTATGATGCACAAAAGGATTAATGCAAAAATGATCAAGCCGATCATAGCGGTACGGTTTCTTGAAAACCTTTTAAGTACCTGTTTGAACATTCCGCGCTTCTTGCTCATCTGATAAACAGTTTTGCTTTCGTTTTCAATTCTTTCAGGCTCACTCATTTAAGCATTTCCTCCTTTCTTCTCTTTCTTTTTCGTGTACATCACCTTTAACCTCGGATCGATATACACGTAAATAATATCGATGAACAGATTAATGAATCCGCCCAGCAGAGCAACGAAAATAACGATTCCCATAACTACAGGAATATCAATTTTTCTTACAGAAGTAAGCGCCAGTGAACTCAGTCCCGGAATAGCAAACAGCTGTTCGATAACAACGGTCCCGCCAAGGAGTTCAAGGAAATTCATTCCCAGGATCGTAACGATCGGCATCAGAGCGTTTCTCAATGCGTGTTTTACTACAATCTGAAGCTCTGAAACGCCTTTTGATCTCGCCAGTTTGATATAATCTGCTCTGATAACTTCCAGCATATTTGAACGTGTGTTCCTTACCATTGAAGCCAGCTGTGCAGATGCCAGAGAGAACCATGGCAATACATAGCTCCTCAGGTTGCCGCTGAAAGTAACCGGAAACCAGCTCAGAGACATTGCAAAAAGCAGGATCAGCATGGTCCCCAGCCAGAAGTTCGGCATTGATGAAAGTACCAATGCAAAGACCAGGGTCAGATTATCCATAACGGAATACTGTTTAACGGCGGAAATGATCCCGATAGGGATTCCTATGATCAGAACAAGTGCAAGGGCACCTGCTGCGACTTTAAGTGTAATAGGAACACGCGCTATTATTTCCTGGACTACAGGTATGCCGGTCCTGTATGAAACACCCATATCTCCGTGAAGGGCATTCCACAAGTATCTGAAATACCTGATCCAGAAGGGATCGTTCAGACCATACTGTTCCCGAAACGCGTTTAAAGCTTCTTCTGTTGCACGAGACCCGAGCTGAATCTGCGCAGGATCACCGGGAGCAAAATCCATTAAGGCAAAAATCACTATAGAGATACCCAGTATAACAGGTATCATAAGCAATAATCGCTTGATAATATATCGTGACATCCTAATGCCCCTTTCAATAATTAGTCAGCTTTTAAACTCATCGCGGTGAATAATACAGAGATTAGTCAGTGGGAACAAACTTATCGTTTTCCATATTCTGTTATATATCCGCCCCATTTTTTTCTGAGTGCTGCAACAAAATCAGGATCATTAAGCTTTTCAGGTTCATAGGTACTGTATGATTTGAGCTCGCTGAGCAGGTCATAACGCATGCAGCCAATGCTGTAATCATACATTTTTGCATTCTCTTCAACCTCATAAGAAAAGATTGCGTACGGAGGTAAATGCACCACATTCTTTTCTGATGCTACAAATTCCTCATTGAAAACCTTAAAGCGCACTTTTCCCTCAGTGACAAAGAAGATATTCGGTTTAAGACAAGGCTTCGGGCAAACCGCATAAAATCCCTTCTCGCCAACTATCTGCCATAACTCAAATTCACCTGCTGTTTCCCAGCGTCCTACCTTCAATCTGAGTTTTGCGCCATCTACATCAAACTCAGCATGTGCAAAACCCGGCTCTCTTACTGCAGATACTTCTGCTTTCGGGGCATCTTCAGCAACTGCTTCTTTCAGATACCAAAGATCATATGACACTCCGAATACATCAGCCAGTTCTTCATCTGTCATTTCCGGACAGTTTGCGCTCAAGAGTTCTTTATCAGCACAGGGCTGGATAATATTCATAGTATTGAAATAGCCAACCCAGGTTATATCGGTAAGGAAATGCATTCTATGGCTTTCAAACGGGCCAAGATGCATAATATCACCCGGCGTAACCTTACATCTTTTACCGCGATGTGTGAGTTCTATCTCGCCATCCAATACGATCATTGTCTCACATCCTCTTTTTGCCACATGGTTATCCATAACATCACCCGCGTAAAAGACTGACCGGGTCAATTCATGAGTGTCGTTATAATCGATGTTTTCAACAAGAAGATCGATTCTTTCTTTGATGAACCCTGCGTTTCTGTCCTGATCTACATGATGCTCTGCTACATCTTCAGGATCATTGAGATTAATTAAGTACGGATGTTTCATTTTGTTCCCTCCTAAAAAAAATTTTTAATAAAACTCAATTAAGCACACCGCTTGCTGTAATATAGCAGCAGTATTTTTCTTTAAGTGATTCTACATAATCCTTGTCTTTCAGTTTTTCGGGATAAAGTGCTTTGACCGTGTTAAGTTCATTCACAAGATTATGCGTAAGACAGCTGTTGTACATATCATACATTACAGAATCATCTTCATTGACTGTGAACCTGTATTTAGAATATTCGGGAATAAAAACAATATTATTTGAAAAAGCATCGAACTCTTCATCATAAATCTTAAAATGAACACTTCCCTTCTGGATGTAATATACATTCCCTCTGGGATTGAGTTTGCTGCTCTCGGCGAAAAAGCCCTTTTTCATCGTAAGACGCCAATATTCATACATGCCTTCTGTTTCCCAGCGTCCGATCTTCTGCTCCGCAAGCAGTCCTTCTCTTTCAAATGAGTCCAATGAGAAATCTTTATCGCGGATCTCCGCTATCTCTGATTTGTCAACTTCGGGAGCAATAGACATTGCACCTTCAAGTCCTATGCTGTCATATGTAGCGGAAAATACATCCGCAAAATCCTTATCGTTCATTTCCGGATTGTGATCTGCTGCCCATTTTTTATTACGCGCGGGGGCACAGATGTTCATATTATGGAAGAATCCAACCCATGGAGTATCCTGAGTCCAATACATTTCATGTTCATTGTAGACACCGAAATGCATTACATCTCCTTCATGCACAAGTGTCTTCTTTCCTCTGACGATAACCTCCATTTCTCCGGGACCTACTATCATAGATTCGCATCCGAATTTCGCCATATGATAACCGGCATAATCTCCTTTATAAAAAGTAGAATATGTGAGTTCATGTGTTCCTTTCGGCTCAAGTATCTCAACAATGAGGTTCATCCGTTCCTTGATAAACCCGGCATCTCTGTCAAAATCGACAAATTTTTCTATGCAGTCATCCGGATCGTTTAAATCTGTGAGATAAGGATTTTTCTTCATGGCAGATTCCTCCCAAATATCTAAAGCCAAATTGCTATCCTTCTTTTTATTATCTTATCAAGATGTTTTGTGCAAAAAGTATATTATTTTGGCCTGTTTGTGTTCATTTTTGAAAATTTTATACATTTATATTAAAAAATCCGGATCTCTCCGGAATATATCTGCCTGATTTTGTAAAATAATAAAAAGGAACAAACTACATTTTCTAAATATGGAATAGAAAGTTCCTAATATGTGCTATTTTATCCACATTTTTATAAAAAAAGCACACATTTTTGACATCTTTATAATCTATAATTTTTTTAACATACGATCTCTGTTTAGTTGCATACAGAAAGAGGCATCATATGAAGATACTCTATTTAGGGAATGACACCATATTCGGACTGCTGCAGGACGGACTGAAAAACTCGAATATTCTTCTGTCTCTTACAAGAGTTCTGTCCATCAATGAATGTGTATCTCAGTCCTTAAACGGTACAGATTACATAATAATCCTGCAGATCAATATGCCCTCGTGGAAAATCCAGAATCTTATCAACGACTATGAAAAGCAGCAGAAAGTTCTGCAGATGATGCTTTTTGAGATCCGCAACGAAACCGACGTGGATTATTACACGACCGATATGAACCTGTTTCCTGAAATGCGCTCCGTTTCAGCTTTTTTTGAACAGTCGCTCTCAATGCACTATTCCTGTCATCATCGTTATTCCCGCATGACAAGGCTTTCTGCCGAAACGTCATCTGAATATGAAAAACGAATCGGAAAAGAGTTTGCTTTGCTGGAACTGATCCGCGGCTGTTCCTACCCAGAGTTTCGATTTCTGAAGGGTAATTACGATTTTAGACTCCATGAAAAGAAATTCTTTGTGTTCTTTTATGAACTGCAGTTTGAAGAGTATCTGGACCATGCTGCAAATAAAGACCTTTATAATTATATCGGCGAACGTGTAAAAAACGAAATACGCCAGGTGCTGTCTCAGATCGACAGCGGCGAAGTATTTGATATTCACCTGAACCTGACCTGTGCCATTTTTAATGAACCAAAGTGTAAAAGCGAAGCAGAAAAGAACGCTATTATACGCCGGGTGATCCAGCAGCTTGCCGGTATATGCCATTGCCAGACAAGTTCCCGATACTTAAGCGGCCTTATAGAAAATGTGACCGATCTGAGAACTGCTTACGAACAGTACCGTTCTTTAAAATCCATCAGTTTTTTTGAAAAACCTGATTATATTTCTCTCGAAGATAACAAATCCCCTGATATCAGTCAAAACCTTGAAAACGCACAGGAGTTATTATCATCTATCCGTGATCTCATCAATTATAATTTTTCCAGTCCGGACCTGATTGAAAATCTTCATACGCTATACTATGAAGTCATAAAACCATCCCGCAGTTTTAATCTTTTGTATTACTGTTCCGCCGTCCTTTCCTACTCTCTCAGGAATCTGTTCAATAAAGAACTGATCCTTGAGCATCTGGACCCGCAGAAACTGTCTTTTTCTTCCATAGATGAACAGTACGAAGACATTGTTTCCACTATAAAACCGCTTCAGAACCAGTATAAGACCATACGGCAGAGCCAGAACTCCTATGTGATAAAGGTTATCAAATACATATCAGAGCATTATCAGGAAAATTTTTCCATATCGGAACTGGCAGACTCACTTCACATCGGAAAGACATATCTCAGCAAGGTATTTAAAGCACAGGTCGGCGTCGGGATAATCAGTTACCTTACCTCTTATCGCCTGGAAGCTGCAAAAAATCTGCTGAAGGAAACGGATCTCCCTGTATATGAAATAGCAGAACAAGTCGGTTTCCAAGACGGGAGATATTTTTCGAAGATTTTTAAAAAGGCCACAGGACTTCAGCCCCGCGAGTACAGAAAGAAATAAGCAGTGTTCTATTGAACCGCAGCCGAATTGGTTCTGTTCTTTCTTTCAATAACAACAAAAGCGATCAGCGCTATTACGGAACATAAAAGAGATCCTAAGGGCGCACCCATTCCCATGGGAGTCAGATCGTTTGGATAACAGATCGAAGCAAAGTAAGCTACCGGTATCCGAAGTGTTACGATCGATGCTATATTATAAATAAACGGAATAATCGGCTTTTCATAGGCGGTAAAGTAACCGCTGAAGCTGAAATGTATTCCTACCACAACCAAGTCGAAAACATAGGATCGGAGATACTGCGCTCCGTATTTAATTATTTCCGGTTCACTTCTGTCAAAAAGGTATAAAATATCCGGCGCGATAAACTGTGCCAGGACAGCTATTACTGTCCCATATATGACGCATATCGCTATGGCGTAATACAGCGTCTGCTTGCATCTCTTATTCTCTCCCGCTCCAATGTAAATCGAACACAGTGCGGAAACAGCAACCTGCATGGCAACCGGCAAAAGGATCAGGAAGCAAAGGACCTTTTCCACTATTCCAACTGCTGCGGCAATTTCCACGCCCCTTCGGTTTGCTATGATAGTTATAACCAGAAAAGAGACCTCGACCAGTCCTTCCTGTATAGCGATCGGCAGGCCAATACGCATTATTTTTGCGACAACTGACTTGTCAGGACGGAAATCTTCCATGGTCAGTCTCACCTTCATTACTTTTGGAAGAAAGATCACCGACAGCAGGACGCTCACGGCCTGAGAAGCAACGGTAGCAATTGCGGCTCCCTTCGCTCCCATGCCGAAATATCCGATAAAGATAAAATCCAGAAGGATATTCAGGATCGTCGTTATGATAACAAAATAAAGTGGATGTCTGGTATCACCCAAACCCCGATAAATGCTGCTGGCTACGTTGTATCCGACAACGAATACTATGCCTCCAAAACAGATCTGTACATACTGTCCTGCTTCTTCATAAGCTTCTGCCGGCACAGACAGTATGTCCAGAATGCCGGTACGGAATTCAAGCAGGATTATCGTCAGAATTGCAGCAACGACCACGAACAGGATCGCCGTATTTCCGATAGCCTTTGCCACGGCTTTCTCATTTTTTGCCCCGGTCGCATGCCCTATAATGACCATCCCCCCGGATGCGAGTCCTATTATGACCAGTGTTGTCGAGTGCATAAACTGGCTTCCCACCGCCACGGCAGTGATCGTCGGGGAAAGGTTGAACTGGCCGATAATATAAAGGTCTGCCATGCCATATAATGACTGCATCAGACACGAAATCAGATACGGCACCATAAAAACAAGAAGCGTTTTGACAACACTTCCTGCAGTTAAGTCTCTGTTTTTTGCCGCGTGTTCTTTCATAAGTTTATGACTTTTTCAGATACCGCCCGCAGATGACTGCACTCGCGCTTCTTTCCGCAGAATCCTCAAGCTCTGGAAATACATAATCTGCGCCGTATTTCTTTTCAAGTGCCCGTTTCAGCAGGTCGTCACAGACCTCGGGATTCTTCGGGAGGAGCGGTCCGTGCAGATATGTCGCGATGACATTTTTATAAACAGCGCCTTCATAGCCGTCGTTGTCCCTGTTTCCGTTTCCGTACTTCACTTTGCCGAAAGGCTCATTCTTTCCGGTGAACGTGCGTCCGCCATGGTTCTCAAAGCCGGTGACCGGCATGGTATAACGGCTGCTTTCCAGGATGATATCGCTGACAAGGCGGCCTTTCTCCCACTCGGTATAAATATCCAGGATGCCGAGCCCTTCGATCTTTTCGGAAGGAGTCCTGTAATAATCGCCCAGCAGCTGATAGCCGCCGCAGACGGCCAGCACTGCCCCGCCGTTCTCCACGTAATTTACAAATTCTTCTTTGTTTTCTCTTAAGTATCCGCAGACCAGTTCCTGCTCCCGGTCCGAGCCGCCACCCAGCAGGATAATATCCAGACCGGAAAAATCGATCGTGTCGCCGGAGACGAACCAGCGGACTTCGGAATCGATCCCACGCCACTCCAGACGTTTCCGCATGCACTGGATATTGCCGCGGTCGCCGTAAAGATTGAGAAGATCCGGATAAAGGTGCCCGATGACCAGCTTTCTGTTCTGGCTTTCCGGGGCGGTTCCCGGCAGTACCTCGTCCTCTTCGATCGGCGCGGCCTCCCCTCCGTTCTTTTCCAGTTCATGCAGCAGATGGTTGGTGGAATAAAGGCCGGTGTAGTTGACAATGATTATGATATTCCCGGTTCCGTTTTTGGAAAGATTGATGATTGCCTGCTTCAGATCCGTGATCGCTTTGCATCCGATCCCGTCGTATTTCAGACGGAGCGCCATGTCGTAGCGCCTGCTGCCTGTCGTATAGATCGTTTTCGCGTTGGCGTTGGCCAGATACTGGAAGTCAACATCCCACAGCCAGGAGATATCGCGGCCGTCCTGATAGTTGTCATTAATAAGAATGATCACATCTTTTTCCTTTTCATCCTGGACAACGGCCGAAACTTTCTGCTGGAAGCCGATCGGGTTCTTGGCCAGCTGAAGCCAGATCCTGCTCCCGTTGACGATAAAGCGGTCTTCGCGGTCGTTGCCGAAATTAAATGCCTCAAGGGCATCTGCGAAGCCGCCGTTTTCGATATTCATTTCCTTTAAGGCAGTATACGCCGATAGGGCGTTGTAGATATTGTAGCGGTTATTAAGAACAGCCTTCATCGGGATCCCGTCGATCCGGAAGGATTCGGTGTTTTCTGTCCTTATGAGGCTGTCGGCTGTATGCTGCGGCTCGCAGCGCTTAAATCCGCATTCCGGACATTCGTACACGCCGAGCTGGCCGTAATGGAAGAACTCATAGTTCATCTTGCTGCCGCATTTCCGGCAGAAAATGCTCTCTTTGATCTCGGAACGGGCGCTTTCATCAAATATCTGTTCGGAGATACCGTAGGTCACATGCCGGTTCGGGCATTCCAGCGCTAAACTGTAAGAGATCACATCATCGCAGTTTACGACCAGAAGCGCCTCCGGGACCGAAGAGATCGCATTCTTTACGGTTTCGCGCGTCAGATCCACCTCGCCGAAACGGTCCAGCTGGTCTCTGGAGATATTGGTCAGAAGAATGCAGTCGGGCTTCAGCGCAGGCAGTACGGTTTTGGATGCATTTTCGTCCACTTCGATGCAGGCATACTCTTCGTTGATCCGGCCCTTCTTATCGGTAGCCAGCACCAGAGCAGAGATGATCCCGTTCATCATGTTGGATCCGGTACGGTTGATGACCGCCGTCCCGCCTTCCGATGTTATGGTATGCCAGAGGATCGCATTGGTCGTTGTCTTCCCGTTGGTCCCCATGACGACGATGATCTTTTTTTGGATCATCGCAGCCATTTTCTCCAGAATGTGCGGATCGATCGCAGCGGCGATCTTTCCCGGCAGGGTAAGGCCGCTTCCGCGGTTCAGCTTTTTGATTATGGAGTTGCAGATCTTTGCGGCTCTGATCGCCAGTCTGGTGCGGAATGACATTAATCGTTCTCTCCGTATTATATTATGTGCCTTTTCCGATGTCGTAAAAAAGCATTAATTAAATCTGATATAATCCTAACTGTTTGCGTTGTTCATCTCTTCACGTGTCATGAAGACGCTTTGCTCTTCCATCAGGTCGTCATAAATTCGGGAAGAATTCTCATAAAACTTCAAAAGATTGCCCGGCTTTTCAGATGAGAGTTTCACAATTATAGGAAAAAAGTAAAAATCCCATGATACAAACTCCCCGTTTGAATCCTTATATAAAGTTAAAACGTTCTCACCTTTCGGATAATTCGGATCGTAGCACAAGATCTCCGTACGGTCATCATATTCATTATAATCTATTCCAATAATGGCATGTACCCAATCTGTCCACCAGGATTCGCTTTTTACCTTCAGTATCGGCACTTCATCGGATACACCGTCAACATATGCTTTCACTGTATCAAAAACTCCCTGCATGGTAGTGCAGTATCCGTCACCCCGGTAATCATCATCATACTGCATCACATGCAGATATCTGGTAAACTGCTTTACCCCAAGCTCGTTTACACTATCATTCGAAAAATCAATGTCAGAAATATAGCCAGACTGTGTTATCTCACGGACGTCGATCTTCTCATTAAGCAAGCATTCTGTCAAAGCGCAAAGTCCGAAGCAGAGGCCGTCACCGTACATATTAGCTCGAAGCTGGCCTTCATTCATACCGGTTTCGCCATTTATAACATCAAAATATTCATAATAATCAATTGTACCGATATTCAGATTCTCTACATTTAACGTATCCTCTCCTAAAATGATCCTTCTTCCCACGCCGGCGAGTCTGGGGCAGCGATAAGTATCAACCCATCCTCCCGGACCGAAATACCAGCCAAGTCCTTCATAAAAGCTACTGTCGTAAAGATCCTCCTCACTAATCCTCTGCGAAGAAGATTCTCCAACAATGTCTGCAGAGACAGTGATTCCTTCCCGATAAGCGTTATCCGCATACTCTCCGCCGAAACAGCCAACGGGATTATATACGCAGTGATCAGACACGGCAGCCTGCAGACTGAGTGAATTTGCCGCAGAAACGCATCCTTCCACTCTTCCGTCTTTATTTCCGGAGGCATTAATGCCTGCCGCATAGGTATAGCAGTCGTCCGGAACAGCGATATCACCTTCAAAATAGCATCTTTCGATGTTCGCGTCGGAAAGCCAGGCGCAGATCCCGCCGGCCATGGCATTCGCGGTTTCAGTCCGACAGATCATATCAGCACAGGCAAAACAATCTGATATAATCGAACCGCTGTGAACACCGGAAGCAATACCGCCCGTACGGGCATAATTCACTTTTCCTCCACTGGCCCGTAATATCCCATAAAAACAGCATCTGCTGATGGTCGTGTAATCGTTAATGCTGCCTGCGATGCCTCCGGCACTCGCAAAGCATCTTGTGTCTGAATCATTATTATAGGTGAACGCACGGATATCGGCATCAATAATGGCAAGCTCTGTGATCGTTGCATGCGAAACATTTCCGAAAAAACCCGCCAGCGCATTGCCGCCTTCCGCCGTGATCTCTACATAAAAGTCCGAGATCACATGCCCGTTTCCGAAAAGCTGTCCGGTAAAGGGGGTATCGTCACTCCCGATGGGCGTCCAAGGGAGGCCTTTCAGATCGATATCATTCTTTAGAACATAAGTGCCGGAAAGATCTTTTGACATCCGATAAAGATCCAGCACATCTGTAATCTCATAATACCCGCCTGCTGCCTTCACTTCAAAAGCAACCGGCGGCAGGAGCTCAGCCAATAGTACGAACACTATTAAAATTGAAAGGATACGTATTTTTTTCATACACGATTCCGGCCTTTTTTTGCTAACCTTGTCTATCTTAACTCATTTGAATCTTTCATCCAACTGTTTTTCGAAAAAATCAGACATTTGCCGCCAAGAGCAGATGTCTGAGTATCTTTTTCTTCCACCGGTAGATGATTCCCGATTCATGTACTCGCAAAAAACGGCAGACGATTTACAGCATTATCTGTTTTCCAGTTCAGTCAGCAGATCCTTTACGCGTTTTTGACACAGCGGATGCACTTTGTACGGCGCGATCTCTGCCATCGGCTTCAGTACAAAATCCCTATTTGCCATATCGACATGCGGAATAATAAGAACTTCGTCTTCGATGATCAGATCGTCATAGAAAAGGATATCCATGTCCAGGGTGCGCGGGCCCCAGTGCTGTTTCCGCTCGCGTCCGGCCTCCTTTTCGATCTCGTGAAGCGTATCCAGCAGTTCGAACGGTGTCTTTAAGGTCGTCGCTTTCAGCGCCCCGTTCAAAAACTTCGGCTGATCCGTTACCCCGTACGGCTCGGTCTCGATCAGTTCAGAAACTATTTCAACTTTGATATCCCTGTATGAATCGAGCTTTCTTACTGCTTCCTCGATAAGCGCCCTGGAGTCGCCGATGTTCGATCCCAGCGCAATATAGACTTCATGACGTGCTCTCTCGACCGTGACCGAAGGAGCGTCCAAAGGCAGCCCGATCGGTGCATGCGGTTTTCGGATCGTTACTTCGGCTGATTGAATCCTCTCATCAAAGAGTAGGATCTCTTCCGCGATCCGTTCGGCGCAGCGCTCAATCAGATCGTAAGAGTCCTCTTCCATGACCTTTTTGATCAGATACGCGATATCCGCGTAGCTTACGGAATCCTCCAGCCGGTCTGAGATCCCGGCAGGGCGCAGGTCGAGCCCGAGTGCGCAGGAAACAAAAAAGTCCTGACCGTTTTTCTTTTCCTCCGGCAAAACCCCGTGGTATGCGAAGATTTTCAGGTCTTTAATGATTATTCTATCCATAGTTTTACTGCCTCTCCAGGATCGCTTTCGTCATCAGGATCGATCTCGCGTTCTTTTCGACGTCGTGGACCCTTACGAACGAATATCTGGCCTGCACCGCAAGAACCGTCGTCACCAGCGTGCCCTCTTCTCTCTGATCGGCCGGAAGATCCAGTGTCAGACCGATGACCGATTTCCTGGATGTCCCAAGAAGCATCGGATATCCCAGCGCGTTAAACCGGTCCAGGTTCTTCAAGACATCCAGATTCATTTCATAGGTTTTTCCAAAGCCCACGCCCGGGTCCAGAATGATCTTTTCATCGGCAATTCCGGCTGCTCTGGCGATCGATACACATTTTGTCAGATCCGCGCACATTTCTTCGATCAGGTTCGTGTAAACCGCTTCGTTCCGGTTGTGCATCAAGCAGCAGGCCGCGCCGTATTTCTTTACAACGCCCGCCATTTTTTCATCATAAAGGAATCCCCAGATGTCGTTGACCAGGTCTGCGCCGGCCAAAAGCGCGGCCTCGGCGACACTGCTTTTATAGGTGTCCACCGATACCGGGATATCCAGCTCTTTTTTGATGGCTTCGATCACCGGGACGACCCGGTCTGTTTCTTCCTGTTCGGAAATCTGTACATGGCCGGGCCGGGTGGATTCCCCCCCGACGTCGATGATCGCAGCGCCTTTAAGGACCATCTCCTCTGCATGCTTCAGGCTCACATCCGGGCGGTTCCACCGGCCTCCGTCCGAAAAGGAATCCGGAGTTACGTTCAGGATCCCCATGATATAGGTGTTGTTTTTTGTATCAAATTCTCTGTTTCCGATCAGCATCCGATCACCTCCCGGACTGTTTCGTTTGAAACAGCGGTCTCCCGCTTACCACAGGATCGTCAGGTTCTTCTTTTTATCGCTCCAGTCGCACTCTTCTTTAGCAGGACACGAAAAACAGTTCCTTGACATTTTATCCGCGTCGTAAAGCACCTCCGAAAGCTCGTCGCTGCTTTGTCCGCTCTTTCTATGCTCCCGGATCGCAGTAATGATCCGTTCCTTTTCTTCATAGGAAAAGTCATATTTTGAAAGGATCCGCTTGGCGAACTCCGCCCCGGCGGTATGATGAGGCGTCCCGTTTTTGTACTGCTGAAGTTTTCCGCAGTCGTGCAGGAGCGCAGCAGCATAAATGAGCGTTTTATTCAGCTTATACCCTCTCTCCATCGAGAAGATATAAGCCAGCCTTGCCGTCGCCAGCAGATGATCGAGATCATGTCTGCAGAAGATCCGTTCCTTTTCAAGGACGCGCAGCTCTTCAAGACAGGCTGCGACTTCCGGGTCGCGGAAGATCTCCTGTACTCTTTTCATCCTGAGGCTTTCGGCTTCTTTTTCAGCAGGCTTCATTTACCGACCTCCAGCATGCGGAAGAACGTGTTCTTCAGGGCTTCATCGTCGTTAAAACAACCGCGCGTCACCATGCTTACCGTCTTGGTTCCCGGCTTTTTAACTCCGCGCATCGTCATGCACATATGTTCCGCCTCACAGACCACGATCACGCCTTTGGGCTTTAAATATTTCATGATATCGTCCGCGATCTGGGCCGTCATCTGTTCCTGAAGCTGCAGTCTTCTCGCGTAGACTTCTACCGTTCTGCCCAGTTTGGACAAGCCGACGACCTTTCCGTCCGGAATGTAAGCGATATGCACTTTTCCATAGAAGGGCACCATGTGATGTTCGCACATGGAATAAAACTGGATGTCTTTTTCCAGTACCATCTCGTTGTTTTCGCAGTCAAACACTTTCGAAAGATGTTCTTCGGCTGTCCTGCCCATTCCGCCGCAGATCTCCTCAAACATTCTTGCGATTCGTTCGGGAGTTTCCTTAAGGCCTTCCCTGTTCGGATCTTCACCGATTCCTTCCAGCAGCATGGTGACAGCTTTTTCGATTAATTCCTTGTTCACCTCTTTTTTCCTTTCTTTGTCGTGCCGCTTCAAAACAAAAACACCTTCTCATGCAGTTGCTCCAAAAAGCTACGCATAAAAAGATGCCTTATTATGTGCAGCAGTGGGATGCGAACCATGTACCGCGTCTGATGCATCTGCATCAACTTCGTCCGTCTGACACCTCCCCGTTCAGGCGGCACTTAACGCACATCATTCTACTCTGCCAGTTATTTATATTGTTCTGATCACCGTATGTTACGGTCATCTTTCGATTGGATTTTACCACACAGGTATGCAGTAAACAATAGTATTTTTGAATATTTCTTCAAGGCATTTTTGGTGGGTTCTGCAGATTGCCGGGAATTGAAATCTTCCTGCAAAAAGGAGAAACGCCCAAACTGGGGAGCAGCCTGAGCGTTTCAAGGGGAGTATAAAAATAAATAAGGGGTTATTAAAGTAAAAAAAATTTGAAGGGTAAATTCTTTTTACATTAGTGGATTATATAACACCGTCCTGATAAATGCAAGTTTTTTATGTTTACCGGGATGATCACAGCTCTGTTGCGGCAGCTGCGCTGTCGGTAAGGACGATCTCGAGGTTTCCGTTGCGGCAGCGGAGGTCATCGATAAAGTCTTTTTCACTGAGTGTATCCTTCAGGACTATATTATACGTCAGCCTGTTCAGACTGCCGAGGTTGATCGTCTTGATGTTCAGGAGTCTGCTTTTTCTGGTGTACTTCTCAAAAAGGTCATCGAAAAGGTTTGTAAAGTTCAGATCTTCCGGAATGGTGATCTTTAAGATCTTCTCGGCTTCTTCAAATCGTTTTTCACCGAAATGCAGGGCGTTTAAGATCACGATCAGCAGGCAGAGGATCACCGCAAAGATCAGTCCGAAGGCCGGGTAGCCCATCCCGCAGGCAAGGCCTGTCGCCATGGCCAGGAAGATCGATGCGATCTCTTTGGCGCTGCCGGGTGCCGAGCGGAACCGTACCAGGGAGAATGCTCCTGCTACAGCGATCCCTGCACCGAGATTTCCGTTGACCATCATGATGACTACCGCCACGATCGCCGGCAGGATCGCAAGTGTTACCGCATAGCTTGTGCTGGTGTGCGTCGTTTTTATATGAACTGCAGCAATGATCAGGCCAAGCACGACCGCCGAACCAACGCAGATCAGGAACGTTCCTGCCGTAAACCCTCCCGCTGCGGTAAAAACACTTTCGAATACTGTATTAAGCATATTGAATCGTACCTCTCATTTCTGTAAGTTGTGTATAGGCAGTTCCGTATTTAGAAAAGGATACCTTTTGGACTCTCTGTTCCGTAAGCACCCGGACCATCCATAAAGGCATCGCTTCCGCTGCCTTGATCTCCAGCAGGGACATCCCTTCGTCCAGGAGATTCTCTCCGTCGGCTTCTTCCGAAAGGGAAAGCCGGTCGGTACGCCAGCGGATGTTCCGGTCAAACGTCACACGGAAGTCGGGATCGTCGTTTCCGTAATAGGCGCACCGGTCATAACACAGATACATCCTCGGCTGAATGGTTTTATACATCCTGCAGAAATAATCGATCTCCCTTGCGATCTGGCCCTCTTCCGGAAACGGCCGTTTCCCGTCAAGGTACTCGTAAAACTCATTTTCTCTGATCCGGATCCTTCGTTTGTAAACGATCCCCTTGTATTTCTTTTTCAGTTCCAGAAAAGCATTCTGGTTTTCTGCGAGCCGGCAGTAGCTTCGGATCCTGAGTTTTTCCTTATACAGGGGTTTTTCCAGCGATCTTCTGCACAAAAGACCTGTTGCGGTATCGAAATAAACGTTGCGGATGATACTCTCGCCGAATTCATCTTCTTTCATGTATTCCGCCATGGCCTGTTCGACTGCTTCGCGCTGCTCTTCGGTCAAAAGATATTTCACTTCTTTTCTCTTGAATTTAACTGTCAAAGCGTTTCCCTCCGTTTGATTCCCTGCTTTGATGGTTTGCTGTATTCCCACGAGGCAATATAAAAAGCACCATCGTTTTGATGGTGCAAGAATAAACAATGTTTGTGATTGATTTTTGTATCGTATGTGTTTGTTCTGTGAATTTCATTCCGGCTTTTCCGGGTTTTCTCCTTCTTCTTTTGCCTTTTTTATGCCTTTCCTTGCGATCCGGAACAAAAGACCCGCGATCACGATCATCGCGATACCGACCAGGATAAATGCAATATCTCCCTTCGACACAACGAGCATGACGATCCCTATTATCAGGATGACAACGCAGATAAAGACGCGCCGCATGCCGAAGTTCAGCTCTTTGTAATCCGGTCCGGAACCGTCGTATTCCGGCCAGTCTCTGTTTCTTTCCATTTTTGTCTCCTTATTTGCGTCAGCTCTCGCTGAAATCGGTATCCAGTACGATCTGCATCGTGTAATCGGGATACATTTCCTGTACTTCCCTTACGATATCCATATAGACTGCCTTCCGGTCCTTTGCATCAAAGCTCACGATCACGTCGAAACGGATCGTCTTCTTTTCTTCATTCAAATAAAAGCCGTGGACCTGGAGGACGTGCTCGTGCTTCATCACCGTGTCCGTGATCTTCCTGCGGACCTGCGCGGATTCGTCATCCGAAGTGTTTACCGAATAGACTCCGACCGCAGTCAGGACCACATGATGCTCCTGATAGACCTTTACCGTGATCGCGCGGATCAGTTCATCCAGTTCCGACGCGGAAAAGGTATCCGGAACCTCGATATGGACCGAACCGTTAAATGTTTCCGGGCCGTAATTGTTCAGGACAAGATCGTATGCCCCGCTCACTCCCGGGAAAGAAGTCACCGTCTCCTTGATGGCCTTTGCCAGCTCTGCATCTGCCCGTTCGCCGAGGATCCTCGAAAGCGTATCGCGCAGCATTTCGATACCGGATTTGATGATGATCACCGAGATTACCGCACCGAGCCAGGCTTCCAGCGAAACTCCTTTTAAGATGTAAATGATCGCTGCCGCAAGCGTAGACGCGGAAATGATCGAATCGAGCGTTGCATCTTCCCCGGAGTTGATTAACGAATCGGAATTTACTTTGACCCCGACTCCTTTTACATACCTTCCCAGTACGATCTTTACGACAACACCCACCGCGACGATAACCAGCGCGGCGGTGTTGTAATCCGGCAGCTCCGGATGAATGATCTTTTTGACCGATTCGGTAAGCGATGTGATGCCGGCGTAAAGGACGATGACCGAAATGATCATCGCGCTTAAGTACTCGATCCTTCCGTATCCGAACGGGTGCTTTTTATCCGGCTGTTTTGCTGCCAGTTTTGTTCCGACAATGGTAATGACCGAAGAGGCCGCATCGGAAAGGTTGTTGACCGCGTCGAGCGTGATCGCGATCGAATGGGTAAGGATCCCTACAAAAGCTTTAAAAACCGCGAGAAATACATTTGCCAGAATCCCGACGATACTGGTCCGCACGATCTTCTTTGCGCGCTGCTCTTCTTTTGCTGCTGCATCCTGACCTTCCGCCGAATACATCAGTGCGCCGGATTCTGTTAAACTGCTCATAACGGATCTTCCTGTTCCTTTCGATAATAGTTTTTTGTGTTATAAGAATTATATCACAACACCGGCCCATTCAAAACAGAATACTGCTCAATACTTTTTAATGTTTAATTTTCAGTTATAATATAGTATAATAGCTTATTATTACTCGGATTAAACCTGAAACAGGACTTACTTATTACTCAGTTACCGCTTGTTTACTGCTGGATTATCACGATGTACTGCAAAGATCAAGCGATGGGAACAACACTATGAAATTTTCGGAATATCCTTACGAACGTCCGGACACCGAAGCACTGAAGTCCAAAATTTCGGTCCTTTCTGCAAAGCTGAAAGAAGCTGCCGATTACAGCGCTGTAAAAGATGCTTTTCTCGGCATGGATCAGCTCGAAAAAAAGATCCATACTCTTTCGGCTCTTTCTTATATCCGGCATTCCCTTGATACAAAAGACGAATTCTATGACGCGGAACAGAAATTCTGGAACGCAGCCGGTCCCGAACTGCAGGAATATACCCAGCAGTTCAAACGGATCATGATGGAAAGCCCTTTCCGTCCCGAACTGGAAGAAGAATTCGGAAGCATTGTATTTAAATATCTCGAACTTGAGATCCGGAGTTTTTCTCCGGAGATCATTTCCTGCATGCAGCAGGAAAACGACCTTGTCCAGGAGTACAACAAACTCATCGCGGAAGCAAAGGTCGAATTCGAAGGGAAAATCTATCCCATTCCCATGATGACCCCGTTCAAAAAAGATCCCGACGATGCCCGAAGGCTCGCTGCGTGGAAAGCGGAAGGCCGATGGTATAAGGACCATCAGGCTGATCTGGACCGCATCTACGACAATCTGGTGCATCTGCGCGATACCATGGGAAAAACTCTCGGCCATAAAGACTATACAGAACTCGGCTATGACCGCATGGAACGGGTCTGCTACCGCAGGAAAGATGTGGAGAAATTCCGAAAAGCAGTCCGAAAACACCTGGTCCCCGTAGCGGATTCGATCTACAGAAAACAGGCGGAACGCCTGGGCATGCCCTATCCTTTAAGCTTTGCGGACATGGCACTGGAATTCCGGGACGGAAACCCCTCACCGGTCGGCGACGAGGAGCAGATTCTGGCAAACGGCCAGGCATTCTACGATGCCCTTTCCCCCGAAACAGGAAGTTTTTTCCGCATGATGCGGGAAAATGAACTGTTGGACGTATTCAGCCGGGAAGGCAAGGAAAACGGCGGCTATTGTGAAGGCCTTCCGTCATTCGGGGTCCCCTTTATCTTCGCTAATTTCAATGGCACTCAGGGGGACGTTGAAGTCGTTACCCACGAAGCCGGACATGCCTTCGCATACTATCTGAATAAAGACCGCGTTCCCGAATCCACGATCTGGCCGGGCATGGAAGCCTGCGAAGTGCATTCCATGTCCATGGAATTCTTTGCCTGGCCGTGGGCGGAAACGTTTTTCGGAAAAGATACGCAAAAGTATCTGTACAGCCATCTGGCTTCCGCTCTGACCTTTATCCCCTACGGAACCCTGGTGGACCATTTCCAGCATGAAGTATACGAAAAGCCGGAAATGACTCCGCAGGAGCGCCATAATGTCTGGAAAGAACTCTTAGGCGTCTATATGCCCTGGGTCCGCCTGGACGGGGAGATCCCCTTCTACTCAGACGGGGAGGGCTGGCAGCGCCAGCTTCACATTTACAATTACCCCTTCTATTATATCGATTACTGCCTTGCCCAGACTGTATCGCTTGAATTCTGGGCCATGATCCAAAAGGATCTCAAAGAAGCCTGGCGCAAATACAGGACCTATGCCGGGCTGGGCGGTTCCGAGGTATTCACGGAGCTTCTCAGGAAAAGCGGACTGCAAAGTCCGTTTGATGAGGAATGCCTGAAAAACGTCTCGAAAGAAGCGGCTTTGTGGCTGGAGAATTTTCGTTTTTAGTGTCCTGTTTTGGGAGCTTTCATGGCAAAAGGGAAGTACAGCAAAGACTATCGTCTGGTCGAAGAATTCCGCGAAAACGGCAGGGTACATACCGGTTTTGAATATATCGGCGAGCCCTGGTTCTTCTGTGCCGACGAAAATACCGTGGCGGAAGAAAAGAAAAAAGCGCTCGGCCTGATCATCCTTGCGGCAGCCGCTTTTGTCATGGCACTCATTCCCTATTCCGGGATGATGCACAGGCTCTGGATCGCCCTGCCTTTCGGGTTTTCAGCCATTCCGCTCTTTCTGACAGGGGATCTGGTGTTTTCGATGCAGAAATGGACCGGTCCGATGGAGCATCGGAACGCAGATAAGCTGAACAACAGCTACCCGCCGCGCACACTTGCCGTCGCCTATCTGTCGATCGTGGCATTGATCGCGGAGATCGTGTACCTGGTCCGGAACGGGTTTGCCGTACCAGGGGACAGGATCGTCCTGATCTGCACGGCGGTAATGTTCTGGTGCGCGCTGATGCTGTTTAAAAGGCGCGGTCATTTTAAAGCTGAAGCAAACCATGTGCGGAACACAGACGGTTAACGTACATAGTTTACTTAATAAATCTAATCTTATAAACAGTAAGGAGGAAAATGAAAATGATCAAACTTAGAAAGCTTCTTGCTCTTGTGGCAGCTTTCGCTATGGTGCTTTCCTTAGCGGCCTGCGGCAGTTCCGCGCCGTCAAGCGCGGCATCAGCAGCGGAACCGGAAGCCAAGAGCGAAGCCGCAGCTGCTTCTTCTGCCGCGGAAGAAACCAAGGCGGAGTCCGCTGCCGCGGAATCCACAACAGAAGAATCCGCAGCAGAGTCCTCAGCAGAATCCACAGCCGCTTCCAGTGAAGCATCTTCTGCTGAAGAAGAGGAAGCTCCCGCTCCCGAACGTCAGGGCGGCGAGGGCAATATGGTTTATGCAACTTCCACATTCGACCAGAAGTTCAGCCCGTTCTTTGCGACGACTGCCTATGATATGGAAGTCGTAGACCTTACACAGGGCCTGGCTCTGGCAGCAGACCGCGGCGGCGCTGTAATCGAGCACGGTATCGAAGGCGAGACCCATGACTACAACGGGACGGATTATACCTATTACGGAATGGGTGACGTCGAAGTTACCCAGAACGATGACAAATCCGTTGACTACAAGATCTATATCCGCGATGACCAGAAGTTCTCCGACGGAGAACCTGTGACCATCGACGACTATATCTTCAGCTTTTACGTATTCGTAGATCCGACCTATGACGGTTCTTCCACGATCTATGCCCTTCCGATCGAAGGCATGGATGAATATCGACAGGGTCTGGATACTCCTCTTCATCTTCTTCTCTCCACATAAGAAAAAGGCTATGAAGAAAACGATGTTTATACCGAAGATGAGTATAATGCGTTCTGGGAAGCTTTCCACAAAGGCGGCGAGAAATTCGCCCAGGAGATCGTCGATTACTGTGTAGAAGCAGGCTACAACGACGAAAAGGACCCGATCGAAGACGTCGCTGCAAACTGGGGCTACACCGACCTGAAGAAAGGTGCTACCGTAAGCGATTTCTTTGACGCTATCGTAGAAGCCAAGGGCTATGACTTAAGCGATGACGGCATCAACTACGAAAGCGCCGGAACATCCATCCGTGACTTCATGGCCGAGGAACTCGGTGAAGACGTTATGGCTTCCTATGAAGAATGGATCAAGACCGGCGATAACGCACCGAATGTTAAAGGCCTGACCCGTGTGGATGATTATACCGTAAACATCCATATGACAAAATATGACGCGACCGCGATCTACAACGTCGGCCTGTTCCTTGCTCCGCTTCATTACTACGGCGATCCCGACGCTTATGATTATGAAAACAACCAGTTTGGCTTCACCAGGGGTGACCTTTCCGGCATCAAAGACAAGACCACGAAACCTCTCGGCTGCGGTCCCTATGTATTTGACGGCTATGCAAACGGTGTCGTTACCCTGAAAGCAAACGAAAATTATTTCAAAGGCAAGCCGGCAACAGAAGTCATTCTTCTTCAGGAAGGCGTTGATTCCGACTATGTACCGGGTATCGTTACCGGAACGTTTGATGTTGCTGTTCCGTCCATGAACGATGCTACTTTAAAGGCGATCCAGGATGCAAACGGATCCGAAGAAATCCAGGGCGATGTCATTGATACGGTTCTTGTAGACTACCGCGGCTACGGCTACCTCGGAATCAGTGCGGACCTTGTAAAGGTCGGCGATGATGGCGGCTCCGACGAGTCCAAAGCCCTTCGCAAAGGCTTCATGACCCTGTTCTCCGTATATCGTGACACGGTTATCAATTCCTATTACGGAGACCGTGCTGCCGTTATCCAGTACCCGATCTCCAACACTTCCTGGGCTGCTCCGAAACCGGCTGACGAAGGCTATCAGGCAGCTTATTCCGTAGATGTTGACGGAAATCAGATCTACGATTCCTCCATGAGCGAGGAAGAAAGATATGCTGCCGCAAAAGAAGCAGCGATCGGATACTTCAAGGCTGCCGGCTTCACCTATGACGAAGCATCCGGCAAGTTCACCGACTTCACGGATACCTATGAAGTAATGATCCCCGGACAGGGCGAACAGGATCACCCGGCATACGGAATTGCCGTAGCCGCATCCGAGGCACTCGAAGAGATGGGCATCACCCTTCAGGTAAATGACGTCGGCACCGCTGTATGGAGTGCTGCCCTTGACGGCAACACTGCGATGATGTGGGCTGCAGCATGGCAGTCGACCGTAGACCCGGATATGACCCAGGTTTACCACAGCGACAACGCACACGGCAACGGCACCAATTCCAACCACTATCAGATCGTAGACAAAGACCTGGATGAACTGATCGTCGAAGGACGCGGCAGTGCCGATACCGAATACCGTAAGTCTGTATACAAAAATGCCATGGACATCATCTTGGACTGGGGCTGCGAGCTTCCTCTCTATCAGAGAAAAGACTGCACCACCTTCTCCTCCGAGCGTATCGACCTCGCAACCATTCCGCAGGATATGACTCCGTACTGGGGATGGTACGCGGAAATTGAGACGCTGGCTCTTCAGTAAGTAAGTAAGTGTATAAGCTGTTTCCGGATAGCCGGACAGGCGGCTATGTTTACATAGGCGCATGGATGGTTATCCGGAAACGCAACAGGTATAAGGGCGGGCTTTGCGCAGCAAAGCGCTGAGCCCGCATACCTGTAGGATTTCGAAAGTGCGAAGCACGCAGAAATCCGTAGCTTATACAGTGAGCAGCTGTATAGGCATGATTTCGAAAGTGCGAAGCACGCAGAAATCCGTAGCTTATACAGTAAAGACCTGTATAAGCAGAAATCCAATACACTTCGAGGGGGAAAGCTGGTGGTCTAATGGCTAAATATACAATTAAGCGACTGTTATACAGTGTTTTAATCCTGTTCTTTGTAATGTTCATCATTTATATTCTGATGTACAACATGCCGATGGGATACGTGGAGACCAAGGCAAGAGAGCTTGCCTCCCGTCCCGGCGCGACCAAGACATACACCGAATGGCTGGCGGACTTAAATGCGCAGTACGGCATGGACAAAGGCGTTGTCGGCGGGTATTTTACCTGGCTGAAGAGCGCTCTTACCGGCAACTGGGGCGACAGCTGGGTCTGGACGGTTCCTGTAACGCAGGAATTTCATGATACCGTCTGGTACAGTTTCGCACTGGGGCTGATCTCATTTATTTTCGAAATCATCATAGCGATCCCTCTGGGGATCACTGCGGCAAAAAAACAATATAGTTTCACCGACTATTTCACGACCGTCGTCGCGATGATCTGCATCTCGATGCCGACGTTTTTTATTGCCACACTGTTAAAATATATATTCTCCGTCAAACTGGGCTGGTTTGACCTGTCCGGTATGCAGGGCAGAAATTACATGAACCTGTCGGATTTCGGAAAGTTCCTCGATGTCGCCAAGCATTTCGTTTTGCCTTCGATCACGCTGATCATTATCAGCATCGGAGGCCTGATGCGTTATACTCGTACGAATATGTTGGAGGTCCTGAATTCGGACTACATACGGACAGCGCGGGCAAAGGGAGTACCGGAGAAAAAGGTAATCAACTACCATGCATTCCGGAATACGCTGATCCCGCTTGTTACGACACTCGGCGGCAGCCTTCCCGGACTTTTTGCCGGGGCTCTGATCACCGAAACGCTGTTCGCCATCCGGGGAATCGGTTTTGCCTCCTTCGCTTCCATGACCCGCGGAGACATTCCGTTCATCATGTTCTATCTGGCTTTCATTTCAATACTGACCCTGCTCGGCAACCTGATATCCGATCTCCTTTACGCCGTGGTGGATCCCCGCGTACGCTTAAGTTAGGGGGGATCGGAATATGGCAAAATACAATCTTAATGAGGTTTTAAAACAGCGGGAAACGGAAAGGTCTGCTGCTGACTTCGCCAAGGCTCAGGCAAAAGCCGGCTGGAATAAAACCAACAGTTTCGCCTCAAATGCTGAAGATCCTCTTCATACCGGCGCCACGCCCCAGCAGCAGCTTGCGCTCGATGATGTTTCCCGCGTCAAGGCCCTCTCTCCCGGAAGGCAGGTCTTCAAGCGCTTTGTCCGCAACCGTCTCGCGGTAACGGGCTCCCTGATCCTGATCATTATGTTCGTCTTTTCATTCATCGGTCCTCTCTTCTATCCCTACGGACAGAAGCAGATCTTTTACAAGTTTGACACGATGAACGAAAACTACGCCCTGGCGAAACAGAACACCGCCTTTAACGGCTACGACATTGATCCGGACGTGACGGTCGAGCGCAAAGTCGTCAATTCCATGAACAGCAATATCAAAAAGATGATCATGAGTCCGGATAATGCGTCGCAGCATGCCCTTCTGGTTCTGGGAGAAGACGGAAGTTATCTGATCGAGAATACCGCGGACAACATCTACCTGCTCTCCTCTGTCGACACGGAAAAAGTTGCTTCGCTCGGCTCCAGCACTGTAAAAGTGGGAACCTACAGCCAGCTCGGCAAATCTTTTGAATTCGAAAAGGACGAGATCGCCGGTCTTGCCGCAGACGCGGCCGCAAACATAAAAAGCAAAAGCGGCTCTTTCACTTCCAACGGGGTCGAATATACCTGGCAGAAGGGCAGCAAGCCCAAGACCTTTGACGTTTTCGCGGAAACCGACGGCCTTGTCTTCACCGGCGACGACCTTGGAAGCGAGTTTGAAGACGCGCTGAATGACGCTGTCGAGCATGACACCAAATTATTCCGTTCCGGTCAAACATCCTATTTTCTGGATCAACAGGGCAAACGCACGGATGTCTATGAACTCGGAAACAGGGCGGAAGCCGCGAAAGTCTATACTTCTTACACTCTCGACACGTTCAACGTCGGCGAAAAGGTTTCGGATGAGTTCAAGATCCAGGCGCTCCTCTCGATCGGAAAAGGAAACAGATTCGAATCACAGGGCGTTTCCTACACGATCAAGGAAGAAGACGGGGTCCTCGTCATCTATGACAATTCCGGCAAGGAGTACGCGGAATTCAACCTTTTCTCCGTCCGCCGCTATTCCGGCGAGGATTCCATGGAGTACGGCCTGAAGAAGGCGATCTCCGCGAAGATCGAGGATATGCTCGAAGCCGATCAGAAGACCGGTTCCCTGATCTACGCGATCCCGCAGCAGGCCGAAGACGGCTCCGCAATGAAGGACGAGGACGGGAACTACATCATGAATGACACCGAGATGAAGATTACGCAGCGTCTGGAAGGCGAATATGTCATCAACTGCGAGCAGATCAAATACATGATCGACACCTACGCTTCGCCGTCCCGTGCACACGTTCTCGGAACGGACGGTGACGGTTTCGACATGCTGGCGCGTGTCATGTACGGCGGCCGTGTATCCCTGATGGTCGGCTTTGTCGTCGTTATCATCGAGACGATCCTCGGCGTGATCATGGGCGGTATCGCCGGCTACTTCGGAGGCTGGGTCGACAACCTGATCATGAGGCTGGTCGATATCTTCTACTGTCTGCCTTCCCTTCCGATCATGATCATCCTGGGCGCGATGATGGACGCGATGCGTCTGGACCCGTACAAACGGCTGATGGTCATGATGGCGGTGCTGGGCATACTCGGCCGGGCAGGCGTCGCAAGGCTTGTCCGCGGCCAGATCCTTTCCCTGCGTGAACAGGAATTCATGGTCGCGACCGAAGCGACCGGCATCCGCATCAGGGACCGTATTTTCAAACATCTGATGCCGAACGTTATGCCGCAGCTGATCGTCACAGCGACGATGGGCCTCGGCAGCGTCATCCTGACGGAGTCGACGCTTTCCTTCCTTGGGCTTGGCGTAAAACACCCGTTGGCAACCTGGGGGACGATCATCAACTCCGTATCCTCGGCATCCGCAATTGCTCACTACGCATTCATCTGGATCCCGGTTGGCCTGCTGATCTGCCTGACCGTTATCGCATTCAACTTTGTCGGCGACGGTCTGCGTGACGCATACGATCCGAAGTCCAAACGATAAGGAGGGAAATACAATGGCAGAAAAAAAGAAATCCTCCTATATATCCGGAAAAGAATCACGGAAGATCACACGATTCAACCGCCGCGTAACGAAAAAGCTGGAATCCGAACGGGCTGATGCCAATAAGGATCCGAAACTCTATACCACGGTCATGAAAAATCCGCAGAACGTTGTTGAATTTGACAATGTCTGCACCTATTTCTTCACGGATGTCGGAGTGGTAAAGGCTGTAGACGGTGTGAATTTCGACGTACCGAGGAACTCTACCGTCGGTATCGTCGGGGAGTCCGGCTGCGGAAAGTCCGTAACCAGTCTTTCACTTATGCAGCTTCTGGCGAGGCCGAGCGGTCAGACCGTCGGCGGGGAGATCCGCTTCAATAAAGGCGACGGAACGGCATACAACATCGTCAATACGCCGAATGCGATCATGGAACATCTGCGCGGCAATAACATTTCCATGATCTTCCAGGAGCCGATGACCGCACTGAATCCAGTGTTCCGCATCGGCGCGCAGGTCGATGAAGTCACAAAGCTGCACAACCCGGAGATGACGGACGAACAGGTCAAAGCCCGCACGCTGGAAATGCTCGAACTGGTCGGCATTGCGAACAAGGAAGGCGTATACAATATGTACCCGCACGAACTCTCCGGCGGCATGCGGCAGAGAATCTGCATCGCGATCGCGCTGGCCTGCTCTCCGACCCTGATCATCGCGGATGAGCCCACAACCGCGCTGGACGTTACGATCCAGGCGCAGATCCTGGAGCTCCTTCAGGATCTGAAAGACAAACTGAACTCTTCGATCATGCTGATCACCCATGACCTGGGCGTGGTCGCCGGAATGGCGGATTACGTCGTCGTCATGTACGCCGGCCGTGTAATCGAGAAGGGAACGGCGGAAGAGATCTTCCATCGTCCCTGCCATCCGTACACGATCGGACTCATGAAGTCAAAACCGGTCGTCGGTCAGAAGGTCAAAAAGCTGTACAACATCCCGGGCAGCGTTCCGAACCCGGTCTCTATGCCGGATTACTGTTACTTCCGGGACCGCTGTGAGATGTGCTGTGAACAGTGTCAGGGAGAGTATCCCCCGGAGATCAAACTGTCCGCAACGCACTTTGTCTCCTGCTACCGCTACTATGACGAAGGAACGGTGATGGGCTATCCGAAATCTGTGAATGTGGAGGAGCTGCTATGAATAAACGATTATGCATGCCGGACGCCGCAGCGGCCGGAGCTTCTGCGCAGAACGAAAACATACTGGAAGTAAAAAACCTGGTAAAATGGTTCCCGATCAAATCCAGTTTTTTCAAGAAGACCATCGGGAATGTAAAAGCCGTTGACGGCGTCAGCTTCAATATCAAAAGGCGTCAGACCATGGGCCTGGTCGGCGAATCCGGCTGCGGAAAATCCACCTGTGGAAGAACGATTCTCCGTCTGCAGGAAAAAACATCCGGAGACGTCATCTTTGACGGCCAGGATGTGTTTGCACTGAGCAACGATGAACTGCGAAAGATGCGTCCCCGAATGCAGCTGGTATTCCAGGATCCCTACTCTTCTCTTTCACCGAGGCTTCCGGTCGGAGAGATCATCGGCGAAGCCGTGCGGGAACATAAGATCGTTCCCTCGAACGAGTATGACGAGTACATCCGCCGTATTATGGAAGTGTGCGGTCTTCCGCCCTACTACCGGGAACGCTATCCGCACGAGTTCTCCGGCGGACAGAGACAGAGGATCTGCATTGCCAGGGCGCTGGCGCTTGCGCCGGAGTTTATTGTCTGCGACGAGCCGGTCTCCGCGCTGGACGTTTCCATCCAGGCTCAGATCATCAACCTTCTGGAGCAGCTGCAGGATGACTTCGGACTGACATACCTGTTCATTTCGCACGACCTGTCTGTCGTCGAACATATTTCGGATACTGTAGGTGTAATGTATCTGGGCACGATGGTCGAATACGCGGAGACCGGACAGATCTTCGCGAATCCGCTGAACCCGTACACCAAAGCACTGTTCTCGGCAATCCCGGTCCCGGATCCCAGCTTCAAGCTGAACCGGATCATCCTGAAGGGAAGCATCCCCTCCCCGGCGAATCCGCCGAAGGGCTGCAAATTCCACACGCGCTGCGAGCACTGCATGGAGATCTGCAAATACGCGGTCCCGGAGTGGAAAGAAGTTGAAAAAGGACACTTCTGCGCCTGCCACCTTTATAATGACGCCGAAGCCAACGCGAAGGCATCCGAAGAAATGGCAAAGGCCAGGGCGAGTGAAATCGAACCGGTAAAGGCTGAGATCGAATTATAACGGAAGCAGGATCATGAAAAAGACAAAACACACGGATTACGAAGACGACGGAAGGACCATCGCCAACATGAATGTCGACGGGATGCCCTGGTATGTTCGCGGAGATGAGAAGCGTGCCAAAAAAGACAGGGATTCCGTCGGATCCCCTCTGACCGATGAAGAACTGCGCCTGTATAAATTCGCAGCGCTGAAATCCGCCCTGCTGGTCGTACTTGTCTTCGCAGCAGTATTTTTTCTCTTTATTGCATTCTGTGATTTTGTGTGGTTTAAATAACCGGAAGTATTATTATTCAAAAACAGATCCCGTCGGAGCATCCGCCGGGATCTGTTTTTCACTCGGATATTATATGAAATTCTGCTGAATTCATTCTTTGCAATCTGTCTTACTTTCCGAAGCCGCAGTTCGGGAAGGTACAGACGTCACAGTCGAGGCAGAGTCCGCCTTCACCCAGCATGTCCAGATCTTCTTTGGTCATAATATCATCCGCCATGATCCTCGGAAGCACCAGGTCGAAGATCGTCCGCTTTGCGTACATGACACATCCCGGAAGCCCTACGATCGGGATGTTTTTTTCACCGTAATAGGAAAGCATGAACATGGCGCCCGGAAGCACCGGCGCTCCGTACGTCACGATCTTTGTACCCGTATTTTTTATAGCCAGCGGGGTACGGTCGTCCGGATCTACACTCATGCCGCCGGAGCAGAGCACGAACTCCGCACCGAGGTCCAGCATCTCATGGATCTTCTCAGTAATCATTACGTGATCGTCGCCGCAGACCGCATGGCCTACCATCTCGCCGCCGAACGGCTTCAGCTTGCTGATCAGCACCGGCGTAAACTGATCTTCGATCCGCCCGCTGAACACTTCGCTGCCGGTGGTAACGATCCCGTATTTTTTTGCCTTAAAAGGAAGGATGTTGAAGATCTTCGCTCCTTCGACCGCAGCCTGTACCTTCTGCATCTTCTCTTTTTCGATGATCAGGGGGATGATCCGTGTCCCGGCGATCTTATCGCCCTTTTTCACGGCAAAATCACCGTGCCGGGACGCGATCATCATCTCGCCGAAGGAGTTGACGGTATTAAGCCTTTCACGGTCGATCTTCAGAAGGCCGTCGCAGTCCGCGATCAGCTCGATCTTGCCTTCCTTGACTCCGGATGGATGCATATTATCGCCTGCGCTGAGGTCGTACAGCACCTGAGCAGCGTCATTTTCATGCATCATGTTTTCGTTGGTTTCCCATATATAGATATGCTCTTTTCCTACCGAAAGAAGGACGGGGATGTCCTCTTCCGTGATGATGTGACCCTTACGGAAGACCGCGTCCTTCACCTTTCCGGGAATGATCTGTGTAATATCATGGCAGAGCATCTGCCCTACCGCGTCTTTTGTGTCTACCAGCTTCATACTATGCCTCCGTTAAGTCTGTTCCTCGTCGGTGCTGTCGGAATGATTTATAATTTTTCGTTGACACGAACAAAAGTACGTGCTAGAATAATTTTTGGCTCTGAAAAGAGAAATGCAGGTGTAGTTCAATGGTAGAACACCAGCCTTCCAAGCTGGACACGTGGGTTCGATTCCCATCACCTGCTTTTTCTGCGCCTTTTTTTTAATGTATCGGCAGACTACTGCATTCTCATTGCCATCGCCGTGCAGGCCTTAAAGAGAATGATCCCGAGCCCTGTTGAGATCAGAGAGAGGATAATACCGGCATAGGCAATTTTAATGCGGCGGGACTTCTTTGCACGGCTTAAGACGCCGAAAACGACGCCGGCAATTCCGCAGATCATCCCGACGATACCGAGGGAACCTGCAGAAAACAGCGTCAGCATAATCCCGACAATGCCCAGTACCAGTGATGTAATAGCCAAATCGATATTCCTCCCGATTTAATAAAACCTGCAGCGAAGGCAGCTTAAAAGTGCTGCCGGCCGATCGCTCATATCATTATCTTTCTGCCGCGGCAAAAAGTCAACATTGCCTGCCGAGCATTACTCCCGGGCACAGTTCGCGTTGTAGATCGTCGTATCTACCGCCTGCTCCCAGCCTTTTATAAGCTTTTCTCTCTTCTCTTTATCCATGGCCGGCATAAATGCCCTGCCGTCGGATATGCAGTCTTTGAGATCCTCACGGTCCTTCCAGAGTCCGGCTGCCAGACCGGCAAGGAACGCCGCCCCCATGGCGGTCGTCTCGATGCAGGACGGACGGATAACGACTTTTTCGGATATGTCTGCCTGGAACTGCATAAGGAAATTGTTCAGGCTGGCGCCGCCGTCCACGTTGATGCTGCTGATGGGCATGTCCGATTCCTTTTCCATCAGTTCGATCAGGTCGCGGCTCTGGTACGCCATCGCCTCGAGGGCAGCACGAACGAAATGAGCCCTTTTGCAGCCTCTAGTCAGTCCGACGATGCAGCCTCTCGCATAAGGATTCCAGTACGGGGCGCCCAGACCTGTAAACGCCGGAACTAGATATACTCCGTTTGTATCTTCTACCGAAAGCGCGATCTCCTCCGTGGAAGGTGCGTCTTCAATGATCTTCAGTTCATCCCGAAGCCACTGGATTCCCGCGCCGGCAATAAAGATACTGCCTTCCAGCGCGTAGGTTATATTATCCTCCAGGGAAGCTGCAATGGTCGTCAGAAGGCCGTATTTGCTCTCTACCGGCGTTTTGTCGGTGTTCATGAGGAGAAACCCGCCTGTCCCGTAAGTGTTCTTTATATCGCCTTTATTGAAGCAGCACTGTCCGAACAGGGCCGCCTGCTGGTCTCCTGCCGCTCCCGCAATAGGGACCTTTCCGCCGAAAACCTTTTCATCGGTATATCCGTAGACGCAGGACGAAGGCTTCACGTCCGGAAGCAGGGACACCGGAATACCGAAATATTCCAGGATCCGTTTATCCCAGCAAAGCTTCCGGATGTCAAAAAGCATGGTGCGCGACGCATTTGTATAATCCGTTACATGAACGGTCCCGCCGCTTAAGTTCCAGATGAGCCAGGTGTCGACCGTGCCGAAAAGCAGTTCCCCTGCTTCGGCCTTTTCACGAGCACCCGGAACGTTCTCCAGGATCCATGCGATCTTGGAAGCCGAAAAATAGGCATCGGGGATCAGGCCCGTGGTCTTTTGGATATACCCGGCGAATTCGGCATCTTCTTTGATGGCGTCGATCATCTTGGCGGTCCTTCTGCACTGCCAGACGATCGCGTTGCAGATCGGTTTGCCGGTATTCCTGTCCCAGATAATGGTCGTCTCACGCTGGTTGGTGATGCCTACAGCGGCGATTTCATCGCATTCGATCTGTTTCTGCTGTATTGCCTCGATCGCCACGGAGATCTGCGTAGACCAGATCTCCATCGGGTCATGCTCCACCCAGCCGGGATTGGGATAATACTGGGTAAATTCTTTATGTGCCTTCGAAACGATCTCACAGTTTTTGCTGAAAATGATACATCTGGAACTCGTTGTGCCCTGATCGAGCGCAAGAACATATTTCTTCATGGCCGTATCTCCCACTATCCTGTATTATCCGACCCGGATATCTTCCATCCAGTTGTAAAGATCTTCAAAAACAATCTCTTTGTCGATCTCGTTCAGTATCTCATGCCGGTCGCCCGGATAGATCTTAAGGGAAACATTGAGCCCGGTCTTGCGGTACTGATCGCAGAGGGCTTCGACGTCCTTGCCGTTGTGTCCTACGGGGTCTTCCGAACCGGATACCAGGAACAGCGGAAGTTCTTTCGGGATCCGGCTGATATTCGCTTTTTTCTGAATAAACTCGATCCCGCGGAACATCTGGTAGTAGCCGTTGACGGTGAACTGGTAATTGCACATCGGGTCGGCCAGATATTTGTCGACGATCGTCGTATCCTTCGTCAGCCAGTCGTGGGTCGTGCGCGGATTCACGAAGCCTTTGTTGTATGCGCCGAAAGCCATCGCGTCGATCTTATCGCTGGTGCCGTCCCAGCCTTTGCGCTGGGCGGAGATATGGCAGATCGCCTTGCCGGCTTTCAGCGTCGCTCCCGGCTGTGAACCGGTCCCCATGATGATCGCTCCGGCAAGACCTTTTCCATGCATCATGATATACTGACGGATCAGGAAAGATCCCATGCTGTGTCCGAGGACAAAATACGGCACATCAGGATACTGCTCCTGTGTATGCCGGCGTAATTTGTGGATATCGGCGATCAGATACTCATTGCCTTTTTCAACATTGAAAAATCCCCTCGGCTCGTCGCCGACAACAGATTCTCCGTGTCCGAGATGGTCGTGACCGACCACAAGATAACCTTTTCCGCTTAAATATTCCGCAAAAAGGTCATACCTTTTGATGTATTCCTGCATTCCGTGGCTGATCTGGAGTACTGCCTTTATTTCTGCTTCCGGTCTCCATTCTACCGCATGGATCTTAGTGGCCTTATCCGATGAAATAAATGAGAATTCGTTTCGCACAGCAACCTCCTTATTCCGCCCTGCCGGCTTGCCGGTAAAGCTTGAAAACTGAATTCTTAACCTTTTTCCAGAGCTTTCTTTATGAATTTCTCTGAATTGATAATGAAGCGTTCGTGAGTCCCGCTCCCGACAACACCCGAATCATCGTATACCGTAAAGTTGAAGACCAGACGTTTCCGGTCGATCTCAACAAGTTCCGTCTCGCACCGGACTTTCTTCCCCAGGGGTGTCGGTGCGCTGTGGGAAAGCGAAACCTTCGTTCCGACGGTCCCCTCTCCTTTTTCGAGTTCGTCCGCGACGCTCATCCAGGCGGTTTTCTCCACCAGCGCCAGCATGGCCGGTGTGGCAAAAACATCCAGCTCGCCGCTGCCGATCCTGCCCGCGCAGTTTTCCTTAGTTACAATAAGCTCCTGTATTCCTTTAATTCCGATATTAAGCATTTTCTTCTCCGTGATCTTCTGCGGTCTCTTCTGTCAGTTCAGCAGGCTTTTCGTCAGCCTGCGTTAAGGCTTTTTCCGCTCTCAGCCGTTCTTCCTTCAATTGCTTCCGCGCCTCCAGCCAGGGGAGGAAACGCTCTCTGTAGAGGATGGCCAGCACAGCGGAAACCGGAATGGCTATGATCACGCCGGCTACGCCGAACAGCTTGCCTCCGATAATGATCGAGATCAGGATCCAGACCGAAGGGACTCCCAGCGACGATCCGAAAAGTTTCGGTTTTATAATATATCCGTCAACGATCTGGATAATGATCGTAAAGATGAGGAACCAGAGCGCATGTGTTGCACTGGAAAGGAGGATGATCAGCCCGCCGATGACCGCCCCGATGATCGGGCCGAAGGTCGGCATCAGGTTCGTGACCCCCACGACCAGCGAAACAATGGCTATATTGTGAATGCCTGCGATCGACATGAACATCGCGTTCGCAAATCCGACGATCAGCGCATCCAGCAGGTCGCAGCCGATGAAGTTGATGAAGATCGCGTGGCAGCGTTTCCAAAAGGATACATTCCTGTGATACCGTTCCTCGGTAGCGACCGCGCGATGCAGCTTATTCAGGCCGTTCAGCAGATATTTTTTCCCAAGAAGGAAATACGCTGCCATTATGATACCGATCACCCAATTGACGATACGGTTTCCGAGACTGCTGATGCTGCTTAAGAAGCTTGTAAAATCGGTCGTAAGCTTTACGAATGTTTCGTTTACTATGTTGCGTATCGAGTCAATGACCGCGTCCAGATTCAGATGGATGCCGATCTCCAGATTGTTGATATAGTCAATAAGCCATTGTATCCGATCATAATAATAATCCGCATTGATGATCAGGTCTTTGACACTATTGATCAGTGCGGGAACCAGTATGCCCAGGAATAGCACGATCAATGCGATAAAGCAGACCAGTGCAAGGACAACGGAAGCGATACGGTTGCGGCTTTCTTTCCGGATCACCTTAAAAAGGGTACGCCCGAAAAACTTAGCGATCGGATCAAGCAGGTAAGCCAGAGCCAGGCCGATAAAGATCGGCGAGATCGCCTTGAAGAAAGAGCTGATCCCGGAGATCACCGGGGAAAGATGGTTCAGAAAAACAAACAGAGCAACAGCAATGCAGGCTGCCAGAGTATAGGCAACCCATCGATTATCAAGCCACTTTTTAAATCGGTTCATCCGGTCTTATCTCCCCGTGCCCCTCCGTATGATCCGAAGAAGCACCTGTTTCAAAAAGCTTATATGCTTTCTGCACTTTCATTTTATCATAATTCCGCCGTTTTGTCAGAGAAACCTTTCCGGCATTACTCAGCCGGTCCGCAGTTCGGGCATCCGGTATTGTTTTTCAGTATTTCCTCAGTCTGGGCCCGCTCAAATTGTCTTTTCGCAGCCGCCAGCATGACCTCTTCGGCATTCCTTAATGATTTATATCCGGCTGCAAGCACCGTGGCCAGCTGTACATCGTGGGCGTAGTCACGGCCTTCTTTCTGCATCTCTTTGATCTGATCCAGAAGGAGGTGCAGCGTTTTTTCCGAATAGGTCAGAAGCTCGCCTTTCTGATATGTCTCAACCGAAGTCGACCCCGGAAATTCATCCTTTACATGAAGGGGCCTTCCGCCGAGAGCGATCAGGGGGTACTCTTCCCTGAGCTTATCCGTCTGTGCTCCTGTAATACTCCAGATCTCCTGAACCAGTGTCCTTTTTTCTTCGGAGATCTCCGGAAGATCCGATTTGAAATACTCATACTCCACAGGAGCCGTAGTCGCCATCATATGGATATACTTTTCTCTCGGAAGGTTCCTGCCTTCTTTCGCAGCGTTCTGCAAATCTTCCAGGTAGCTTTCGCAGACTTCCGGATTCCAGACTTCATACTGCGCACCGCGCATCCGCCGGAATGTATCCGGACTTTCCTGACAGCCGACACGGTAGTCTCCGTTTACGTTATGAAACATCGGCCATTCTGCTTTTATGATCTCGTCGATCAGAGTCTGTTTATCCATAGTGATCTTCCCTTCTGTTCAATCTGTAATCAGGTCTTTATGTAACGAAGCTGCCGGATCCATAGTCTCCTCTGCTTCGGTGATCTCAGTCCTGCTGAATCATTGCCATATTCATAATCACATGATATACCTGCCGCGGAAAAAAGTAAACGAATCCGGCAAAACATTCCCTTTTCCCCTATTCCCTGACTTCTCCATCTATGTTAAAATGATCAATAAGTTATCTTCCTGCCTGCAGAGTCGAACTGAAACGTCCCTGTAACCTTTCCAAACGGATCAACGGAGGTACCGTTCTATGTTCAACAAACACGATATCAGCCGCAACGCCTGTCAGCTGTTCGGTGAACAGGCAAACTGCGGATACGACTGGTGGTGGCATTCCTTTACCGCGACCAATGAAGCAACAGGCGAAAAGAGACCTTTCTTCATCGAATTCTTTGTCTGCAACCCCGATCTCGGCGGAGACGAACCCGTATTCGGCCAGCTTGAAGAAAACAAAAAGGCCGGAAAGCGGCCCTCCTATCTTATGGTCAACGTCGGTGCCTGGGGCGAGAATGCGATCCAGCTGCACCGTTTCTTCGGCTGGAACAAGATCTATCTTTCCATGGGAATCCCTTTTAAAGTAAAAGCGGACGACTGCTTTATGACGGAAACCGAGACGTACGGCAGCGTTTCGATTACGCCGGAAGAGGCCAAAGCTCATCCGGAATGGCTGTGCGACGCCGGAGAGATCTCCTGGAATTTAAAGATCAGGAAAAAGATCGCATACAATGTCGGATACGGCGCAAGCCAACTGTTTCGAAAGCTGCAGCTCTTTGAAATGTTCTGGCATGCGGAAGGCATGAAGACCGCCTTCAACGGAGAAGTCATCTGCAACGGAGAACGCTATATCGTATCGCCTGAGGACTGTTACGGCTACTCCGACAAGAACTGGGGCAAGGACTTCACATCGCCCTGGGTATGGCTCTCCTCTTGCAACCTTACCAGTGAGATCACCGGCGAAAAGCTGAAAAACAGCGTATTCGATATCGGCGGCGGCTGCCCGAAGATCGGGCCGGTTGCCCTGCCCAGAAAACTCCTTTCTGCTTTCTATTACGAAGGCACGGAATATGAATTCAACTTCTCCAAGTTCTGGACATTTACCAGGACGAAATTCAAATGCCGCGAAACCGATACACAGATCATCTGGCACGTCGACCAGAAGGCCAGAAACGACCGGATGATCACAGACATCACCTGTGAGAAAAAAGACATGCTCTTAATCAATTACGAGGCCCCGACCGGCGAAAAGCGTCACAACCGACTCTGGAACGGCGGCAACGGTGTCGGTACGGTTAAACTCTATCATGCCGGGAAGCTGGTCGATAAGATCCATCTGGAAAACGCCGGATGCGAGTACGGGGAATACTGCTGAATATAAAGATCAGAGGCTGCCGGCAGCCTCTTTTTTTATTCTTTCCACTTCAGCCGGTGCAGTTCGCCGGCTTTTTCCAGCCCGGCGTAATCGATATGCCGAAGAGCTTCGTAAAGCGCGATCGCGGCAGCGTTCGAAAGATTCAGTGAACGCTCTCCCGCTTTCATCGGTATTCTTACGCACCGATCCGGATGCTCCGCCAGGATCTCTTCCGGAATGCCGGCGCTTTCGCTCCCGAACATCAGATAATCCCCGTCAGCGTAATCCGCTTCAGCGATCGTCCGGTGCGCCTTGGTCGTAATGTACCAGATGCGGGTACCCTCGTGCGCGGCAAGAAAATCTTCGTAGGAGTCATATTCCCGTACATTCAGCCGCGGCCAGTAGTCGAGGCCTGCCCGGGCTACAGACTTCTCATCCGTAAAAAAGCCGAGCGGGCGGATCAGATGCAGGCCCGCTCCCGCACAGATGCAGGTCCTGCCGATAGCGCCGGTGTTGCCGGGCTGTTCCGGTTCATGCAAAACAATATCAATACTCATGGCTCTAAATTATATATAGACTGCGGATTAAAGCAAGGGTGTTTCAGAAAAACGTTGTCCTGTTCCATAGATATGCATATTTTTCGTTATACGGCCCGCTTCCATTTACATTTTTAAATCCTGGAGTATAATAATAAAAATAATAGTATTAAGTTCATACTAAAAAATCCCGCTCCGCATCAGAATCCGCGGGATAATCACAGAGGAAGTACTGTTTATGTCTGAAAAAAGAACAGCCGTAATTACCGACAGCAACAGCGGGATCTTCGCTGAAGAAGCAAAAGAAAAAGGCATCTTCGTCGTTCCGATGCCTGTCGTTCTGGATATGAACTCCTATTATGAAGGAGTAGATATAACACACAAAGAGCTCTGCGAGCATCTTTCCAAAGGCCTCCCGGCTTCGACCTCGCAGCCTTCCCCTGCCGACGTGACCGGCGCATGGGAAGAAGCTTTCAAAGAAGGTTATGATGAAATCGTTTACATCCCGATGTCGAGCAGCCTGAGCAGCTCCTACGAGACCGCCGCGGCTCTCGCGCAGGATTATGAAGGCAAAGTTTTTGTTGCGGACAACCGCCGCGTTTCGGTCACATTGAGGCATTCCGTGGAAGACGCGATCCACTGCAGGGACAACGGCGCAGGCGCCGAAGAGATCTGCCGCCGGCTGGAAGAATCCGCCGGGGATTCGCTGATCTTCATCGGTGTGGAAACGCTGAAATATCTGAAGGCCAACGGACGAGTGACCCCCGCCGGTGCGGCGATCGGAACGCTCCTCGGCATCCGGCCGCTTCTCGTGATCGAAGGCGGAAAGCTGGACGCCTACGCAAAGGTCCGCGGCACGAAAAAATGTATGGAACGCGAGATCGCAGCCATACGCGAATATTACGATACGGTTCCCAAAGAAGGGAAACGGATCCGCATCAGCGCCGCCGGCAGCTATGCAGATCCGAAAAATGCCGATATCTGGCATGCAATGGTCCAGGATGCCTTCCCGGAAGAGAATGTCGACTATGATCCGCTGACGCTTTCCATCAGCTGCCATGTCGGCCTAGATTCTTTTGGTGTCGGGATGAGCCTCCTGCCGGAGTGATCAGTACTCTTCCCTCTCCACCACACATTCATTTTTAATATACCCTACCAGGCTCTGCAGGGCGTCGATCACGTGCGGGCGGATATCTCCGCCAATCATAACGTACATAATGTCGTCGCCGACTTTGAGTTCTCCTTCGTTCAGCCAGACGCGGACGTAAAAGATCCCGTCCATTTTACAGGTCTCTTCGATCGCGGCGTTTACTTTTTCTTCGTCATACGCAAAGTACATGCCGGCGACCGGTTTTGTATTCTCTTCTCCGAAGCGAACCTTCGCCTTGGCTGTCTGGCGCACTACACCGTTGTGCACCAGAAACATACCGGAGCTTGCTGCCTTCGGGTCCGCTTTTGCTTCTTTCATCCACTGGTCCATCGATGGTGATTCTTTCATGATGTCTCTCCTTTTTGGCGACAGGGGACGGTCCTGCGTCGCCGCTGTTTCATTTCAGGTACTTTACGATCTCGTCAAACTCCATAAAATGCGAAGCTTTGACCAGAATGATATCGTCTTTCTTCAGCACCGCCGGCAAGTCTGCGATCAGCTCTTCTTTGGTATCGTAATACCGCACCGTCCGTCCGGTGAGCTGTTTTTCGGCGTACGCTTCTTCGGCACCGCGGCCGAGCTCACGGCATAAGGTCCCGACACAGCAGAGCACTTCGATATTAAGGCCGCCCAAATGCGCGCCGACTTCGTAGTGCAGCTTTGCAGAAGCATCGGCCAGGTCGCCCATGTCGCCCAGGATCGCAACATGTCTTCCGTTCATTTCGGAAAGGGCCGAAAGCGAGGCTTTCATGGACATGGGATTCGCGTTGTAGCAGTCGTCCACTACGATATAGTCATCGGTCCTGTTGAGCATGAAGCGGCCGTCGATGGACCGGTATTTTTCGATACCTGCAGCAATCATTTCCGCGTCCAGGCCCAGTTCCACGCCTACGCCCGCCGCCGCCATGGCGTTCATGACCATGTGCGCGCCCGGCATATTCACGGTCGTTTCGATCCTGCCGATCGGCGAATCGATCTCGATAAAGCTTCCGAATTCATCTTTATCCTTAATGACCGCAGTCAGTTCGTTCTTCTCCCCGAAGCCGTAGAACAGCGGGGCTTTGCCCTGAACGGCCGTCACCGTCCGGAGTTTTTCGTCATCTCCGTTCAGCACGGCTCTTCCGCCCGGCTTCATATGATCAAACATCTCGGTCTTGGCCTTCAGGACACCGTTCCTGTCGCCCAATTTCTCCAGATGACAGTCGCCGATATTGGTGAGCACGCAGATGTCCGGCTTCGCGATCCCGGCCAGCACATGCATCTGTCCGAAATCGTCAATGCCCAGCTCCAGTACGGCCGCTGTATGCTCTTTTTCCAGTTCAAAGATGGTCAGCGGCAGCCCCAGCTCGTTGTTGAAGTTCGCCTGCGTCTTCAGCACATTGAACTTCTGTGAAAGGACCGAAGCGATCATCTCCTTCGTACTGGTCTTGCCGACCGATCCCCCGACCGCTATGACCGGTATCCCGGCCTTCAGAAGTATTTCCCGCGCAATGTTCTGCAGCGCGGTCAGCGTGGAATCCGTAAGGATATAAGGCACTGCCAGTCCCGGCAGCTCCTTTTCGGAAATAATGCCCGCGGCGCCTTTTTCCAGCGCACTTTCAATGTAGTCGTGTCCGTCGGCCTTTCCACCTTTGATGCAGGCGAACAGGCTTCCTTTTACAACCTTTCGGCTGTCTGTGGTTATGGATGTGATTGTCGTGTTTTTCTCTCCGAAAAACCGACCCTGGGAAAACTTCGCCAGGGTCTTAAGATCAAAAGGAATCATTTTCTCTCCTGTTTAAAGCCCATAAGGATCTCACAGAGTTCCTCATAACTGATGCCAAGCGCCGCCGCTTCCTGCGGGATCAGGCTGGTCGGGGTCATGCCGGGAAGCGTATTCGCCTCGAGACAGTAGATCTTCCACTCCCTGTCCATGATGAAATCCATGCGGCTGTAGCCGCCGATCATCAGCGCGTCCGCGGCCTCGACCGCCATCTGCTGCATTTCCTTGCGCTTCTCTTCCGGAAGATCCGCGGGGCAATCTTCCCGCGTCATCCCGTTGTATTTGTTCTCGTAATCGTAAAATCCGTCGGGAACAATAATCTCCACGACCGGATACGGCTTGCGGCCGATCACCGCCACGGAAAACTCACGGCCGTCGATATAGTCTTCGACCAGCGCGCGGTTTTCAAACTCAAAAGCGGTTTCGAGCGCTTCTTTATATTCATACTCGGTCCGGGCGATCGTCACGCCAACGCTCGACCCGCCCTGCAGGGGTTTTACCACGACCGGCAGGTTCAGCCCGTGGCCGGAAAGCGTCTTGTCCAGATCGTTCTTATTGATCACAAAGCCTTTCGGCGTAGGCACTCCGAAATAATTGAACAGGATCTTTGTCAGTCCCTTATCCATGGCAAGGGCGCTGCCGAGATATCCGCAGCCGGAATAATTGATCCCGAAAAGGTCAAACGCGGCCTGGACCTTTCCGTCCTCTCCGTTCGCCCCGTGCAGCGCCAGGAAGACTTTGTCGGCTTCCTGACAGAGCCGGATCACGTTCGGGCCGAAAAACTCCCTGCGCGTCTTCGCTTCTGCAAAAACCTGCCCGGTAGCCGCCTTCATCGCATCGGCCGCGTCGTCAATGTTCTGCACGAAGGTATAGGCCTTTTCGGCCTCTTCGTCCGGAACGCCGCGGAAGACGTCCATAAAATACGTATCATACCCCTTGCTCTGAAAAGCTTTCGCCGCACCGGCGCCCGATACAATGGAGATATCGCGCTCGGTGCTTGTTCCGCCTGCAAGTACAGCAATCTTCATATCGTTCTCCTCAGTTCAAACATGCCCGCCTAAGCCAGTTTACGGCTTAAAACGGGCCATGTCTTTGCTTCAGTAATACTCTTTTTGCAATCAGCCTGCTACAAGATCTTCCGTGGGATCCGGCCCGTGAACCTGGTCCAGCGAATAGTAGACGACGACCGGATCGCCGATCTCCATGTGCCCGAAGACGATCCGGACAGCATCATAAGGCGTGTTCAGACAGCCGTGGCTTCCGTTGGAGATATAGAAAGTCTTTGTATAGTCACTGGCCGCCTGCCAGCTGGCATCGTGAATGCCGCATTCCCCGTTGAAAGGCATCCAGTAGGATGAGAACGCATCCGGGAAGGTCGTGAACCACCAGTCGTTCTTCTTGGCATCGATGGCCCACACACTGCCGGAGGGTGTCGAAAAGCCCTTCTCCACACATCCGGAAATAATCGGTGTGGTCACCAAAAGCTCACCGTTTTCATATGCCCACATAGTTTGCTCGGAAATACAGACCTCCACATAACGTCCGCCGATATCGTTTTCCGCACGACTGTTTGCGGTGTAGAAATACGCCGGTTCTACTGTCATCTGACTGCCCTGATAGATATACTGGATCAGCTGCGCGGTCGTGGTTTCGGTATCCATTGCCCAACCGTAATCGCCGCCGCCCTCCAGCTCGATCGGTACGCCGTAGGAAGTCATAAACGTTCTCGGCAGGCCGAAGGTGTCGGTAGCGTAAGCCATCTCTTCGACCCAGGCAGCGACCTGGCTTTCATCCAGAAGGCACGAACCGTCCGGCTGTTCGATCATCCAGCCGCGGATCAGTTCCTTGTCGACCTTCCACTGGCGGTCTGTGAAATCATAAGTGATGTCCGCGCTGATCAGTCGGTTCGACTGCTCCATTGCCGCTACAAGGTCCGGTGCGTCTTTCAGGACTTCCGGCTTATAATATACGTCAGCCTCTTCCAGATCCACGTTCAGGTCCAGATTGGTAAGCGCGTTTTCGATCAGGGTGACGACCTTGGCCTCGTCGGCCTCATTGCCTTCCACTTCGGGAACGATAAAGAACCCGTTCGGATCCTCGTCGATATAGGCATCTTCCGGCTTGGTGATATTCTCCGGCTGCATGCAGTCCAGATTCTCTACAAGGAACGGAATGTCCTCTTTGTTATAGTCAAACGCGGACTCTACGGTGAATTCCCGGGTTCCGTTGAGATAATAATGCCACAGCTCGACATCCTGGTCTTCCATAAGCTGATCCACGGATCCGTCGTCAACGTATTTCAGTCCGAGATCCGTACCGGTAAGCTCTTCGGTCTTTCCGCCGCGTTCCTTGATCTCCAGCTTAAAGCTGTCGACCTTCTGCTGAAGCAGTTCCTTGACCTGGGGCACCGTCATCTGTGTGCAGTCCGTCCCGTTGATAATGGTTCCCGGCATAAACTTATCCTGATAGTAGCTCATGCCATAATTATTGATCATTCCGGACGCAAAGTGATGAACACCGATGATACCGCATGCCGATGCTGCAATAATGATCAGAGCGACTTTCCAGTTTTTCATTTTCTACCTCATTTTTGTGCCGGCAAAAACACAGGAATACACAGGTACGGCCTTTCCCTTATGCCTTCTCCGCAATCAGCTTTTCCAGGCTGGCGATCTTAACGCAGTTCGCGAAAAGATAGGATGCCTGTTCCAGTTCGTCCTTCTCAGGCATACTCGGAGCGATCCGGATGTTTGAATCATGCGGATCGTTATGGTAGGGGAAAGTAGCGCCGGCACCCGTTAATACCAATCCTGCTTCTTTCGCCATATTTACGATTTTTTTGGCGCATCCTTCCATTGCATCAAATGAAATGAAGTATCCGCCTCTGGGTAAAGTATACCTTGAAATGCCCAGTCCTTCAAGTTCTTTCTTCAGGATGGCATTGACGAGCATGAACTTGGGACGCATAAATCCGGCATGCTTGTCCATCTGCATTTTCATACCGTTGAAATCCTTAAAGAATTTCACATGCCTCAGCTGGTTGATCTTATCGTGGCTGATGATCTGGAAGGACATATGCTTTTTCATCTCCGCCACGTTCGCTTTGGAGGAGGCAAAAGCCGCGATCCCGGCGCCGGCATACGTGATCTTGGATGTCGAAGCAAACAGGAAGACCATATCGGGATTGCCGTTGGCTTCGCAGCGCTCCAGGATATTTGCAAGCTCGTCCCTCTCGTCCGGCTCGGTAGCCAGGCGGTGCAGAGCGTAGGCGTTGTCCCAGAAAATGCGGAAATCCTTTGCCGCCGGCTGCAGCTTCGAGAAGCGCTCCACCGTCTCTTTGGAATAAACGATGCCCTGGGGATTGGAATACTTCGGGACGCACCAGATGCCCTTGACTGCAGGATCTGTGTTCACGTATTTCTCGACCAGGTCCATATCCGGTCCTTCATCCGTCATCGGGATATTGATCATCTCCACGCCGAAATACTCGGTCACGCCGAAATGGCGGTCATATCCGGGCACCGGGCAGAGGAATTTGACTTTGTCCAGCTTGCTCCAGGGCGTGCTGCCAAGAAAGCCGTGGGTGAAGCCGCGGGATACGGTATCGAACATGATGTTCAGGCTCGCGTTGCCGCAGACGATGACCTGGTCCGCCGGAGCGCCCATCAGTTCGCCCATAAGCTTTCTTGCTTCCGGGATGCCCTCGACACAGCCGTAGTTGCGGCAGTCCGTTCCGCCCTCGGTCCTGCAGTCTTCGTTTTTGCTCAGTACAGTAAGAAGGCCTTCGCTCAAGTCCAGCTGCGCCTTTGAAGGCATGCCCCTGGACATATCCAGAGATATCCCTCTGGCTTTAAACTCTTCGTAACGGGCCTTTTCCGTTTCAAGCGTGTTTTTCAGTTCGTCGATCGTCATCTCACTGTACGGTTTCATTTCATTTCCTCCGGATGTATTATTTTCTTAACTTGTTTTACAGAGTCCATCTTCCGCACGAACCGCAGGGCAGGATCAGCCCCGAAGACGTGACCGGAAGTCCCACTTCGTCCGACTGAGCGCTCCCGCCCTTCTCTTTCAGCGCAGAGCTTAAGATATACGTCAGGACGGATGCGGCCAGGCCGGTCGTGTAGGAATTGATCACAAAGAAAAGAGGATCGCCGCTTAGGATCTGCGAGCAGAGAACGACAAAATCGTAAAGCGAATCTTCCAGCTTCCAGATCTCGCCCTTCGGCCCCCTCCCGTAGGAAGGCGGGTCCATGATCACAGCATCGTAGGTGTTTCCCCTGCGGATCTCCCGCTCGATGAATTTGCGGCAGTCGTCCACAAGCCAGCGGATGGGTTTGTCCGCAAGGCCGGAAGAGGCGGCGTTTTCCTTCGCCCAGCCGACCATGCCCTTGGAAGCATCCACGTGGGTCACCGAAGCGCTGGCCGCCGCGCACGCCAGCGTAGCCCCGCCGGTATACGCAAAGAGATTCAGAACGCGGATCTTCCGCCCTGAATTCTGTATCTTTTCCCGCATCCAGTCCCAGTTGACGGCCTGCTCCGGGAAAAGCCCGGTGTGTTTGAAACTGAAAGGCTTGAGATTGAACCGAAGGCCCTTGTAGCCGATCTCCCACTGCTTCGGCAGATCGAAGATCTCCCACTCCCCGCCGCCTTTGCTGCTGCGGTGATAGCGGGCATTGGCCTTTTTCCACAGAGGATGCGTTTTCGGCGTTTTCCAGACCGCCTGCGGATCGGGACGGATGAGGATATATTCGCCCCATCTCTCCAGACGTTCTCCTTCCGAAGCGTCCAGGATCTCATAATCTTTCCAGTCGTTTGATGCCCACATAGGTGTGTCCTCTTTTTGATTATACAAGTTAAGATTATAAATCCTGCATTTTAATCCGTCAATCGGTAATTAGACGAATTATTTTGCAGGATTTGAATATGCTTCATGCAAAACAACAGCTGTAAAAGGAGCTGTACCGGCGTTTGACTGCGTCCGCAGCACTTTTAAGACCGGATATGCCGGTACCCCGCAGTATAAATGCTAATCTAAAAGTGAGCCACTTTAGCATAAAACGCTGACTTGAAAGTGAGCCACCCAGTCAGTACTCTGAATGAAGAGAAAGCTTCATTCGGAGGGAAAAACGGTGGTTATCACAATGAAAGACTACGATG
>JAFWOE010000046.1 GCA_017509985.1 Lachnospiraceae bacterium
ATCGAACCCGCGACCCCCACCTTGGCAAGGTGGTGCTCCACCGCTGAGCCACTCGCGCATTGTCGTTTGACGACAAAAAGAATAATACACTATCCGTGCGGATATGTCAACAAAAATCTTTCATAAAGTTTGCTTTCGGCTCCTTGGTCCCATACCTTCGTAAGAATGCAGCCCTTCCTACAATATCGGCCGGCTTCATAGCGTGCGGAGCATATCCCGACGTAGTTATTTCCTCGCCAGCACTGTGATCCACGGCTCTTCCCGGTGTCATCTCAGGCAAATGCATAAAGCCCCAGTCTGCTAACTTGGCGTGCCCGGAATTCATGCCGGACACTCCAGAAATCTTTTTACTTCTTTGGCAAACCGCTCCGGAAACATCATCACCAGCTCCGCATGAGCCAGGCCTTTGAACTCTCTGAGAACGGTCTGAGGATAGGTCCGACAAACGAATTCGATATCGTGCTCTTCCCTCTTGCCCGTTTCTCTTCCTCTCCGTACCAGTACTCTATTTTTGTATTTACCCGAGGAACATCATCCGGCATGGAGTAATTATCCGTGGACCAGAAAACGTTATAAATCGTTCTCGGTGAGTAATGCTTCTTATAAAATTTCAACAAAGCCCGATAATGTTTCTCCGGGTCCTCACCTTTTGGCGTCCACCTCTCCGGCGGGCAGGCAAGCTTCATTATCCGAAGGGACCTGGTAGCCAGCATGATCATGATCCAGTCCTTGACAGATATCAGTCTGCAGATCAGCTTCGGGTACGGATACGGCGTAATCCCGGCATCGATAATCGCTTTCTCAACTGGTATATCCTCTGTCGCCAGAAATCGGATCACGGCAGCGCCGCCCATGGAAACGCCGTACATCGCGTCTACCCGGCCGATTCTTTGCCTCCTCAGATACTTCGCAGCGTCACTGGCGTATTTTTCCAAAGAGACAAATTCGGTGCCGAGCCCATCATGACCGTCCGCGATAAAGAGATATACATGATAGTCCCTGGCCATCTCCTCGGCAGATGCCTTGAACACCCACCAGGGTTCGACCGCACATTGAAACATGACGAACAATTTCGTATGTTCTTTTCCAAACTCATACACTTTCATTTTTTGGTGCCTTTCTCATAACTGCCACTGCACAGGGAATGCGGCCGTCAGCCAACAAGACCTGCACATCGGGATACCCTGCGCCCAGAAAAAACTGTTTATAGCTTTTCACAGTAAACTGCCTCTTAAAATCCGCGCCGGCTTTTCCGACAGCTCCGGCAAATCCGCTTATTTTCCCTTTGTCGTCTCTATTCATGTAGGTCGGGATGATCAGCATACCGCCGTCTTTACATACCCGGTTCAGTTCACCGAGAGCTGTCAGCGGGTTGTCCAGCAGGTGGATCACGTTTCCGGCTACGACCTTATCGAAACTGCAGTCTGCAAATGGAAGTGCAGTGATGTCAGTCTGAGCATAAGTTATGTTGCGGAAAACACGGCAATTCTTTTCAGCTTTCTTAAGCATCTTCTCAGAGAAGTCCGTTGCTGTAAGCTGTCTGCATTTCGGTGCGATAACGGCGCTCAGAAGCCCTGTTCCGCAGGCACATTCGAGCACAATATCGCAAGGCTCGATCAGATTCCTTACGATTTTCTTCAGCTTCTTGTGCGTCCTCCTGTTAATTACATTGACGAAGATATCATATACACCGGCCACTTTATCCCAAAACATCCTGTTACCTCCTCATGAATTCGGATACCATCATCGGCGCAAGAA
>JAFWOE010000047.1 GCA_017509985.1 Lachnospiraceae bacterium
ACTCTCTGAAAAAGATTGATCGTCAGAATTAACACTTGGCTAATTCATCCTGATTTACATTATTTTTGGAATCGTTTTCGAGGATGTGTTTTTACTGTTGTTTTGTCAAGGATCTCGTCCCCTCTTGGGGGACAGCTTCATAAGGATACCTCTTTTGATTTCTTTTGTCAACAGGATATTTTAAAAAAAACAAAATATTTTTTCAGGGGATTTTTTTAACCGGAATGTGAGTGGATATTACTTAAGTTTTGCCAGCCGGAATTCATTTTCCGTTGTCATGGCATACCGGTTTCCGCCGGCAGGCACCAGATTCCTCAGCCGTTCTTCCGATATGAATTCCAGCTTTTTCCTTCCGCCGGGAGAAAGGATACAGATCTGGCTTCCGTTATGCAGTACGATATCGGAAGTTCCGCAGACGATCGTCGTGTATGCGATATCAACTGCCCTGTCCGCCTTTTTGTGCCCGGAAGGACTGTAGATCGCGATCTTCTGTGCAGAGGATCGGGGATCAGCGTATACGAATCCGTAATAGGACGGTCCGGTAAACACACTCAGAATATCGCCGCTGATCCTGGTGTTCCTTTTTTCCGAAGGAATATCCGCGCCGTTATATAACAATGCCCCTTCTTCCGTAAACGCGACCAGCGTGTCCGAACCGATGTACTCGATTTCCGTTACGAGAAGTCCTGAATACGTAAAGGAGCTGACAATATTATCCGCATTCTCTCTTCCGGCTTCACCGAAATTATAAAAGCAGATCCTGGAAGTCATCTGGCTGTCTTCATAGGTTATATAAGAAACCGCAAGCACCGTCCCTCTCGGCGAAAGGGCCGCATCATAAGGATAGCCGGTTGCATCCATCGTTGTTTTTACCGAAGATATCCGGGAGCCGGTCTTGTCAAAGTATTCGATCCAGGCATTGGTTCCGTCGTCCGTGATCACGGCTGTGCTGCCGTCTTTGGAAACACTTGCTTTTATTATAGGCATGGCCGTCGTTACGGAATTAAACGGCCCTTTGCTGTTGCAGATCACGACGGAGCTTCCGTAATAATCGTAAACCGCAGCCACATCCTTGCAGAACACCGCCCTGGGATTTGTCATATTGTAGGATGCGGTCCAGTATACTTCGTTCTTTTCATTTATATAGGATGTGTTATCCGAAGCCACTTTCAGGATACCGCTTCCGTACGGATAATACCGGTAAGCAAGGACGTTCTCATTCGGATCCGAATAGACAACGTCAAACCCCCGGAATCCGCCCCGGACGATCACGGCCAGAAGGATCAGCACTGCGCAAACAGCCAAAGCTCCGATTATTATGAGCTTTGGCTTCTGCACGGTTTTGATATTCTCCTGTTTTTTGAACGGTATGATCATCCTTTCATCCACGCCATGATGTTGTCCGCGAGGCCTTTTCCGTCCAGTCCGTATTTTCTCAGAAGATCAGCCGCCGGTCCGGATTCTCCGAATGTGTCATTCATTCCTACCCGATGAACCGGAACAGGGAACTCATCCCCTACGGTTTCGGCAACTGCGGATCCGAGTCCTCCGATAATGGAATGCTCTTCTGCCGTTACGATCCGTCCTGTTTTCCGGGCTTCCTCAACGATGATCTCCCGGTCGATCGGCTTGATCGTATGAATATTTACAACAGAAGCGCTGATCCCGTTTCCGGCAAGGATCTCCGCCGCTTCCAGTGCAGAGGATACCATCAGTCCGGTCGCTATGACAGAAACATCGCTGCCGTCACGAAGTTTAATGCCCTTTCCCATCTGAAAAGAATAATCTTCATTTGTATTGATAACCGGTACGGCAAAACGGCCGAGTCTTATATATACCGGTCCCTGATATTCGTAGGCTGCGCGGACAGCCGCTTTCGTTTCAATATCATCCGAAGGAACGATCACCGTCATTCCCGGTATCGACCGCATCAGTGCGATATCCTCGTTGCACTGGTGGGTCGCGCCGTCCTCTCCGACCGTCAGTCCGGCATGCGTTGCGCAGATCTTGACGTTCAGATGCGGATAGCCGACAGAATTCCGGATCTGTTCATACGCGCGTCCCGTAGCGAACATTGCAAAAGAACTGGCAAAAGGAACTTTTCCCGCTGTGGCCAGGCCTGCAGAGATCCCGATCATATTTGCTTCCGCGATCCCGCAGTCGATATGTCTTTCGGGAAACTCTTTCCTGAAAACGGCTGTTTTTGTGGCTTCGGCCAGGTCTGCATCCAAAACGACGATCTCCTCATGCTCTCTGCCAAGCTCCGTGATCGCTTTTCCGTAGCTTTCCCTGGTTGCTATTTTAATTATTTCACTCATATTTCTTCTCCGATCGATGCGCTGTTACCCGAGTTCTGCCAGTGCCTGCGCCAACTGCTCATCGTTCGGCGCCTTCCCGTGCCAGCCGGCCTGGTCTTCCATAAACGAAACTCCTTTTCCCTTGACAGTCCTGCAAATGATGACTGTCGGCTTTCCTTTCAGCGAAGCCGCCTCTTCGAAAGCCGGCTCCAGCTGCTCCAGATCATTGCCGTCGCGGACCTTGATCACAAAAAAGCCGAACGCTTTAAATTTCTCATCGATCGGATAGGGCGAACAGATGTCGCCGACACGGCCGTCGATCTGCAGATCATTATTGTCAACAATTACGACCAGGTTATCCAGCTTCCGGGAACCTGCAAACATTGCCGCTTCCCAGATCTGGCCTTCCTGCAGTTCTCCGTCGCCGACCAGGCAGTAGGTCCTGTAGGTTTTTCCGGAAAGCTTTGCTGCCATGGCCATTCCGCAGGCCACAGACAGGCCCTGACCCAGGGAGCCGCTGGACATATCGACTCCTTTTACATGATCCATGGCGGGATGGCCCTGCAGGGGCGACCCGATATGGCGCAGTGTTTTCAGGTCTTCTACCGGGAAATACCCTCGCAGCGCCAGGGCCGAATAAAGTCCCGGAGCCGTATGTCCTTTGGAAAGGACAAAGCGGTCCCTGTCGGGATCGTCGGGATTTTCGGGATCGATGTTCATTTCCTCAAAGTACAGATAAGCAAAAATATCCGCTGCGGACAGCGAACCGCCCGGGTGCCCGGACTTCGCCGCATGGGTCGCGATCAAAATGTTTTTCCGGATTTCCGTTGCTGTTTTTTTCAATTCATCCGTAATCATATTCCATCTCCTGCCGTATCCGGTGTGCGCACCGGTGCATTATCCGTAAGGCTATAATTCCGTTCTGCCCTCCAGGGCGCGGAACAGCGTTACTTCGTCAATATATTCCAGATCTCCTCCGACCGGGACTCCGCTCGCAATTCTGGAAACTTTGATCCCCGTCGGCTTGATCAGTTTGCTGATATACATGGCTGTCGTCTCGCCTTCAAGGCTCGAATTTGTGGCAATGATCACCTCTTTTACATCGCCTTCCAGCCTTTTGATGAGTTCTTTCAGCCGGATGTCCTCCGGGCCGATGCCGAGCATCGGCGAGATCGCTCCCTGCAGCACATGGTATACGCCGTTATATCTTCCGGTTTTTTCATATGCGGCCAGGTCCCTCGAATTCTCCACGACCATGATCGTGGTCCGGTCCCGGTTTTCGTCCTGGCAGACAGGGCACATTTCCCCGTCCGTCAGTGTATGGCAGCAGGTGCATTCATGAACATTCTCCTTCGCACTGACGATCGCATCCGCCAGCGCTCTGGCACGGTCTTCCGGCATGTTGATGATATGGAATGCCAGCCTCGCTGCTGTTTTTGTCCCGACTCCGGGAAGCTTAGCCAACTGCCCGATCAGTTCGCTGATTCGTCCGCTGTACAGCTCCATCAGAATCCGAGTCCTCCGAATCCGCCAAATCCGCCCATAGCTCCGGACAGTTTCGACATTGCAGCTGCCTGAGCGTCGTCTACTTTTTTAAGTGCTTCATTAACGGCAGCGACGATCAGGTCCTGAAGCATCTCTATGTCATCGGGATCCACTACTTCTTCTTTCAGGACAACCGATTTCACTTCTCTTTTTCCGGTAATGATGACTTCAACAACGCCGCCTCCGGCTGTCGCGGTGAACTCCTGCTCTTCAAGCGCCTGCTGGTCTTCCTGCATCTGCTTCTGCATACGCTGCGCCTGCTTCATCAGGTTGTTCATATTCATCCCGCCCATGCCGCCGGGGTATCCGCCTTTTTTTCCCATTATTATCAATGACCTCCTTGATCAATCAACGATTTCGACGTCCGCATTTATCAGTTTCTTAATATTTTCGATCACTTCGATTTCAGAAAGCCGGTCGGACCGGGAGACATCGGAACTGGTAACAAATACCGTCTCCACCGTGCCTCCGGCCGCTTCGGATATTGCGCCGAACAGCACGGAGCAGTCTGCGACTTCCTTCAGGTAATCCCTAACGGTTTCATTTCTTACGCTTATATAAAGAATATTGCTTTCTCCGGATGCATCATAGACCGGTACGGCTCCTTCCAGCATGCTTCCTACCAGGCCTTTCTGACCCGCAAGAATGCTGTTCCAGTTCTTTTTTACCCGGACGATACCGGCAGGCGCTGCCTTTTTAATAAAAGTCTTTTTTTCCGGCCTGGCTTCTGTGCGTGCGGAAACGTTCGCCGGTACAGCCGCAGCCATCTTCGGAATATCCGTTTTCAGTTCTTCCAGCTTTTCTTCCAGCCCGCGGATACGGGCTTTCAGAGCATCCGTATCGGTATCTGCTTCCGGCCGGCAAAGCCGGATCAGCGTCATTTCGACATCGACCCGTTTCGATACCGAATTTCTCAGTGTCCCGCCCAGGGCCGAAAAGATGCGTATATATCGTATCAGCTCCTCATCCGGTATCCCTTCTGCAGAAGCCTTCAGTTCCTGATATTCCTCCGCGGTCACATCCAGCATATCCTCCAGGCCGTCCGTGCTTTTTGCAAGCAGCAGATTCCGGAGATACCAGGTAAAATCAGAAGCAAAGGAAGACATGTCCTTGCCGCTGACCGAGTATTCTTCCAGCTGCCGGATCGCGCCTTTCACATTCTTTCCCCGAACGGCTTCCAGCATTGCATGAAAGCCTTCGGAATCCACCGTCCCAAGCGTTTCCAGAATGTCATCATAAGAGATACGGCCGTTGGTGCACCCGGAAATACAGCGTTCCAGCAGGCTCAGCGCGTCACGCATGGATCCGTCTGCCAGGCGGCTGATGTATCGAATGCCTTTTTCATCCGCCGAAATGCCCTCTGCATTCAGCAGCTCCCCGATCCGGTCCGCGATCCGATCGATGCTAATCCGTTTGAAATCATACCGCTGACACCTGGATACGATCGTGACCGGCAGCTTTGCGGCCTCGGTCGTTGCCAGAATGAATATAACGTACTCCGGAGGCTCCTCCAGAGTCTTTAAAAGCGCATTAAACGCTCCTGTGGAGAGCATATGCGCTTCATCGATAATATACACTTTATATCGGCCTTCCGTCGGCCGGTATGCCACTTCTTCCCGGATGTTCCGGACGTCGTCGACCGAATTGTTCGACGCGGCATCGATCTCTATGATGTTTACGGAAGAAGAACTGAGCGCTGCCCTGCATGATTCGCACGTTCCGCAGGGATCCGCACCGTTCCGGTGCTCGCAGTTGACCGCGCGGGCAAACAATTTGGCGACAGAAGTCTTGCCGGTGCCCCTCGTGCCGCAGAAAAGATATGCATGTCCGATGCGTCCGGACATGATCTGGTTCTTCAGTGTGGTAACTATGGCATCCTGCCCTTTCACTTCTTCAAAAGAAGCGGGGCGGAATTTTCTGTACAGCGCCGTATAACTCATTTTTGTTTTGACTTTTTATTTATATATGTATATACTCTACTTTGTCCGTGCAGCCGGGGAGCCAGCGGTGCCCTGTACCTGCAATCCGCTACAGCAGGGGTGATGCCGGGCCGAGGGCCTTATCAGCGTGAAGCTGCCTTATATAAGTGGCGTTGACGTCCGGGTCTTACGCAACAGGAATTCACGAACCGTGTCAGGGCAGGAATGCAGCAGCACTAAATGAAATCTCCTGTGTGCCGTAAGGCAGCCTGGACCGAGTTAACTGTATGAGTAACGTTTATTCTGAGGGTTCGAAGTCCGACGCACGGACTTTTTCTGATATTGAGTCTGAATCAAAATCTTCCGTCATCTCAATTTTGGCATAACAAAAACGGAGAGAGAGGGATTCGAACCCT